>JALYHL010000007.1 GCA_030776625.1 Actinomycetota bacterium | reverse complement strand
GTCGACCTCCTCCCCCACCTCTACGACTTCGCTGGGGTGGTCGACGTGCTTCCACGACAGCTCGGAGACGTGAACGAGGCCGTCCACACCGCCGAGGTCCACGAATGCGCCGAAGTTGACGATGGAGGAAACGACACCCTTCCGCCTCTCGCCCTTGCCGAGCGAGGTCAGGAAGTCCTGTCGTTGCTCCGCCTGCGACTCTTCGAGGAACTTGCGGCGCGACAGAACGACGTTGTTGCGGTTCTTGTCGAGCTCGATGATGCGGCACTCGAGCTCCTTGCCGACATAAGGCTGCAGGTCTCGCACGCGGCGCATCTCAACCAGCGACGCGGGAAGGAAGCCGCGCAACCCGATGTCCAGGATCAGCCCACCCTTGACGACCTCGATGACGGGGCCTGTGACCGTTCCGTCGACGTTCTTGATCTCTTCGATCTTGCCCCAGGCGCGCTCGTACTGCGCTCTCTTCTTAGACAGGATGAGGCGTCCATCTTTGTCTTCCTTCTGCAGGACGAGGGTCTCCAACTGGTCGCCCAGCGAGACGATCTCTGAGGGATCCACGTCGTTGCGGATCGACAGCTCCCGCAGCGGGATCACGCCCTCGGACTTGTAGCCGATGTCGAGCAGGACCTCGTCCTTTTCGATCTTCACGACCGTGCCGGTCATGAGGTCGCCGTCGTTGAACGGCTTGATGGTGGCCTCGATCGCCGCCATGAGGTCTTCCATCGACTCGCCCACGTCGTTCTCGACGATGGTGCCGCCGGCGTAGGTCTCGCCGGAGGTGGAGGGCGCGGTCCGGGTGATGGTCCCGCCGTGCCCGTCGGGGAGCGTCTGCTCGGCCCCCTCCGAGGCTTGCGCAGCCCCGTCTTGCTGATCGCTCATATAGGTGGTTCCTCCTCCACTACAAAGATTTGCCCCCGCGAAGGGGGGCCGGAGGAGTATACGGGGGGCGTAGTTGCCTCGCCACAGCTAGCTCTTCGCGGCCGCCCAGTCCTCTCCGAAGGAGAGGTCGACCGCGAGCGGGACCTCCATCTGGCAGACGCCCGTCATCTCCTGCTCCACGAGCGCGGCCGCCGCGCCCTTCTCCGGCTCCGGAACCTCGAAGACGAGCTCGTCGTGAACCGTGAGGATCATCTTGCTGTGCAGTCCTTCGGTGCGCAGACGGCGGTCCACCGCGATCATCGCGAGCTTCATGATGTCGGCGGCCGATCCCTGGATCGGTGCGTTCAGCGCTTGACGCTCACCGATGGCGCGCATCCTGGGGTTCCCGCTGCCGAGCTCCGGGAGGTAGCGGCGGCGGCCAAACATCGTCGTGGTGAAACCGTCTCGGTGCGCCTGTCGGACCACATCGTCGAGGAAGTCGGCCACGCCTCCGAACTGTTCGAAATACGCGTCCATGATCTCTTCGGCCTCCACGCGCTCCACGTTCAATCGTTCGGCGAGGCCGGGAGCGCCCATGCCGTAGGCGAGGCCGTAGTTCACCATCTTCGCCACCGACCGGTGCTTCGTCGTCAGGTCCTGCGGGTCGATGTCGTAGATGCGGCAGGCGGTTGCCGTATGGACGTCTTCGCCAACGGCGAACACCTCTAGCAGGATCGGGTCCTTGGAGAGGTGCGCCATCACGCGCAGCTCGATCTGCGAGTAGTCGGCGGAGAGCAGCACGTGACCCTCCTCCGGCACGAAAGCGCGCCGGATCTGACGTCCCAGATCGGTTCGGATCGGGATGTTCATGAGGTTCGGGTTGGTGCTGGACAACCGCCCGGTAGCGGCCACGGTTTGGTCGTAGGTCGTATGGATGCGGCCATCGTCGGGATCCACCAACGGCGGCAGCGCGTCGACGTAGGTGTTCTTCAGCTTCGAGAGCTCCCGGTATTCGAGCAGCTTGCCGACGAAGGGATGCTGATCGACCAGCGTGACCAACGCGCGGGCGTCGGTGGAGAGACCCGTCTTCGTGCGGCGTTTCGTCTTCAGCCCGAGCTTGTCGTAGAGCAGCACGCGCAGCTGCGTTGGCGACCCCAGGTTCAGCCGTTCGCCCGCGAGCTCGTAGCACTCGGTCTCCAGCACGCCGATCCGCTTGTCGAGGTCGCGAGCCATCTCGGACAGGTAATCGAGGTCGACCCTGACCCCGACCTCCTCCATGCGCGCGAGCACGGGGATCAATGGGTGCTCGATGGTCCGGTAGAGCTCGATCATCCCCAGCCGCTCCAGCTCCGGCTCGACCACGTCGGTCACCTCTTTCACCGCGAGCGCTCGAAGACAAGCGTCCTCCGCGGCGATCTCCTCGAGCTCCTCGGCCCCGAGATCGAGAGCGCCTTGGCCTTCGGGGGCCGAACGGTCGGCGGTCCCCACCGCCTTCAGCTCGCGGCCGCTGTACTTGCGCGCCACCTCCACCAGGGAGTACGCGGGGGCTCCAGGATCCAACAGGTACGAGCCGATGTGCGTGTCGAACCGCAGACCCCCGAGCCGGATCCCCAACAGGGATAGCCCCAGGGTCAGAGCGCGCCCCCCGTGCGCGACCTTGGCGATCTCGTCGGACTCCAACACCTCGCGCAGCTCGTCGCGCAGCTCTTCCGCCGTGACGCCGCCCCGACCGATAGGCACGTGACCCACCGCACCGTCGTCCCACGCGAACGTCAGCGACCGGGGCCGCCCGCGGACGGATCCCGCAACGACGTCGACCGCTGCGCGCCCCTGCGCCGCCAACTCGTCCCGCAGCTCGCGTAGCAACGCCGGCGAGTCGAAGACGCGGACCTCCAACTCGAACGGCTCGCCCTCTCCCTCGGCGGCCTCCGGAAGATCGGCCATCAGCCGCTCGAGAAGCGTCCTGAACTCGAGGGAGAGGAACCGCTCTCGCACCTCGTCGAGATCCCAGCCGCCCATCTTCAGGTCCTCCAGCCCCACGTCCTCGAGCTCGACCTCCACGAGACGCGACAGCTTCTTGTTGATCGCCACCTGCTCGGCGTGGGCGGCAAGGTTCTCCGCCAGCTTCGGCGTCTGCTCCGCCGCGTGCGCGACGGCCTCCTCCGCGCTGCCGTATCTCTGCACGAGCTTGGCGGCGGTCTTGGTCCCGACCCCCGGAACACCGGGGAGGTTGTCGGACGGATCCCCGTCGAGCGCCTTCAGGTCGACGTACTTCTCGGGCGGCACGCCATACCGTTCCTGGACCGCCTTCGGATCCATCTCGACGATGTCGGTGATACCGCGTCTGTTGTAGAGGACGTGGATGCGGTCGTCGACGATCTGGAAGAAGTCGCGGTCGCCGGTGACGATCTTCACGTCGACCCCGTCCTCGCACGATCTCCGCGCCAGCCCCGCGATGATGTCGTCGGCCTCGTGGCCGGGCAGTTCGTATATGGGGATGTGCATGACCTTCAGGACCTCTCTGATGAGAGGCACCTGCGACGAGAAGGTGTCGGGCGCCTGGCCGCGGTTGCTCTTGTAGTCGGCGTACTCGGCCGTTCGCTCCAGCGGCGCGCCCATGTCGAGACAGCACGCGATGTAGTCGGGCCTCTGCTCCTGCAGCAGCTTGATCAACATCGCGGTGAAGCCATAGACCGCGTTGGTATGCGTGCCGTCGGTCGTGGCGAGGTCCTCGGGCAGCGCGTAGAAGGCGCGGAACGCCAGCGAGTAACCGTCTAGGAGAAGGAGCTTCGGCCGCTTCCGAGCCTTAGAGGGGGCCATCGAGCAGACACTACAATCCGGGCCATGGCCGGCCCCTCGCCCGATCTACGCGATCTGAACCCGGCGTCGAAGGAGTATCTCGAGGCCGTATACGAGCTGAAGGAAGAGGGCCGGCGCGTCCTGCAGGCGCGCATAGGCGAACGCTTGGGGCTCGCTCCCGCGACCGTCTCCGAAGGCGTGAAGCGTCTGGTGGCGGAGGGCTACGTGACGGTGGAGGGCGCGCGCGACATCACTTTGACGCAGCGCGGCATAGAGGTAGCGGAAGCTCTCGTGCGCCGTCATCGTCTGGCCGAGCGCATGCTCGTCGACATCCTCGGCATCCCATGGCACCTCTGTCACGAGCAGGCAGAGGACTGGGAGAAGGTGATGACGCCGGAGGTCGAAGAGGCCATCCTCGCCAAGCTCGAGGGCGAGCCCACGTGTCCTCACGGCAATCCCATCCCCGGCACCACCGGGAGCATCGCGTGGGCGGATCTGAAGTCTGTCGCGACGATGGAGGCTGGCGACGCCGGACGGCTCACGCGACTGCTCGAGGACGTCGAGCTAGATCACGACGTGCTGAAGTTCCTGGAGCAGCACAGCCTCATCCCGGGCAACGACCTGTCGGTCGTGGAGGTGGGGCCGGACGGGACACGCACGCTGGAGGTGAACGGCGAACGCGTCTCGCTGGGCCGTCAGCTGGGCGACAACCTGTGGGTGGTGCCGGCCTAGGCCCAGTCAGCCCCGACCGGCCGTTACTCGTCCGGCGTGCGCGAGGCGAGGTCCTTGTCGAGGAAGAAGAGGCCGTCGCCGCTACCCCCGATGCGACGCAGGTCGTCGACGATCTGACCCACGGTCTTCTCCTCTTCCACCTGCTCGGTGGCGAACCAGTCAAGCCACGCCTGGGACGCGAAGTCCTTCTCCTTCGCGACGAGGTCGTAGAGCTCGTTGATCGAGCGGGTGACGCTGCGCTCATGCTCGAGAGCGGTCTCGAACACGGCGAGCGGACTTCCGTAGTTCGTGGGCGGAGCGTCCAGTTGCTTCAGGTCGACGCGCGAGCCGCGGTCGATGATGAAGTTGTAGAACCTGAACGCGTGCTGCTGCTCCTCGTCGAACTGACGCCGCAACCACGCGGCGAAACCGGGCAGGCTCTCGGCCTCGCAGTAGACGCTCATGCCGAGGTACACGTACGCCGACTGCAGCTCTTTCTGCAGTTGGTCGTTCATCGCGGCTTCTACCTTCTTCGTAAGCATCCCTCTCCTCCTAGTGTTTGTAGTCGTGTTGTGGCGAGGCTAGCGCGGCAAGTGCCGCAACGCCTCTAAGGAGAGCCGAACCTTCCACGTTCGGCTCTCCTTGCGCTTTGCTCGAGAAACCTCCCGAAATCCGGGACATTTCTCGAGCAAAACGGGGGACGTCAGCGGGGGCGGCCGGAGTTGTCCGCCGTTGCCAGAACGGGACGTCCCTCGCGGAAGAAGTGGACGCCGCCGACGACCGCCGCCGCGACCGGAGATCCGATCATGAGCTCGGGCCGCGGTCCGAGCAGACGCGCGTCCAGGCTCGTCCCATCCGCCAGCACCGCGCGCACCAGCTGGTCGTGTCCGTAGAACTCCGCGTCGACTATGCGCGCGGCCGCATATTCGTCATGCGTCAGCCGGACCGCTTCCGGGCGCACCATGACCTCGACCGGCCCGTCGCTGAGGCCGGGGGCGGGCATGTCGCCGACGGGCGTCAGCGCGACCTGGTCGCGCACGATGCCCTTGAAGAAGTTCGCTTCGCCGACCAACGCCGCGACCTTCGAGTCCGCAGGCATCCCGTACACCTCGTGGGGCGCGCCCACCTGCACCACTCGCCCGTTCACCATCACCGCGAGCTCGTCTGCCATCGACAGCGCTTCTTCCTGGTCGTGAGTCACGAAGATCGCAGTCGCTCCGGCCTCCCTCAGGACCTGGCGCACCTCTGCCCTCACCGAGGCGCGCAGCGTCGCGTCGAGGTTCGAGAAGGGCTCGTCCAACAGGATGACCTCGGGCGACGGAGCCAGAGCGCGAGCGAGAGCGACCCGCTGCTGCTGACCTCCCGACAGCTCGTGCGGAAGGCGACGCTCGAGCCCTTGCAGGTCGACCAGACGCAGCACCTCCTGCACCCGATCCCCCTCATCACGGCCGATCCCGAACGCAGCGTTGTGCCACACGTCGAGATGGGGGAACAGCGCCCAGTCCTGGAAAACCATCCCGATCCTGCGACGCTCCGGGGGAACCCAGGCGCCGGTGCCGGCGACGTGTTCGCCACCGACGCAGACGTCCCCGCCCGTGGGTCGCTCGAACCCGGCCATGACACGGAGAGCGGTCGTCTTGCCACATCCGCTGGGCCCCAACAGCGCGAGCAAGATGCCGCGACGCAGATCCAGGTCGAAGCCGGCCAGCGCAACGGTCGAGCCGAACCGCTTGTGCACGCCAGCGCAGCGAAGCGCAAGATCGCGCCCGGTCACTCCGGCCTCACATCCACGCGATCTACCTCGACCTTCCGCGCCAGCACGTAGAGCGGCACGGAACAGATCACCATGAGCATCAGCGCCGGCGCGGCGGCCTTCGAATACAGGCTCACGGATGCCTCCGTCCACACGCGGGTCGCCAGCGTTTCGAAACCGGTGGGCCGCAGTAGCAGCGTAGCGGGAAGCTCCTTCATCGCAGTCAGGAACACCAACGCGACTCCCGCGATGGCACCACGAGAGATCAAAGGCGCGGTCACCTCGATGAAGACCCGCGCTCGGGTCTTGCCGAGAGCGCGTCCGGCCTCCTCCACCCGAGGCCCGACCTGCAACAGCGATCCGCGCAGAGGTTCGGTCATCTGTGGGAGGAACAACACCATGTAAGCGATCACGACGAGCGGGAGGCTCTGGTACAGCACCGGCAGGAGGTTCGAGGCGAAGAAGACGAACGCCAGCGCGACCACGAGCCCCGGCAGCGCGTAGCCGCTGTAGGAAAGGCGCTCCGCGGCACCCGAGAGGCGGCCGGAGTAGCGCGAGGAAAGCAAAGCGACGGGGAGGCCTGCTACCAGGGCGGCGCCCGCGCCTCCGGCGGCCGCGACGATCGATCCTGACGCCGCGGTCCACGGGATCGCAGCGTCGCCAGCGGCCACCGCCCTCAGCAACCACAGGACGATCACCGAGACCGGCCCGAAGAACGCGACCAGCGTCACCGCGGCGCACAGAGCGACAGCCGGCCAGCGCCAGCGGTGCAGCGCGATCGGCGGCAGCGGTCGAGCGGCGCCGGCGCTACTCCGGTGATAGCGCGACCTCCCTCGGGCACGACGCTCGAAGGTCAGCACTACGAGGACGATCGCGATCAGCATCAAAGACAGGATCGCCGCGGGCGTTCGGTCGAAGGCGCCCTTGTACTGGAGGTAGATCGCCTGGGTGAAGACGTGGAAGCGCATCAACGAGACCGCACCGAAGTCGTGGAGCGTGTAGAGCGCGACCAAGAGGCTTCCCGCGGCAACCGAGGGCCGGAGCATCGGGAGCGTCACCGTCTTGAACGTCGCCCATCGAGAGCGTCCAAGGCTACGGGCCGCCTCCTCCAAAGAGGGATCCATCCCGCGCAGCGCCGCGGCAACGAGGAGGAAGACGTAGGGGTAGGTGAACAGCGTCAGGCTGATGAACGCGCCCGGGAAACCCGATACGTCGGGCAACCGGCTGATTCCGAAGGGGCCCTCGAGGGCCCTCTGCAGCAAACCGCGCGGCCCGAAGGCGGCGAGCAGGGCGAAGGCCCCCACGTAGCTCGGGATCACGAGGGGCAAGGACAACAGCACCGTCCAGACACGCCGGCCCGGGAGATCCGTACGAACCGTCAGCCATGCCAACGGCACGCCGATCGCCGCGGCTGCAGCGGTCACCGCGGAGGCAAGGCCGATGCTCCGGGCGGCCAGCTCGACCGTGCGCGGTCTGAGGATGAGGTCCCAGCTCGACGCATCGGCCTCGAGTGCCCGCACGATCAGGTAGACGACGGGCAACAACATCACGGCGCAGACCGCTAGGGAGGAGAGCACGACAGCGCGCGGAGCATGGCTCCGACGCGTGATCGTCGATCGGACACGCCAGGCGTGGGCCGCGTGTGCCATCCTCTAGAACGTCGGCGTCACAGGAGGCCGACCTCCGCGAGGAGCTGCAGCGCGGGCTCCAGCGTGCGACCGAGGTCCGACAGATCCAGCTTCGGAGACTCGATCTCCTCGATAGGAACCAGGTCCTCCTTCGTCTCCACGCCCTCGACCACCGGGTACTCGAACGTCTCCTGGGCGAAGTAGGTCTGTCCTTCGCCCCCGGTGAGGTACTCCACCAGCGCGGCCGCGTCCTCGGCCTTGTCCGACGTCTCCAGGATCGCGACGCCCGCGGTGTTCACCAAGGCCCCGGCGTCGCCACCCGTGAAGAAGTGGTTGGCGACGGGGATGTCACCATCTTCGACTGCGACCTCGTAGAGGTAGTAGTGGTTGACGAAGCCGACCTCGACCTCACCGGCTGCGACGCCTCGAACCGTCGAGATGTTGTCCGGGTACAAGACCGGCTCGTTCGCCTGCAGCCCCTCGAGGAACTCGCGCGTCGCGTCTTCGCCCTCGAGCTGGATCATCGCGGCCACGAAGGCCTGGAACGACGCGTTCGTCGGGGGAAAGCCGATGCGCCCGCGCCAGGCGGGGTCGGTGAACTCCACGATCGACTCCGGAAGGTCTTCCTCGCTCAGGGAATCCGTGTTGTACGCGGCGACCCGGGCGCGCCCGGAGGTGCCGACCCATAGTCCCTCCGGGGAGCGGTACCGCTCGTCGACCCGGCGCAAGATCTTCCGATCCAGCTCCGCCAAGAGGCCTGCCTCTCCCACCGCCCCGAGAGAGCCCGCGTCCTGCGACAGGAACACGTCGGCGGGAGACGACTCGCCCTCTTCGAGGATGGTCGCGGCCAGCTCCGCAGAGTCGCCGTAGCGGATCTCCAGCTCGATCCCTTCCTGTTCCATGAACCGCTCGAAGAGCGGGCCGACGAACGCCTCATCACGGCCGGAATAAACCGTGACAGCGTCGCCCGCCGGGGCCCCGGCCGCGCCCGTCGCCGGCGCCGCGCCCGTCTCTCCACCACACGCGCCGGCCAGCAGCGATACCGCCAGCAGCCCCACGAAGCGCAGCCGCATGATCCCTTTCTCCCTTCCATCGAAGTGCGTAGGCTCAATCTTCGGTCGGCCGAACATTAGCACTTCGGCACCCTGGAGTTAGGGGAGCCTAACCAGAGGCAGGTCGTTGCCTCGCCGCCCGCCGCTCGGCTAGGCTGGCGGCGACTTCCCCGTTCACACTCCGACCGGCTTGGCGCAGCCAAGCGGGTGGCAGCACGAACGTTCGGCGTCAGCCGAACATGACTACAGAGCAACGGCGCTCGCTCCGGCGGCGCCTTTTTCTATGCCTCCGGACCGGTTGGAAAGGTCTTGGATGAGCGTCACCTCGCACCCGCAGTGGGAACGCGACGCCTGTGGGATCGGCTTCGTCGCCGACTCACGAGGCCGCTCCTCGCGCGCGATCGTGGCCGCCGGTTTGGAGGCGCTGTGCCGGGTGAAGCACCGGGGCGCCCTGGCAGCAGACGAGCTGACCGGCGACGGTGCCGGGCTGCTTCTGCCGCTCCCCCACCGGCTTCTGGGCATCGACGATCGAGCCGGCGTCGCGATGATGTTCATCGATCCCGAGCGCGAGGCGGGCGCGCGCGCCGTCGTCGAGGACTGCTGCGCGCAGGAGGGGCTGCTCGTCGAGCGATGGCGGGAGGTCCCGGTGGACGAGCGGGCGCTAGGGGATGCCGCGGCGCGGTCGCAGCCGGCGATCCTCCAGGCGGTCGTGTCGCGTCCCGTCGGGACCGACGAAGACGAGGGCGAGCGATGCGCCTTCCGCGCGCGTCGCAGGATCGAACAGCGCGTGCGAGACCAAGGAATGCGCGCCTACGTCGCGTCGTTCTCGTTCCGCACGATCACCTACAAGGCGCTGTGCGCGGCCGACCGCCTCGCCGAGTTCTACGCGGACCTGGCCGACGAAGGGTGCAACGGTTGGTTCGCGATCTTCCACCAGCGCTTCGCCACCAACACGGCTCCCACTTGGGAGCGGGCTCAGCCCTTCCGCTTCGTCGCACACAACGGAGAGATCAACACGATCAGAGGAAACGTTGCATGGATGAAGGCGCGGGAGGGGAACCTCGGCGCGACCGAGCTCGCGCCGGAAGAGCTGTTGCGCCCAGTGATAGACGAGCACGGGTCGGACTCGGCGATCCTCGACGAGGCGCTGGAGATGTTGACGCGGGGCGGCCGCGGCGTTGCACATGCCGTTTCGATGTTGTTGCCGTCACCGTGGGAAGACGACACCGCGACGGGGCAAGAGGTGGCGGACTTCTTCCACTACCACTCGTGCTTGGTCGAGCCGTGGGATGGGCCGGCCGGGCTCGTGTTCACCGACGGCCGCCGTATCGGAGCCGCGCTGGATAGGAACGGGCTACGGCCTCTGCGGGTGTCGATCTGCGACGACGGCCTGATCGCGTGCGCATCGGAAGCAGGCGCGGTCTCGACGCGAGGACATGGTCGCGTCCGCCGGACCAAGATCGGCGCGGGCAGCCTCTTCTTGCTCGACCCCGCCGAGGGCGGCACGCAGTCGGACGCGGAGATCAAGTCGCGCCTCGCGCGCCGGCGCCCCTACGGTGACTGGCTCGCAGAGCACATCGTCCCGAAGTCGAGCGGGACGCCGCTGGAGGCGCGAGCCGCGGGGGCCGACGTCACCGCCCGCCAGGTCGCGGTTGGGGTGACGAAAGAGGAGGTCACGGTCGTGCTGCGACCGATGGCGACGGAGGGCCAGGAACCGACCTCGTCGATGGGGGACGACACGCCGCAACCACCACTCGCGCTGTTCGCGCGCCCCGTCTTCTCGTTCCTCAAGCAGCGCTTCGCGCAGGTCACCAACCCGCCGATCGATCACCTGCGCGAGCGCCACGTGATGTCGATCAGCACACGACTCGGCCCCCGCGGCCCTCTGCTCCACGAGCGGCCCGAGGCGGCGTCGCTGCGGGAGTACGACAGCTTCCTCCTGTTCCCCGACGGCATCGCCGACCTGCTGCACGACGGTGGTTTCGTATTAGACGCCACCTTCGATCCCGTAGCTGGTCCGGGAGCGCTTGCACGCGCACTCGTGGGCCTGACGGAGGCGGCGCTGCACGCGGTGTCGGGCGGGGCGCGCCACCTCGTGCTGTCTGATGCGGCCGCGGGACCTCGGCGCGTCACGATCCCGATCGCGCTGGCTGCCGGCGCCGTGCATCACGCGCTGCTCAACGCGGGGCTGCGGCCTCGAACGAGCCTCGTGGTCGATTCGGACGAGCCGCGCGAGGCGCACCACGCCGCCTGTCTGTTGACGCTTGGCGTCGACGCGCTGTGTCCGCGGCTCGCGCTGGAGGCGATCGCGACGCTGGCCGCGACCGGACGGCTGGGCGGAGGTGTCTCCGCCGACCTAGCGCAGCGCAACTTCTTCAAAGCCATCGAGGACGGGGTTCTGAAGATCATGTCGAAGATGGGGATCTCGACCCTCGACTCGTACCGCGGCGCGCAGATCGTCGAGGCGGTAGGGCTGGGGCAAGACGTAGTGGAGCTGTGCTTCCGGGGAGTGTCGTCGGCGCTGGGCGGGCTGAGGCTGGAAGAGCTCGCCGGCCACGCGCTGGCGCGTCATGAGGCCGCCTACGGCGCGAGGCCAACCCTCGTGAACACCGGCGTGGTGAAGTTCCGCAGCGGAGGTGAGTACCACGCGATCAACCCCGATGTCGTCGACCTGTTGCAGGAGAGCGCCGGGCTGAAAGACAGCGCCCAGACCCCCGAGATGGACGCGGCCCACGCATTGCAGCGGGCGGCGAAAGGAGACGACGACGCCTACCGCAGGTTCTCGTCGCTGGTGAACGGGCGATCGCCGACGGAGCCGCGCGACCTCCTCGAGCTGGTCGCGGCCGCGGAACCTGTCTCGCTCGAAAAGGTGGAGCCGGCGGCCGCCATCACGAGGCGCTTCTCGACGGGTGCGATGTCACACGGGGCACTGTCGGCCGAGGCGCACGAGACGCTTTCCATCGCACTGAACATGATCGGCGGGATGGCGAACACCGGTGAGGGAGGAGAGGCTCCCGAGCGCTACACCGACGAGCGCAACTCCGGCATCAAGCAGATCGCGTCCGGGAGGTTCGGCGTCACCCCCGCCTACGTGGCGCACGCCAAGGAGCTCCAGATCAAGATGGCGCAAGGATCGAAGCCCGGTGAGGGAGGACAGCTCCCCGGCAAGAAGGTCACGGTCGAGATAGCGCGCCTCCGTCACACGGTGCCGGGCGTGGCGCTCATCTCTCCCCCGCCACACCACGACATCTACTCGATCGAGGACCTGGCGCAGCTGATCTTCGATCTCAAGCAGGCGAACCCGCGCGCCGCGGTGTCCGTCAAGCTCGTGTCGTCCGAGGGCATCGGCACGATCGCGGCGGGAGTGGTCAAGGGGCTTGCAGAGGTGGTGCACGTCGCGGGAGGCGACGGGGGAACCGGCGCGAGCCCGTTGTCGTCGATCAAGAACGCGGGTCTTCCATGGGAGATCGGTCTTGCCGAGGTGCAAGAGGCGCTGGTTGCGAACGGGCTGCGAGGGCGGACACGGGTCCGCGTAGACGGCGGTTTGAAGACGGGCCGCGACATCGTGATAGCCGCACTGATGGGGGCCGACGAGTTCTCCTTCGGGACCGCCGCTCTGGTGGCGGAAGGCTGCATCCTGGTCCGGACCTGTCACCGCGACACCTGCCCGGTCGGGATCGCGACGCAGAACCCGGTGCTGCGGGCGAAGTTTGCCGGCACGCCCGAGATGGTGGCGAGATACCTGACCCTCGTGGCGGAAGAGGTCCGCCTCCTGCTGGCGTCGCTCGGTCTCCGGTCCGTCGACGAAGCCATAGGGCGAGCCGATCTTCTGAGACAACGTGATGTCGGCGCCGGGGGGTTGGAGCTCGGCCCCCTGCTTCTCGACCCGGCAGGACGAGAGACGAGCTTCACCGGGACGCTTCCCATGCAGAGGCCGCGCTCGGATCTAGGGGATCGCCTCTACGAGGAAGCACTCGAAGCGCTTCAGGAGGGACGGGTCGCGGAGCTCGCCTACGGCATCACCACCGCCGATCGCACGGTCGGCGCGCGCCTCGGCTGCGCGCTCGCGTCGGGTGAGGTCCACGCCGCCCCCGGCGCGAGGGTCACGGCCTCATTCGAGGGGGAAGCGGGTCAGTCCTTCGGTTCCTTCCTGGCCGGTCCGGTGGAGCTGCGCCTGACCGGAGAGGCGAACGACTACGTCGGCAAGGCGATGGGCGCCGGCCGCGTCGTCATCAAGCCGCCACCGAACGACGCCGGTGACCCGTATCTGGTGGGGAACACGGTGTTGTACGGAGCGACGGGAGGGCAGCTCTTCGTCGCGGGGCGCGCCGGCGAACGCTTCGGGGTGCGCAACTCCGGCGCGGTAGCGGTCGTAGAGGGCGTCGGAGACCACGCGTGCGAGTACATGACTGCCGGAGCCGTGGTGATCCTCGGCCCCACCGGTCGGAACGTCGGTGCGGGGATGAGTGGCGGCGAGGCCTACGTCTACGACCCGGACGACCAGCTCCTAACCAACCTCAACCGGCAGCTGGTCGCGGCGTACGAACCGACCGAGGGTCAGCTCGAATCGCTGAAGCGCGTGATCGAACTGCACGTCGCTGCTACGGGATCCGAGATCGGCGCCACGATCGTGGAGGAGTGGGACGCGCTCTCGAGCGTCTTCAAGAGGGTCGCGCCCGTGGCCGAGGTTGCTCGCCTCGAGGCGCTGTTCGAAGGCCCCGCGGCCTCGTATGCCTGAGAGCGGCCGTCGCTCGAGCCCAGCGAGGCGAAGTAGCCGCGCGCTAGAGCTCGGCCAGTGCTCGCGCCCTCAGGAAGACGTCGTCCAGCATCCGCTCCGTGAGCCGGCCCGTGAAGGTGTTCTGCTGGCTGACGTGGTAGCACCCGAGCAGGCGGTAGCGCCCCAGCGGGACCTCGCGGCCGTGGCCGAAGCGCGGTTTGGGACGCGGCCTCTCCTCGCCCAGCGCCACCGCAGCGCGCAGCGCCGCGTCCCAGGCGAACCCGCCGAGAGCGATCAACACGCTCACCTCTGGCAGCAGCCCCATCTCGCGCAGCAGGTAGGGGAAGCAGGTATCCCGCTCGTCGATGGTCGGCTTGTTGTCGGGCGGCGCACAGCGCACCGGCGCGGTCACCCATGCGCCGGTCAGCCGGAGGCCATCGTCGACCGAGACCGAGAGCGCCTGGTTGGCGAAGCCGGTGCGGTGCATGGAGCCGAACAGCCAGTCGGCGGACCGGTCGCCGGTGAAGATCCGTCCCGTCCTGTTGCCGCCGTGGGCGGCGGGGGCGAGGCCTATCACCAGAACCTTCGCCGCGGCGTCGCCGAAGGAGGGGACGGGTCTCCCCCAGTAGGTCTGGCCCGCGAAGGAGGCACGCTTCTCCCGCGCCACCTTCTCCCGCCACTCCACGAGGCGGGGGCAGGCGAAACAGGAGGTCACCTCCTCCATCAGGGCGGCCAAGCTCGGCGGGGGAACGGACATATCCGGCAGTATCGGACAACCGCAGAACGCGAAGAAAAAACCGGTGGGCGGGGCAGGAGACGAATACGTTCCGCAGAAGTACACTCACGCAGAGTCATCGGCAATCGCGGGGAACAAGGGGGTTCGAATGAAGGGTGGACTCGGCAGGCGAGTCGCAGCTCCGATCGCTGCAGCAGCGATGATCGCCGGTGCACTGGGGGCGCCCACGGCCTCTTCGCAGGTAAGCACCGACCTCCCCTCCCTCACCCTCGAGCAGCTGCTCGATATCGCCAACGTAGACGCGCCACCTCCGGGCATCGGCCTGGAGCTACACATGGACTTCCCGGTCGAGAACCCTCTGGTCCTCGGCGGCGCCGCGTTCAACGCGATCACGGCCGTCATCAACCCGGACCACTCGGTCGAGATGCAGAGCGCGGTTGCAGCCGGCATCAGCGAGGGCGGTGCCCAGGCGGAGGAGTGCGCGGACCCGACCTTCGTCCCCACCGGCCGCAGCTGGAGCGCGCAAGACATGCCGGTCGTGTGGCGTTTCCGCCGCAGCTCGACGCCGGCCGAGAACAGCATTTACGTCACGCAGCGCGCGCTCCGCACGGCGCACGGGGTCTGGCCCACCTCCAACAGCCGCTGCACGAATAGGGACTCGATCGACTTCGCCTACGAGTTCGCCGGCCTCACCGGAAAGACGGTCAAGTACGACCACGTGAACATCGTCGAGTTCGGCGCGCTCGGCTCGGGAGCGCTTGCGATCAACTACACCTGGTTCAGCGGGACCCGCATCCTCGAGACCGACCTTCGCTTCAACCGCACGGATTACGGGTGGACCAACAAGCCCGGCGGCGACAAGAAGTACCAGGTCGTGAACGTGGCGGCGCACGAGCTCGGGCATCAGGTGGGCCTGGACGACCTGTCGGACCCGCACGGGGGCTTGACGATGTTCGGGCGCATCTCGCGCGGCGAGGTGAAGAAGACGACCCTCGGCTCCGGCGACCTGCGCGGCGCGGGGCGACTCTCGCCCTAGAGCACTACCGGAAGCTTCAACTCCACCGCTGCGAACCAACGATCCAAAGCGGCCCGGGCCGACCCCACCAGGTCACCCGGGCCGTTGCGCGTGGAGGGGCTCTGGTCGGCGGCAGTAAGAGCCGAGAACGCGTGCGGCAGGGCGTCGCTGAGCGCGGCCGCGATGTGGGCCATGTTTCGCGCTTCTACGAGAACAGCTTCGGCGAGGAAGATCAGCCCGAAGGCGACGTGACGCTCGGCGTCGCGAGCCGTGAGAGCCAGCCCTTCGCGCAACCCGGGAAGGGCTCCCAGCTTGTTGAGGCGCTCCATCAGGGCGCGCTGTTCCACGAGACCCAGCACTCCCACGATCACGACCTCGTAAAGCACGATCGAGCGCGCAAGGGCGCCGAGATCGGATGCGGGCGTAGCCAGGGTTGCTGCGGTCGCGGGAAGGTCTTCCAACACCAACTTCGTCGCGGCGGCCTGTGGCGGGTCCGGGCGCCTGGCCTCGATCGAAGCACCCTGTACGTGCATCACCTCGCCTCGCATGCGATCGAAAAACACCAGTTGCCGCGCTTCGTCCACCAGCTGTGTCGTCAGGAACACCTGTTGTTCTTCGTTGGGGGCCGCGTCCACGAAACGAACCAGCGCTTGCGTGGCGGTCTCGGCGCGGAGCTGTCGCCACTCCACCGCGCGCTCGAGCCGCGTCCGTAGGGAGCGCGGGAGCTCCGACCACGCCGCGGCGTCCGCGACCAACTCGATGGCACCGGCCTCCCACTGCCGCTGCTCCCAGGCGTAGTACAGACTCCGGTAGTCCGACCCGCCGGCGAGAGCGACCACGGGATCGGCAGTCGCGACGCCCGCAGTCACAGGACGTGCGCCAGGAAGTCTCTGCAGCGGTCGTCGGTGGGATTCGTGAAGATCCGTTTCGGATCGCCGTCTTCGAGGATCCGGCCGTCGTCCATGAACAGCAGACGCGTCCCCACCTCGCGCGCAAACCCCATCTCGTGGGTCACGACCATCATCGTCATCCCCTCTTCGGCGAGCTCCTTCATCGTGTCGAGGACCTCTTTGACCAGCTCTGGGTCCAGCGCTGACGTCACCTCGTCGAACAGCATCAGCTTCGGTCGCATGGCCAGAGCCCGCGCGATCGCCACCCGTTGCTGCTGGCCACCGGAAAGTTGCGCCGGGTATGCGTCGCTCTTCTCCTCGAGCCCAACGTTCCTGAGTTGCTCCAACGCGCGCTCCTTCGCTTCGCCCTCATCGATCTTCAAAACTTTCTCGAGCGCGAGGGTGATGTTGCCCAGGACTGTCTTATGAGGAAAGAGGTTGTAGCCCTGGAAGACGATGCCGATGTGCGTGCGGACTTCATTGACGTTGGTTCTGATGTCGGTGATGTCTTTGCCCTCGAAGAAGACCCTGCCCTCGGTCGGCTCCTCGAGAAGGTTCGTGATGCGCAGCAGGGTGGACTTCCCAGACCCAGAAGGTCCGATCACCACGACGACCTGTCCCTGGTCGATCTCGAAATCGATCCCCTTCAAGACGTGCAGGTTCCCGAACCACTTGTGCACGCCCTCCATCGACACCAGGTGATCGCCCGGTCGCGAAGCCCTGCTCACGCGCCGACGCCTACCAGGCCGCTTCGCATCCGCCGCTCTACTGCGTTCACCAACCGGATAAGTGGAAGCGTGATAGCGAGATAGCCGAGGCCGGTGGCCAACATGTAGGTGAAGTTGAAGGTGTTCGCCACGAGTTGGTCACCTACGTTCATCAGGTCTCTCTGTTCGACCGACAGCCCCAGCACGATCAGCAGCGCGGTGTCCTTGATGAGGATCACGAACTCGTTCATCAGAGGCGGGACGACGCGGCGGACGGCCTGCGGGACGATCGCGTAACGCATCGCTTGGAGATACGACATACCGAGGCCCCGCGCGGCCTCGAACTGACCCCGCTCGATCGAGCGGATGCCTGCTCTGAAGACCTCGGCGGCGTAAGCGCCGGTGTTCAGACTGAACGCGATGATGCCGGCGGTGTAGGTCCCCACGCGGATCCCCAACCCCGCGGGGATCGCGATCCCGATGAAGATCAGCTGCCACACGAGCGGCGTGCCGCGGAAGAAGTTGATGTAAGCCCGAGCGGGAGCACGGACGACGCGTCTGTTCGATATGGCAAGCAGGGCCACGAACAAGCCGAGGACGATGCCGAAGAACTCGCTGGCGAAGGCCAGGAACAGGGTGTTCTTGGCGCCGTTCACGAAGGCGTCGAACACCGGCGGGATCCTGCTGAAGTCCAAGAACGCGCGGGCGAAGTCGCTGACGTCGGTCTCCATCCACCACAGCAGAGCGGCGCCCAGGACCGCCGCTTGCGCTCCGAGCGCCCCACCGCCTATAGCGGCCTCTCGGCTGACCTTGGTATCCATCCTTCTGTAACCGATCAAAGCCACGAGAGCTGCCGCCGCTCCTCCGACGAGCGCGAACAACAGCACCCCGGTCATCTCGTTGGACTTGAGACCGCGGATGACCTCATCGACCGGAGTCAGGCCGTGCCCCAGCACCACGAGGACGGGGCCGAGCAGGGCCAGGGCGACCGTGATGGCACCGACCGCCAAAAGCACCGCTGCGAGTGGGCGCGTCTCACTGCGCAACCAACGAAGGTCCCTCTGTGGTGGGGTCGCTGCCGCTACGGCCATGGTCGCCTCCTAAAGTGAAGCCCGCGCCAAGTCGGCGCGGGCTCCTCCTCGATGCAGTGGTGTACTCGGATTATTCAGACGCGTACTCGGGAAGCTCCTGCTCCGGGAAGTACTTCTGGAAGATCTCCGCATAGGTACCGTCCTCGAACATCTCCTGCAGCGCGCCGTTGATGGCCTCGCGCAGCTCGGGATTGTCTTTCGAGACGGCGATGGCGTACTCCTCACCCGTCTCCACCTGTTGAACGACCTCGAGGTTGGTGAACTGCTTCTCGATCGCGTCTAGGGACACGGGGAGGTCGTTGAACACAGCATCTAGGTTCCCTCCCTGAAGCTGCTGGTACATCTGGGGCGCCTTCTCGAAGCTGACCAGCTCCAGTCCAAGAGGCGCGAGGTTCTCCTCAGCGTAGAAGGCGCCGGTGGTTGCCCTCTGGACGCCGACGCGCGCTCCCTCGGGAAGCTCCTCGAACGTCTTCGCATCCTGCTTCGCGGGATCCACCGTCAGCGATTGGAGGGAGGGGTAATAGGGATCGGTGAAGTCCACCGCTTCCTTGCGGTCGGCCACCGTCTCAGATGCCGGAGAGCCCTCGGGGGCGTAACCGGTGACGGCCGCAACGACGACGTCGAACTTGGTGTTCGAAGCCAGCTGCTCGAAGATCGTGCCGAAGTCGGTCGAGATCCAGTCGTCGTCCGCGTTCTCGAGTCCGAGCCGCTCCGTGATCCCTCGTACCACCTCGACGTCGAAACCGGTCAGTTGCCCGCCTTCTTCGAACTCGAACGGCGGGTAAGGGATGTCCGACCCCACTATCAGGCGTCCCTCTTCGAGCGTCTGGAACTCGCCGCCTTCGGCGCCCGCTTCGGTGCCGGTGCCCTCCGGCGTAACCGGCTCGTCCTCGCCGCAGGCTGCCATCACGAGCAGCAATGTCGCCAGCAGCGCCGCGAGCTTCAGCCACCGGCTGTTGGTGTCAAACCTCATCTTGCCCCCCCTGTTTCTAGGTCGATCCACGTTCTCGGAGCTACTCCTCGCCGAGATACGCCTTCCGAACACGGTCGTTGCCCAACAAGCTGTCTGCCTTGTCCTCCAACACGATCTCGCCGGTCTCGATGACGTAGCCGCGGCTGGCCGCCTGAAGCGCCATCTGGGCGTTCTGCTCGATCAACAGGACGGGAATGCCTTCAGAGTTGATCGTCTCGACCACGCCGAAGACCGTCTCTACGACCTGCGGGGCGAGTCCCATGGAAGGCTCGTCCAACATCAGGAGCTTCGGCTTGGCCATCAGGGCACGGCCGATCGCCAGCATCTGCTGCTCGCCACCAGACAACGTCCCGCCGGCCTGCTTCCGCCTCTCCTTCATCCGCGGGAAGAGCGTGAAGACGCGGTCGATGTCTTCATTGAGCTCCTTGCGAGACGCCTTCTTTCGCTGGAAAGCGCCCATCTCGATGTTCTCCGCGACCGACATGCTCGGGAAGATGTGGCGCCCCTCGGGGACGTGGATGATGCCGCGCGCGACGACCTCGTCGCTTCTGAGAGAAGTGATGTCTTCGCCTTTGAACAAGATCTCGCCGCGCGCCGGACCGTGCACCATCGAGATAGCGCGGAGGGTGGTTGTCTTGCCCGCGCCGTTCCCGCCGATCAGCGTCACGACCTCGCCCTCACCTACGGTCAGGTTGATGCCGCGGACGGCCTCGATCACGCCGTAGCGAACAGAAACGTCCTTGAGCTCGAGAAGTGGCTCAGGCACCCGACGTTTCCGTTCTCGCGTCGCCACCGGGAGCGACCTTCTTGCCGGCGTTGCCGCCGGCTCCGGCGCCGAGGTAGGCCTCGATGACCTTCGGGTCCTTCTGGACCTCTTCGGGCCTGCCGAAGGCGATGCGCTCACCGTGGTCCAGGACGGCGACCCGGTCCGATAGCCCCATCACGACCTTCATGTCGTGTTCGATCAGGAGCACGGTCACGCCGGAGTCCCTGATCTTGCGCACGAGGTCGCGCAGCCCGTTCTTCTCCACCGGGTTCATGCCGGCCGCGGGCTCATCGAGGAGCAGCAACCGCGGCTTCGTGCCGAGGGCTCGGGCGATCTCGAGGCGCCGCTGGTCGCCGTAGGAGAGGTTCTTCGCGAGATCGTTGGCGAACTTGCGGATCCCGCAGTACTCCAGGAGCTCGAGGGCCTTGTCCTCGCCCTCCTTCTCCTCCCGATGGTGACGCGGGCTGCGGAACATCGCGCCGAAGATGCTCGTCTGGTGGCGGGCGTCGACGCCGATGAAGACGTTCTCCATCGCGGTCATGTTCGGGAACAAGCGGATCTGCTGGAACGTGCGGCAGACGCCAAGCTCCACGATCTGATCCGGCCGCTTCCCGGTGATCGCGCCCCCGGAGAAACCGACCTTGCCCCTGGTCGGCGTGTAGACGCCGGTGATGCAGTTGAAGAGTGTGGTCTTGCCCGCGCCGTTCGGGCCGATCAGGCCGAAGATCTCGCCTTCTTTGATGTCGATGTTCACCTCGGACAGGGCGCGGAGACCACCGAACTCCATCGTGACGCCTTCGACGCTCATCAAAGTCTCGGCCATCAATCGTTCCCCTTCTTGCGCTCGTCCCACAGGTCGGCATCGCGCGTCTTGACCGAAGCCGCATGCGGATCCTCAGCTTCAATCACACCATCCGCGGCTCCGGCCTCCTGCAGCTCGGTGCGGCGACGGCGCGCTGCCAGCAGGCCCCCGGGCCGGTAGATCATCACGATGATCAGAAGGGCACCGAAGATGGCGATACGGCCGCTCTCGATGTCGAAGCCCAAGATCTCCTCGCCGCCCGACAGCTCGCGCACGATCTCCGGAAGCGTCGTGACCAGGATCGCGCCCAACACTGCACCGGCGATGCTGCCGAGCCCACCGATGACGACCGCACAGAGAACCAGGATCGACTGCAGCAAAGGAAAGCTGTTAGGGGCGATGTATCCGAACTTGATGGCATAGATCCAGCCTGCGACGCCACTGACCGATGCTCCGATCACGAACGCGAGCACCTTCATCTTCGTCACCGGCACGCCCATCGCCGCGGCAGCAACCTCATCCTCTCGGATCGCCGCCCAATAGCGCCCGACCCTCGAGTTGTCGAGATGCCGGATCATCATGACGGCCAGCAAGATGGCGGGGATCAGCAAGAACCACCAGTAGTACTCGGCGTCGAGCCCGAAGTCGAGCTGCCAGAAGGGCAGGTTGATCTCCGGCGACGGGATCTGGGCGATGCCACGCGAGCCGTTGGTGATCGTGAGGTTGTTCGCGCCTTGCCGGACGATCTCGTGGAAGCCGAGCGTGACGATGGCGAGGTAGTCGCCGCGCAATCGCAGTGTCGGGACACCGAGCACGAATCCCGCAAGCATCGCAACTAACACCGCGAACGGCAGCACGGTCCACGTCGGCCACTCGACGATGTGGAACTGATCGGGCGAGCCCGAATCCGTCATCAGAGCGGTCGTGTACGCGCCCAGCATGAAGAAGGCGACGTACCCGAGGTCGAGGAGGCCCGCGAGACCCACGACGACGCTCAGCCCGAGCGTCAAGAGGATCCAGTACCCGGTCGTGAACAAGACGTTGATGCCATAGCCCCCCTGCAGGATCGGGAAGTAGTCGTTGTCCATCAGCCAGGGGATCACGGCCATGAGCGCGGCCGCGATTAGGTAGCGGAAGTAGCCGAGACGCCGCCAGCCACGCCACGCGATGTTGCTGGGAGCGACGACGGAGTCGGGCAGCCTCTGCGACAGGCGCGGGTAGTTGCGGTCGAGGTACGGGCGTAGGTCGTCGCTACGAGCCGTAGCGGCTCCTCCGGTGGACGCCATCAGCCGCCAATCCTTTCACCCATGATGCCGGTCGGTCGGAAGATCAACACCAGTGGCAGCACCGTGAACGCGATGACGTTCTTCCATTCAGAGCCGATGCACACCGTGCTCATGTTCTCAATGAGCCCCAACAGCAAACCTCCCAGCATGGCGCCGCGGATGTTGCCGATACCACCGAGAACCGCGGCGGTGAACGCCTTTACGCCGGGGATGAACCCGAGGTTCCAGGCGATGGACCCGAACAGGAGCCCGTACATCGCGCCGGCCACTCCACCGAAGAACCCTCCGATGAAGAAGGTCATGATGATGACGCGGTCCACGTTCACGCCCATGAGCTGAGCGGCAACGGGATCCTCCGAGAGCGCGCGGATGCTGCGCCCGGTCGAGGTCTGGTTGATCAACCTGTCGAGGATGACGAAGCACACGATCGCTACAACCACCATGAGGAACTCCGGCGAGGTGACTCGGGACCCGAAGATGTCGATGCTGAACGCGTCGGGTCCCGCGGCTAGAACGGGCGGATACTGACGCGGGCCGGGACCGAGCAAGAAAGGCAGGAAGTCCTGCTGGAAGAGATAGGTGGCGAAGAACGAGGCTCCGATGGCGCTGATCAGGTAGGAAAGTCGGGCCGCGTGCCGCTTGCGGAGCGGGCGGTAAGCGACACGCTCTAGTGCCACGGCGCCTCCGGCCGACATCACGCCGCCGATGAGCAGGATGCCAATAACGACCGCGATCAGGACGATGCCCGTCTGCGCGTCGGCGATGCCGAGGACCTCGCCGAAGATGAACCAAGTCGAGATGGCTCCGAAGGCGAAGATCGCGTCGTGAGCGAAGTTGATCAGCTTCAAGACGCCGTAAACCATCGTGTAGCCGAGCGCGATCAACGCATAGAGGAACCCGAGGATCGAACCCGTTACCAGAGCCGGACCTATGAGACCGGTGTTGCAGTCCAAGATCTCCCCCGAGAGTCGCCCGCGTCAGGTCCGCGGATGAACAGGACGAAAGATTAGGTGCAGAAAATACACGTGAGGGGGACATTCGTCCCCCTCACGTTCGACTTGCCGTTTAGCCAGCTTGCCCGATGAGCTCCTGGGCGGGGCCGATCGACTTGATCTCGCCGCCCTTGTTCTCGTAGATCCAGATGTCCTCGGGGCCACCCTCGAACTCGCCGGTGTCGTCCCACGAGTACGTCTTCGCGATCCCCTCGAAGCCCTCTGCGTTCTTGAAGAACTCGACCACGGCAGCCCGGACCTCTTCGATGTCCTCGTCGCCGTTCAGGCCCTTCAGAGCTTCGATCGCGACGTTTGTCACGTCGTACATGTCGGCGGCGAACGTCCCCGGTGCCTTCGGCCCGAACTCGTCCTTCATCGACTGCACCCATTCAGAGGCACCCTCGATCTTGAGGGGGTCCGCGCACGGACAGCTCCAGATGACACCCTCGGCAGCGTCACCCGCGGACTCGACAAAGCCCGGGTCGAGCGCGCCGTCGTCGGACATGAACGGCACGTCCACGCCGTTCTCCACGAGCTGCTTGCGAAGGAGACCCGCCTCCTCGTAGTAACCGCCGTAGAAGATCGCGTCGGGGTTGGCCGCCTTGATCTTGCTGACCACTGCGGAGTAGTCCGTCTCCTCGGGGTCGATCACGAACGCGTCCTCGGTCGCCAGAACGTCCGGACCTGCCGCCTCGATCACGACCTCGGCGATGCCCTTCGAGTAGTCCTGGTTGTCGTGCACGACGGCGAGGCTCTGCGCGCCGAGCACGTTCGCGAGGTAGTCCGCCGCGACCTCGCCCTGGATGTTGTCCGGCGCAACGGCACGGAACCAGGTCTCGAAGCCCTGCTCGTCGATCGTCTCGTTCGTGCCCGTACCCGACATACCGATGCCGGCCTGGCTGAACTTCGCACCCGTCGCAAGCGTCTCACCCGAGAAGTACGGGCAGGCGCAGAACACGAGCTCTTCGTTCTCGATCAGCTTGTCGGCAAGAGCCGGGGCCTGGTTCGGGTCGCCCTGGCTGTCTTCCTTCTGGATCTCGAGCGTGCATGGGACCTCGCCGGCCTCGTTGGCCTCGTCGATCGCCTTCTGCGTTCCCTCGACGATGCGCTGACCCAGAGCAGCAGCAGCCCCGGAGTAGGCGCCCATGGCGCCGATGGTCCAGTTGCAGTTGATCTCCTCGTCGGGGCCTGCTGTCGGCCCGGGATCGTCGCCGCCGCCACAGGCCGCCGCTACCAGCGACAGCACCATTACCAGAGCCAGAAATACGAACGACCTGCTTCGCTTCATCCACTCCCCCTTGCTCATACCTGCGGGCCCACGCCCATTACGAGATGCCGCTTGCTATTCCGCCACCAGGCGGCAGAGCGGCGCAAGTGTACCGATGTGACGTCGAGATGGCACGTTTTCGGTCAGCTTGCGCTGTCTGACTCCTGCCGGCGAGACAGCTCCCGGACACCCCTACTACAAGTGTCGGAGGATACCTCGTTTCGAGCCTGCGCGCTAACCCTCCAGGATGGAGGCGGCCACTTCTTTCATCGGACGGCGCTCGTCCATGGCCTTCTTCTGGATGTAGCGGAAGGCGTCGGCCTCGCTGAGGCCGTGGCCGTCGATCAGCTTGCCCTTCGCCCGATCCACGACCTTGCGCGTCTCCAGCTGCTCGGTGAGGTCGGACGACTCTCTCTTCAGGGCCGCCACCTGGGCGTGGCGGGCGAGCGCGATCTCGATCGCCGGCATCAGGTCGGATTTCTGGAAAGGCTTGACCAGGTATCCCATGGCGCCGGCCTCGGCCGCGCGCTGGACGAGGTCCCTCTGCGAGAAAGCCGTGAGGATCAGGACGGCGGTGTCGCCGCTCTCCGCCAGCTGCTCGGCCGCGCTCAGCCCATCCATCCCCGGCATCTTGATGTCCATGATCACGAGGTCCGGTTGCGCCTCGGTAGCGAGCCTGACCGCGGCCTCTCCGTCGGCGGCCTCCCCCACGACCTGGAGTCCCTCTTCCTCGAGCATCTCCTTGAGATCGAGCCGGATGATCGCCTCGTCCTCCGCGATCACGACCCGCTTCTTCGCGCCTTCGGCCATCGTCAGACCGGCGGCGTCGCGAGCATGCGGTCGAGCAGGCGATCCTGCTCCCGCTGTAGCTCCGCGATCTCTTGGGTCACCCGTTCGCGCTCCTGGACGAGGCGGTCGTGGTCCTCGCGGGCCACCCGGTACTCGCGGTCCGCGAGCGGTGTCTCGGCAACGAGCATCCGCGTCTTCGCCTCCTCCAACACGTCCATCTGGAACAGGAGCTGTTCCTCGACTATGCGGAGGTCTTCACGGGCGCGCGTGATGCGTTCGCCGAGCTGGGAGAGGCTCTTTTGGATGTCCATCGGACGCCGAAGTATAGGGGCGTCCAGCGCAGTGGAAGCGGTGCCGGGAGCGGGATTCGAACCCGCACGCCCTTGCGGACAATGGATTTTGAGTCCATCGCGTCTGCCGTTCCGCCATCCCGGCCCGACGCGGGAGTCTACTTTTTCGACCCCACCACAACGTCGAGCTTCTCGATCCATTTCATGTCCCGCCACCGAACCCCATACATGTCGCGGGTTGCATGGCCTCGTTCTTCGGAGGAATGAGTAACGAAAGCTTCAAATCCGTGGCCGCGATGCCGATAGATGAAAAAGTGGACGAAGTCCGAACCCAGGAGGTTCCTGTGAGGCAGATCAGGATCCAGCGGGGCCGCCGGCCCCGGTAGCACCTCCCCCGGCTTCGTCCAGCGCGCGGCGGACCCCGTCCAGGAACGAGACCGCTGCGGCCACCCCCTCGTCTACGACCGCTCTGACTATCGCGGATCCGATGACCACACCGTCTGCCGTGCGCGTCGCTTCCACCGCATGCGCGGCGGTAGAGACCCCGATCCCCACCAGAACCGGAAGATCCGTGATCGCCCTGCAGGCCGCGGTCACCGCCGCGGCTCTCTCGGACAGCGAAGCCCGGACGCCAGTGACGCCCAGCGCGGAGACCGCGTAAAGGAAGCCCGTGCAGGTCGCGGCGAGCGCCTCGATGCGCTTCTGCGAAGAGGTCGGCGCGACCAGCGGGATCCACGCGAGCCCGTCGGCGGCGGCAGCGTTCCGCAGGTGCGCCGACTCCTCCAGCGGGAGGTCGGGAACGATCAACCCGCTGATGCCGGAGGCCGCCGCGCGCCGACAGAACTCCAGCTCCCCCACGCGGTGGATCGGGTTGTAGTAGGTCATGAGGATCCGCGGCGTTCCAGACTGCGGGACCTCCTTCACCAGCTCCATCGCGGCGCGGGGGCCGATCCCATTGCGCAGCGCGCGCTCACCGGCGGAGGCGATCACCGGGCCATCCATGAGCGGGTCCGAGAAGGGCAGCCCGACCTCGATCGCGTCGGCCGATCCCGACAGACGCGACAGGGCGTCGGAGAAAGCTGCCGGTTCGGGAACGCCCGCCATGAGGTACGGAACCAGCAACTTCGCCCCCCCGTCCCGCCGCGCCTGGAGGTGATCGAGGAGCGTCGTCACCTCCCCACTGCCTCCGCGATCGTGGAGACGTCTTTATCTCCGCGGCCAGAGAGACCCACCAAGATGGTCTCGTCGGCAGGCTTTTCCCGCAGGACGTAGGCCAGCGCGTGGGACGACTCGAGCGCGGCGAGGATCCCCTCGGTCGAGGCGAGGGCCGCGAAGGCGTCCAGCGCCTCCCGGTCTGTGACCGACTCGTAGAGAGCGCGGCCCGTCGTTGCAAGCCAGGAATGCTCGGGACCAACGCCGGGGTAGTCGAGCCCGGCCGAAACCGAGTGCGCCTCTGTGATGAGGCCCTGCTCGTCCTGGAGGAGCAGGCTGCGGCAACCGTGGAGGACGCCGGGCGTGCCCATCGTCAACGACGCGCCGTGACGTCCGTCCAGACCCTCGCCCGCCGCCTCGACGCCGACGAGGGTCACCCCCGTGTCGTAGAAGGCGCGGAACAGCCCGATCGCGTTCGACCCGCCGCCGACGCAGGCGACCGCGCGGTCCGGCGTCGCGCCGGTCAGCTCCATGATCTGCGCTCGCGCCTCTTCTCCGATCACCGATTGCAGAGCGGCGACGAGCTCGGGGTATGGATGAGGCCCGACGACGGAGCCGATCACGTAGTGGGTGCTCTCCACGTTCGTAACCCAGTCGCGCAGTGCCTCGTTGATCGCGTCCTTCAGCGTCGCGGAGCCCGCCTCGACCGGCACGACCTCCGCCCCCAGCATCTCCATGCGCACGACGTTGAGGTTCTGGCGGCGCACGTCGGTCGCGCCCATATAGACGACACACGGGAGCCCGAAGTAAGCGGCTGCGGTCGCGGTGGCGACGCCATGTTGCCCCGCCCCCGTCTCGGCGATGATGCGGTCTTTCCCCATCCTGCGCGCCAGCAGCACCTGTCCCAGCGTGTTGTTGATCTTGTGCGCACCGGTGTGCGCGAGGTCCTCACGTTTCAGCAACACGCGCGCTCCGACCAGCTCGGAGAACCGCTCCGCTTCGTAGAGCGGCGTCGGTCTTCCGACAACCGTTCGCAGGAGCCCGGTGAGCTCAGCCTCGAACGCGGGATCCGCCCGCGCCGCGTTCCACTCCGCTTCGAGCTCTTCGAGTGCGGCCATAAGTGCCTCCGGCACGTAGCGGCCGCCGAACTCTCCGAACCGCCCGAGGTGATCGGCGATGGGTTGGGCTTTCACGCGCCGATCAGCTCCCGCAGCTTCGCGGCGGGATCGCTCGCAGTGACCAAGCCCTCGCCGACCAAGATCGCGTGGACGCCCGCGGCACGCAGCTCCTGAACCTCGTGTGACGTGGAGACGCCGGACGCCGCAACCAAGATCACGCCCGGAGGGATCAGTGGCGCAAGCGCGAGCGTCCGTCGGGGGTCGACCTGGAAGGTCTCGAGGTCCCGGTGATTGACTCCGACGACGCTGGCGCCGGCGGCGATCGCGGTCTCGAGCTCGTGTTCGTGGAACACCTCGACCAGAGCCTCCATGCCGAGCGCCCGTGTCGCCCGCAGCAGGGGCTCGAGACGGTCGCCGAGGATGCGAACGATCAGCAAGATCGCGTCGGCGCCGGCGGCTCGCGCCTCCATCAGCTGGAACTCGTCCAGGATGAAGTCCTTGCGCAGAAGGGGGAGCTGCGCGACCCGCGCGGCCTCGAGGTCCTCCAGCGACCCCTTGAAGTGGTCGGGCTCGGTCAGCACCGAGATGGCCGCGGCTCCGCCGTCGGCATACGCGAGCGCGAGGCGCCCGGCGTCGAGGTCGAGATCCAGCGGCCCACGGCTGGGCGTTGCGCGCTTTATCTCGGCGATCACCCTGATCCGGTCGCCGACGAGGGCGGCCGCGAAGTCGCGCGGCGCGGGGACGGATGCGAGTCGTTGCTCCAGGGCGTCCTCGGTCACCTTCGCCTTGGCTTCGGCCACACGCGCGCGGGTCGACGAGACGAGGCCGGCCAGGAAAGACATCGATGGACCCTAACGAGCGCCCAGGAACTCGAGCACGACCCGCCCGACTTCTTCGACACCGCCGGCTGCAACTGCGTGCGGGATGCGCTCCCCCGCATAGATGGTCGTAGCTCGCAGGTAAGCAGGCAGCAGCGGCTCGGACAGCGGCCGTGCCAGCGGCAGGTCCAGGTCGAGCGCGATCCGGTTCAGGTCGTCGCCCGCCGGGCCCGGCGCGCGGAACCCGCCACCGGGGACCTCGAGGAGACCGATCACCGGGGGCTTCTCCTCCAACTCCGCCAGCTCCTCGGCAAGCGCGCGGCTGCCCAGGTTGCCGCCGTTCTCCGCGGTGACCTCGGCTCCCAGCGCGACGAACTGCACTCGATGGTTCGGCTCCTCGACGCGCAGCGCTCTCGCGATCTCGAGGAAGAGCCCTATGTCGCGCCCGTGCGGCGGCGTCGACGGCGTCGTGTCGTAGAGGACCGTCACCACGGCTTCGATGGGTTCGCCGCCGGGGGGCAGAGCCACCACGTTGGTCGAACGGACCAGGTCCTTGTACGGGACCGACGCGAGGCGCACCTCGTAACCCGCCTGTTGCAGGTGCCCCGTGATGTAGGTGGCGGCGGCGAACTCCTGCTGCGAGCCCGCCGGACGTTGCGGCAGGTCCTCGTCGAACTGCCTGGCGTGCTCCTCGACCGCGTCCAGTTGAACCTCAGCGGGGCCGGGCGCGTCCGCTCTGGCCGCCGGCTCCGCTTCCGATCCCGTGCACGCCGCGAGCACCGCCACGGCTCCGAAAGAGGCGACCCACAATCTGCACATCCGCCTAGTATCGGTTGCGATGACAGACAACGAAGCGCCCGTGTCGTGGATCACGCTCGAGAAGGGCACCCGCGTCCTGTCCGCGGATGGCGAGGAGCTCGGCGCCGTCGCCGAGGTCATCGCCGATGGTCAGAAGGACATCTTCTCCGGGCTGACGATCAGCTCGGGTCTCTTCAGCTCCGACCGCTTCGCGCCCGCCGACGTCGTGGGTGACATGACGGCCGACGCGGTGACGCTGACGATCAACTCTGCCGAAGCCGAGAAGCTCGAGGTCTACGAAGGCTGATCTGGAGCGAAGCGCTCGGCCGCCGCGACCGCCCGCAGCAGCGCTTCCGCCTTACCCCGCGTCTCCTCCGCCTCCGACGCCGGATCCGAATCCGCCACCACCCCTGCGCCCGCCTGAACGTATGCACGCCCGCCGGTGGCAACGATGGTGCGGATCGTGATGCAGGTGTCGATGTTGCCGGAGAAGTCGAAGTAGCCGACGACTCCGGCGTAGGGGCCCCGGCGCGTCGTCTCCATCGAGTCGATGATCTCCATCGCCCGGATCTTCGGGGCGCCGGACACCGTTCCCGCCGGGAAGCAGGCGGTCAGCGCGTCGAAGGCGCTGGAGCCGGCCGCGAGCCGGCCGCTGACGCTAGAGACGATGTGCATCACGTGCGAGTACCGCTCGACCGTCATCAGCTCGTCCACCTCCACGCTTCCGTAGGCAGACACGCGCCCGACGTCGTTGCGCGCGAGATCGACGAGCATCACGTGCTCGGCCCTCTCTTTCTCGTCCGCCAGCAGAGCCCGTTCCAGCGCCAGGTCCTCGGCCTCGTCCCGGCCCCGCCGGCGGGTGCCCGCGATGGGCCGGGTCACGACCCGGTCGCCTTGTACCTGCACCAGCGGCTCCGGTGAGGAGCCTGCGATCTCCAGAGGCAGCGTGCCAGAGAGCTCGCCGAAGCGCAGGAAGTACATGTAGGGGCTCGGGTTGAGCGAACGGAGCGCCCGGTACGCGCCGAAGGCGGGGCCCTTCAGCGGCGCCTCGAACCGCCGCGACGGGACCACCTGGAAGATGTCGCCCGCCAGGATGTGCTCCTTCGCCGCGGCCACCCAGGCCGCGTACGCATCGTCGTCCACCGGGGCGGAGGCACCCTCGGCGGCGCCCGCGTCGAGCTCCACGGTGGGGGCCGCGATGGGCGCGGAGAGTGCGCGCGCCATGTCGTCGCAGCGGGCGGTCGCATCGTTGTAATCCGCCTCGACGTCACCCGACGAGCCTGCCGTCCACACGTTGGTGACGATAAAGGCCTTCTGGGCGAGGTGATCGAACACGACGAGCGTCCGCGTCAACATCAACGCGAGATCCGGAAGCCCGAGATCGTCCACCGGCGCGTCCGGCAGGTGCTCGAGCTCTCTCACGCAGTCGTAGCCGATGTAGCCGACCGCGCCGCCGTGGAAGGGCGGGAGACCCGGCAGCACCGGAGCCCTGAGAGCGTCGAGCAGTCGTCGCACGAACGCGAGCGGCCGCTCGCCGGCGACCGGTACGACCGGGGCCTCTCCCTGGATCGTCATGGTGCCGTCTTTCGCGGTCACGACGCCGAACGAGTCGCCTCCGACGAACGAGTAGCGGCCCCAACGCTCACCGCCCTCCACGCTTTCCAGGAGGAAGGCGTCCGCACGCGGCTCGAGCCGAAGGAAGGCTCCGACCGGCGTCTGCGCGTCTGCCAGCACCTCCCGCCACACCGGCACGACCGGATACTCCGAGACCAGCGCCCTGAACTCGTCCAGGGTCGGGCGGTGACGCGGACCCGGCGACAACGTCAGGCGGTGGGGGCCGAGAGGCTCCGGTAGAAACAGGAGGTCTCGCCGGTGTGACACGCGGGCCCGGCTGCATCGACGATCATGAGCAGCGCGTCCTGGTCGCAGTCGTAGCGGAGCTCGCGCAGCGTTTGTGTATTGCCCGACGTGGCGCCTTTGTTCCAGTACTCGCTGCGAGACCTGCTCCAGAACCACGTCGTGCCGGTGTCAAGCGTGCGGCGGACGGCTTCCGCATCGACCCATGCGAGCATCAGTACGTCTCTCGTCGCTGCGTCCTGAACTATCGCGGGCAGCAGGCCGCGCTCGTCGTAGACGAGCTCGCCGGGATCCACCTGCGCGGCTACGGTTCGAGCCCGTAGGGGTACGGATCGGTGAAGTGCTCGACGCCTTCGTCGGTAACGAGCACCGTGTCTTCGAGGCGAACGCCGCCGATCCCCTCGAAGTAGAGGCCCGGCTCCACCGCGACCACATCGCCGACCTGGAACTCGTCCGCGCGGCGTCCTATCCACGGCTGCTCGTGCACCTCCAGCCCAACCCCGTGTCCGAGCGAGTGCATGAAGCCCTGCCGCAAGCTGCCGGGCCCGTGGTGCGTGAGCTGGGTGGGATAGCCCTGCGAGTCGAAGTAGCGGGCAACGGCAGTGAAGGCATCCTTGCGGCCGGGCCTGATGGACTCGAAAGCGATCTCCAGCGCGCGCGAACAGTCTCCGTGGAGCTTCTGCAGCTCGTCGGACGGCGCGCCGGCCACGAAGGTGCGCGTCATGTCCGAGTAGACGCCCGTGCGGCGGTCGCGAGGAAAGCAATCGATGATGCAAGAGGTGTCGGGGAGGATCGGGCCCGTCCCGATGTCGTGGCCGCGCAGACACGCGTCGCCGGCGTGCACCAGGATGTCCTGGCTCTCGGCCCCCTGCGCGAGGAGCTCAGCCTCCATCCCCACGCGGATCAGTTCCGCGGTGAGGATCTCGCCCTCGAAACGAAGCTGCCCCTCGCGGGTGGGCTCGGCGTCGCGCAGCATCCGCGCCGCGGTCAGCATCGCCGTCTCCGCGGCCCGCTGAGCACGCTCGATCCCCTCGAGCTCCCACGGCGTCTTCTGTCGCCGTCGCTGCGCCCACGCGGCTTGATCCACGCGCAGCTGGATCCCCTTGTCGCGCAGGTAGTCGGCGATCAGGACGGAGAATGAAGCCGGGACGCAGACGTCCGAGCTTCCGAGCTTCTCCAGGACCCTGAACACCATCTCCGCGCCCAGCAGGTCGTTCGGGAACGAGTCGTCCCTCAACAGCGCGTCGTACCCGAAGTCATCGACGCTCCAGAACTCGTCGACCACGTCCTCGCGCGTCTCGAAGATCGCCTCCTCCAGCGGGCTGCCCACGACGACTCGGCGCCCGTCCTGCTCCATGAACGTGATCGGGTCCATGACCGCCTCGCCGATCTCGTGGCGCAGCTCGCGGCTGGCGAGCGCGTCGTCGTGGAGGAGATAGGTCGTCATGGCTGCGGAATCCTAACGGGGAGCCCCCGCCGTACCAGAGCTTGCTTCGCCTCCCAGACCGAGAACTCTTCGAAGTGGAAGACGGACGCTGCCAGCGCGGCGTCCGCTCCCCCGACGTCCGGGTCTACCGCGTCGGCAAGGTGCTCCGGCGTCCCCGCGCCTCCCGACGCGATCACCGGAACAGGGACGGCGTCCGACACCGAACGGGTGAGCACCACGTCGTATCCATCGGTTGTGCCGTCGCGGTCCATGGAGGTCAACAGGATCTCGCCCGCTCCCATCTCGCACACCATCCGGGCCCACCTGATCGCGTCCAACCCCGTCGGGGTGCGACCGCCATTCACGAACACCTCCCACGAGACCTCTCCGCAGGAGATCTCGCGCCGCCGTGCATCGATAGCCACGACGATCGCCTGGCTGCCGAGCTCGCCGGCCGCGGCGTGGATCAGCCGCGGGTCCTTCACCGCCGCGGTGTTGATCGCGACCTTGTCGGCACCCGCGGTCAACAGTCGCTTCACGTCGTCGACACTTCTCACCCCACCCCCGACCGTGAGCGGGATGAACACACTCTCCGCCGTGCGCGTGGCGACGTTGAGGATGAGGTCGCGGTCTTCGTGGGAGGCGGTGATGTCCAGGAACACGAGCTCGTCCGCACCCTCGGCGTCGTAACGCGCCGCCAGCTCGGCGGGATCGCCCGCGTCGCGCAGGTCGACGAACCTCACACCCTTCACGACGCGGCCCTTCTCGACGTCCAGACAAGGAACGATCCTCTTCGTCAGTGGCATCGCGATCGACTACGGCTCGATGAGCGGAGACTGTGGCGAGCGGCCGTGCGCCACCTCGTCCGCGGCCAGATTCGCATCTCCAACCGAGAACCTGTGCTCGTACAGGGCCCGTCCGACGATGACGCCGCTCACACCTTCTTCTTTGAGACGCGCCACCCCGCGCAGATCGTCCAACGTCGCGATGCCTCCCGACGCGATGACCGGAAGTGATGTCGCGTCCAGCAGCCGGCGAAGACCGGCGATGTTGGGCCCTTTCATCGTTCCGTCGCGTCCCACGTCGGTGTAGACGAAGGCGGAGACACCCGCGGCCTCGAACGCCTGCACCGCGTCCAGCACGGAAACGCCCGTACCCACCGTCCAGCCGTGGCTGGCCAGCTCACCTCCGCGAGCGTCGAGAGACACGGCGACGCGGGGTCCGAACTCCCTGCAGAGCGCGGCGAGCCCAGCTTCGTCCTCCAACGCGAACGTGCCGAGGACGGCCCTGCTCGCACCGGCTAGCAGCACTTCGTGCACGTCGTCGAAGGTTCGCAACCCGCCGCCGGCCTGAACCGGACACGAGGCGAGTCGCACGACCTCGAGCACCAGCTCGCGGTTTGCCGACACCCCCGTCTTCGCCCCGTCCAGATCGACGATGTGGAGCCACCTGGCTCCGGCCGAAGCGAACCCGAGGGCCACCTGCACCGGGTCGTCGGAGTACACGGTCTCCGAACCAAAGCGGCCCTCGAGCAAACGAACGCAACGGCCTTGTGAGATGTCGACGGCCGGATAGACGGTGAAGCTCACGCGGCAGCCACCCACCCCTCGAGCAAGGCGATGCCGGCCCGCGCGCTCTTCTCGGGGTGGAACTGGACGCCCACGATCGAGCCGCGTCTGATCTCGGCCGCGAAGCTCTCACCGTGCTCGCACCATCCCGTGACGATGCTCTCGTCGGTGGGGTGAGCGGCGTACGAGTGGTCGAAGTAGAAGTACTGCCCCGACACCTCGTTCCAGCCGATGTGCGGGACCCTGACCGTGTCGGGAAGCTTCGTCACGCTGCCTTCGATGAGACCCATGCCCTCGTGGTGGCCGCCCTCTTCGCTGCTGCTGAACAGCACCTGCATCCCCAGGCAGATGCCGAGATACGGCCGGTCGTCCGACACCCACGCCCGCACAAGGTCCGCGAGGTCACGTTCGGCCAGGTTCGCCATGCAGCGCCCGAAGATGCCCTGGCCCGGAACACACAGACCGTCCGAAGCCTCGATGTCTTCCGGGCGCTTCGTGACGGTGACGGTTGCCCCCGCCGCCTCCAGCGCCTTCGCGACGCTGCGGAGGTTGCCCATCCCGTGATCGAGCACGGCAACCTTCACAGGACGCCCTTCGTGGACGGGATCGTCCCGCCCGCTCGATCGTCTATCCGCAGTGCGTCGGACAATGCGCGCGCCAGGGCCTTGAAGATGGCCTCGACGCAGTGGTGAGGGTCGCGTCCGTAGCGCAGACGCACGTGCACCGTGAGACCCGCGCTTCTCGACAGCGCCTGAAGGAACTCCTGCGTCAGCCCGACGTCGTACTGCCCGATCGAGTCCGCCGGGATCTCGGCGTCGTACACCAGCAGCGGGCGCCCGGAGATGTCGAGCGCCACCTCCGCGAGCGCCTCCTCCATCGGCACGAGGGCGTCGCCATAGCGCCGGATCCCGGCCTTGTCGCCGACCGCCTGCGCCAGCGCCTCTCCCAGCGCGATCCCCGTGTCTTCGATCGTGTGGTGCGCGTCGATCTCCAGATCGCCCCGCGCCTGAAGTCGCAGACCGAGATGCCCGTGGCGCGCGACCTGGTCCAACATGTGGTCGAAGAAGGGGACGCCGGTGGAGATCCGTATGTCGCCGCCATCCAGCTCGAGCTCGACCGAGATATCGGTCTCGCTCGTCTTGCGCTCGACGTGCCCGCGCCTCTCGCTCATGCAACCGCCGCGCGCATCGCGGCGAGGAAAGCGTCGGTCTCCTCCGGAAGCCCCGCCGTGACGCGCAGACACCGCTCCAGACGCGGGTGGCCCGGATAGCTCCTGACCAGCACTCCCTGATCCAACAGCCGCCGCCATACGGCAGGGGGGTCGTCCACCTCGAACAGGACGAAGTTGGCTCGCGACGTAAAGGTCCGGATCCCCAACAACTGCAGCTCGGCAACGATGCGGTCCCGCTCCCCCGCGATCGAACGGACGAGCTCCAGTGTCTTCGACGCGTGCCGCAAGGCCGCGCGCCCCACCACCTGCGTCGGCGCCGACAGGTGGTACGGGAGACGGACCCGCGAGAGCTCCGACACCAGCGACGGCTGCGCCAGCATGTAGCCGATACGAACGCCCGCGAGACGCCACGCCTTGCTGAAGGTCTTCACCAGGACCAGGTTCTCGTGCTCGTTCAGCAGGCTCCGAACGCTCTCCTCGGGGTGCGCGAACTCGATGTAGGCCTCGTCGACGACGACGAGGCCGGGGGCCGCGGCGAGCAGCGCCCGTACGCTCGCCAGCGGCTCCGTCCCGCCCGTCGGGTTGTTCGGCGAGCACACGATGACTATCTCCGGACGCTCCCGCGCCATCGCGTCGAGCGCGGTGTCCATATCGATCGTGAAGTCCTCGGCGCGCGCGACTTCGTGCACCCGCGTCGACGCGATCTTCGGGATCAACGAGTGCAAGGAGTAGGTCGGGTCGAACAGCAACGTCGAGCGGCCGGCGCCACCGAACCCGAGGAAGAGGTGCATGAAGACCTCGTTGGAGCCGTTGGCGATCCAAAGCCCCTCGCGCGGCCACTCGAGGTGCTCCGACATCGCCTTGTAGAGCAGGTTCGCGTCGCGGTCCGGGTAACGGTTGAGCGCGATCTCTTCTATCTCGCCCGATACCTCGTCGACCAGCTCGGGCGGAGGGGCGTAGGGAGACTCGTTCGTGTTCATGCGGAACCGCGCCGGCTGCTGAGGCGACACATAGGGCTCCAGGCCGACGAGGTCCGGGCGCACGGAGAGGGGAGGAGCGCTCACGGGAGGTACGGCCCGATCTCGTCGAGCCGAGCGTGGACCGAGCGCGCGTGTCCGGGAAGACCCTCCGCGCGCGCCAGCGCGTCGACGTGAGGCGCGAGCCGCGCCAGAGCCGTCTTGTCGTAGCTGGACACGTAGATCCTCTTCAGGAAGTCGTTGACCCCGAGGCCCGAAGACCAGCGCGCGGCTCCTCCGGTCGGCAGCACGTGGTTGGTGCCCCCGACGTAGTCCCCGATCGCTACGGGTGAGTAGGGACCGACGAAGACAGAGCCCGCGTTGTGGACGTCGCCTAGAGCGGCGTGGTCTCCCTCGAAATCGAGCTGCAGGTGCTCGGGCGCGAACGCGTTCGCCGTGTCCAGAGCGTGACCGACGTCGCGCACCAGGACCGCCCGGCCCCCCTCGATCAGAGCGTTCTCGACGTCCTCGGCGCGCTCGTGACGCGCGATATGCATCTCCAAGACCTCGAGCACACGCTCCGCCAACTCCGGAACCCAGGTGACCAGCACGTGCGACCCGTTCGGGCCATGCTCTGCCTGCGCGATCAGGTCATGGGCGATCACGTGCGGATCTGCCGTTTCACCCGCCACGATCAGGATCTCGGTCGGACCCGCCTCGGTGTCGATCCCGGTCCACCCGCGCACCATCCTCTTCGCCAACGTCACGAAGATGTTCCCGGGTCCGACGATCTTGTCTACGGGTCGCACCGTCTCGGTCCCGTAGGCGAGCGCCGCGATCGCCTGCGCGCCGCCGATCCGATAGACCTCCCGCACGCCCGACACGGCACAAGCGGCCAGCACCGTCTCGGCGACCTCCCCGTTCGGGGCGGGAGGCGACGCCACCACCAGCCCCTCGACGCCGGCGACGGCGGCAGGCACCGCCGCCATGACGACGCTAGAGGGGTATACGGCGCGCCCGCCGGGGACGTAGGCGGCCACGCGCCGGAGTGGCCTGATCAGCTCCCCTACCTGTTCGTCCGGCCTCTGGTCCAGCCACTCGCCCGTCACCTGACGCTCGCAGGTCGCCCGGAGCCTCTCCGCCATGACCTCCAGCGCCGCCAGCAGCTCTGGCCGCACCAGGTTGCGAGCCTGAGAGATCGCGGCCTCGTCCACCTGCAGGCGCTCCGGGGTCAGGTCGACACCGTCGAACCGCCGCGAGTAGTCGATGAGAGCTGCGTCGCCGCGGCTCCGCACGTCCTCGACGACCCGAGCGACGACCGTCGACGGCTCATCGCGGCCGCCGACCGGGCGCGGGCGCGGGATGTGAACCGGAGCGAGCTGGTCGCGCCCGTCGATGATCTCCAACATGAGAGCGACCCTAAAGGGCGCCGTGCGCTAGCGAACAGACGTCGACGCGCCGAACCGCGTTCGCATCATTGCGCAGCGTTGAACCCCGGCTATCTACCTCGATCCACCGGCGGAGGTGGGCGGGATCGCTACCGTCGCGGGGCAGGCCGCGATGCGCGGGGAAGTTGCTGGGACCTTCAGAGCTACTGCGGAGCCGGCTGCTTTAAGAGTCGGCTCCGCACACCTTGCAGACGACCGAGCCCAGCATCATCTTGAGGCGCGTGCTGCCGCACCGGGGACAGCGATCCAACTCGTCGACCCACTCCGGATGCTCCTGTTGGCACACCGGGCAAACCAGCACCTGCTCGCGCTTCACGACCGCCACGGCCCACGGCGAGGCACCTTTTATCGGATCGGTTTGCACGCGATCGCACCGGTAACAAGGCATCAGCGCAAGGCCCGCGTCAGAGCGGCTCTGGCCGCGTGATAGCCGCACATGCCGTGCACGCCGCCGCCCGGAGGCGTGGAGGCCGAGCAGATGTAGAGGCGGTCGTTCGGCGTCGTGTAGGGATTCACGCGCGCCGCCGGACGCGCGAACGTCTGACGTAGGTCCTGCACCCCGCCCGTGATGTCGCCGCCGACGTAGTTCGGGTTGTACGCCTCCATCTCAGCCGGGGACATCGATGACCGCCCCAGGATGCGGTCTCTGAACCCGGGGGCGAATCGGTCTATCTGCGCCTCGATGCGCTCGCTCATGTCCACCGTCGAGCCGTGGGGGACGTGGCAGTAGGCCCACAACGTGTGCTTCCCAGCCGGGGCGCGGGTGGGATCACACACGCTCTGCTGACCCACCAGGACGTACGGCCGCTCGGGGACACGGCCCTCCCACGGCGCCCGCTCCGAGACCGCCATCTCCCCAAGCGTCCCCCCGACGTGCACGGTCCCCGCGCGTCCGCAGTCTCGATTGCTCCACGGGACCGGCCCGTCCAGCGCCCAGTCGAGCTTGAAGATGCCGGGCCCGTGCCGGTAGCGCGCCATCCTCCTCGCATACCGAGGGGGCAGGTCGTCGCGCGCGATCGCGAGCATCTGGCGCGGCGACACGTCGAAGAACACGGCCTTGCTGGTAGGCAGCTGGGCGAGCGAGGTCACGGCGTCGCCCGTCTCGATGTCTCCCCCCAGCTCGCGCAGGTAAGAGACGAGCGCATCCACCAGCTTCTGCGAGCCGCCCTCTATCACCGGCCATCCGACGGCGTGAGCGAGCATCCCGAGCAGTAGGCCAACCGCGGCCGTCGGAGGCCGCTCGAGCGGCAACATCGCGTGCGCCGCGGCGCCGCCGAGCAACGCCTGCGGCGCGTCGCCCTCGAAGCGGGAGCCGAACAAAGAGGTGGCGGAACGCAGCCCGTTCAAGCCGAACCGCGCCATCGCCAACGGGTGACGAGGCACGCGGAACGGTCCGAGCAACTCGGGGACCAGCGCATCGGCCGAGCGCACCAGCGGCCCCATCAGCCGCCGGTAGGCCTTCGCGTCGGCGCCGAGTCCCGCCGCGGTCTCGTCGACCGACCGTCGCAGTAGCGCGGCGCGGCCGCCGTCCAGAGGTTGCGCCAGCGGGATCTCGGGCTGAACGACCCGCGCCCCCAGCCGCTCGAGGGGCACCGACGCGAGGAAAGGCGACGCCACCGCGAGCGGGTGGATCGCCGAGCAGACGTCGTGGACGAAGCCGGGCAGCGTCAACTCGGCCGAGCGGCATCCGCCACCGGGCCTATCACTCGACTCGAGCACGAGGACCGATCGCCCCGCGCGAGCCACCTCGATGGCAGCGGCGAGCCCGTTCGGTCCCGATCCCACCACGACGGCGTCGTATCCCGCCGCCGCGGCGGTCATCGCGCTACCCCTGTCAGACGGGTTGCTGCGGGTCCCTGTCGTTGCTGCTCGAGCGCTTGAAGGGCTTCGCCACAAGGCGGAACGGGGCGCCCGTCATGTAGATGCCGGAACGGACCGCGGAGTTCTTCCATACGTTCTTCGCGCGCTTCCACTGGCGCTTCTTGTCCACGCACACGATCTGCTTCTCGACCTCGGAGTCGTAGCCGAAGTGCTTCGCCAGGTTCCCGAGGGTCTCGAACCAGAACTTGTCCTCCTTGGCGTGCCCCCCGAAGGTCAAGCCCAACTCGTAGATCGGGTCGTTCGAGCGGATCAATAGTTGCGCTTGCGCGACCGTGTTGCCTTGCGCGTCCGGGTAAGCGCTGAACGTGATCCATCCGGCGAACATATGGCCCTCGGGAGCCATCAGCGTGAACGATTCGTCATCTGCATAGACGACGAGCACTCCCGTGGACAGCTTCAGCTTCCCCGGCATGCTCAGGTTGAGCACGGCGACCTCGCCCGGCGCGATCCCCGTGACGGGGCCGTAGAAGAAGTTGTTCGCGGGCCAGAACATCGGGAAGTTCTGCTTCCACTCCGCGATCACGTCTTCGGGACTGACCACGGAGCCGACCGAAACCTTGTAGGTCTTCTGCCACATCTTCCCGAACCCCTGGATCGGGCTCAAGACCTTCCGCCCCTCGACGTTGAGGTTCACGGCTCCTTGCGGCAGGTTCCCGACCTTGAGGGCCGAGACCGGCGTTGCCCAGTTGGCCGCGTCGCGCGATACCGGTGGCGCATCCTGCGTCCCCTGCTGCGGGGTCTCGGGGCTGACGCTCATGTGTGTTCCCCTTTCGCTCAGGCCGCGCCGGCGGCGGTGAGTGCGTCGGATTCGGTGCCGTAGATGCCGATCGCGTCGTCTAGCCGAGTGAGCTCGAAGATCTGCCGGTAGTGCTCGTTGAGCCCGCAAGCCAGAAGCTTCTGCTTGTGCCTGTTCGCGCGCACGAGAAGGGTCACCAGCATCCCGATGCCACCACTGTTCATGTACTCGAGCCCACTGAAGTTCAGGACCACGGTCTTGGCCTTCTCGCCCCCGGCCTCTTCGTAGGCCTCCATCAGCACACCTTCCGAAGCGGAGGTGACGTCACCCTTGATGTCGATCACGCTGACCTTGTCGCCGACCTTGCGGGTCGTCATGTTCACTCTCAGCTCTGCCATGTCATCCCTTTCTCGTGCTTAGGACAGTCGCTTCAAGAACCGTTGGAGAGCGCTGCTACTTCGTCGTCGTACATGGGCATGAAGTCGGCCAGGCGCGTGATCTCGAAGATGTGGCGGTAGTGATCGCTGAGGCCGCATGCGGCCACCGTCCGCTCCTCCTGACGAGCTTTCGCCAGCATCCCGACGATCACGGCGATCCCCGTCGAGTTGATGAACTCGGTACCGGCGAAGTTCAGGACGAGGCTGGTGCAACCAGCGGCGACAGCCTGGTTGTAGGCGTCGTTGATCACCGGCTCCGCCGAACGGTTGATGTCACCGGAAAGGTCGATCACGGCGATCTTTCCTTCCATGCGGAGGTGCGCTTCAGCGAGCGTCGCTGCCATCGTCCTCTCCTTTCAGATAGAGCACGAGCTCCACGGTGTGATGCACCTCGTCGCTCGTGACCTCCATCTCGTCGACCATGTTCTTGATGAGGAACAGACCCCAGCCGCGCGGTTTCTGGATGCCGGCGAGCTTCGCCTCGATGTCGGGCGTCTCGGCTTCGGGGATCTCTTCGCCGCCACCGAAATCGCGGATCAGCACCCTGAGGTCGTCGTCCGACAGAAGGACCTGAACACCGACCGCCAATGCCGAGTCGCCGTGGTTGCCGTGTTCGATCGCGTTCATGGCCGCCTCCGACACCGCGGTCTTCAGCTTCTCGAGCCGCGGCGCCGGGAGCCCCAGCGGGCGGACCGCCTCGGCCACGCGGTCCATCACCTCGCGCTCGTTGCCCGGGTCGCTGGGGAGTTGGAACTCGGCGAGCACCCGATGCCCGTTCGTGCCCGGCATCGTTATCTGCTCGGACCCGTTGGTCGCGTCGTCGGCGAAGTGGGAGTGGGCGGAGCGCTGCACGGTCACCAGCGTGATGTCGTCTTCCTGCTCTTCAACGCCGGCCGTGAACCGGTCCAGCTCCATCAGCAACTTGTCGATCAGAGCCTGACCGCCGTCCGCGTCCGTCATCAGCTCGTGCATCCGCGGGAAGCCGAACATCTCGCCTTCGGTGCTGTGGGCCTCCGCTAGTCCGTCGCTGTGGAGGAGCATGGTGTCCCCTGCGCCCAGCGTGGCTTCCTTCTCCTCGTACTTGCTTCCCGGCATCAGGCCAAGCGGCATCCCCGTCGCGCGGAATTCAACGACTCCGTCGTCGGTCCTGACGTAGGGGAGATTGTGACCGGCGTTGGCGAACTGGATCTTGCCGGTGCGGGGGTCGAGGACCGCGTACAGACAGGTGACGAACATGTGGGCCGGGATGTCCGGGAACAACAGGTCGTTCGCCCGCTCCATCACCTTGGACGGCGACACCTGCCGTTCGGCCTCCGCCCGGATGATGCTTCTCGTCGACGCCATCACGAGAGCAGCCGGAACACCCTTGTCGGTCACGTCGCCGGCGACGATCGCGATCCGGCCGTCGCTCAGCTCGATGAAGTCGTAAAAGTCACCGCCGACGGCGCGGGCGGGGCGGTAGAAAGCCGACACCTGCCAGCCGGCGAGCTCCGGCAGCTCCTTGGGAAGGAACTGCTGCTGGATCAGGGTCGCGACGCGCATCTCTTGTTCGAGGCGCTCCCGGTCCCGGACCTGCGCCTCTTGCTCCTGGACGAGCTGACCCACTCGAACCGCCGGTGCCGCCTGTGCTGCAAGGTTGTCGAGGAGCTTGCGGTCGTCGCCCGAGTAGTCGCGCTCCGACAGCCGGGGGCCGAGGTTCAAGAGACCGATCAGCTCGCCCTGGGCCACCAGCGGGACGACGAGCTTCACCCCCGCCTCCCTGAGCGCTGTCACCGCGGGCGACTCCAGCTCAAGCGAGTCGACGTCGACGGCGCCCGACGCGCTCTGGAAGTAGGCGATGATCGGGTCGTTCGGGGCGATGTCGACCGGAGGAGACTGAGCTACCTCGGTCACCGCGTTGACGTCACGCCCGGCATGGTCGCGGCGTCCCTTGGGCCTCACTCGCTGCAGTGCTCTTCCGAATCGCGTCATCGTGACTCCTTTCTAGAGGGTCAGCGTCTCGAAATCGTTACGACGGCAAGGGATACGCAGAATCTCGTAGCGATTCATGAGCGGAGGCCCTCCGGCTCCCGCAGCCACACCGACGCGTGCGCCGGCTGCATCGTCGCCCCCACCACGCCCACGAGCTCCGCGGTTAGCGCCTCGAGATCTACGCGTTCCCGCAACCGTGACGCGAACGTGCGGACGGTCTCGGCGGCGTCGTATCTGCGCCGGTAGAACCGCTGGTCGATGAAGCCCTGAACCTTCGCGCGCAGCGGCCGGAACAGGGCGGCGACGAGCAGCGTCGACCCTGCGACCGCAAGATCGGACTCCCTCGTCAGAGGCTCCAACACCGTCTGCAGGATCACGACCGTTCCCAGATAACCGACGGCGAGGATCGCGCTCAGGACACCGTAGACCAGGGTCCGGTTGACGATGACATCGATGTCGTACAAGCGATAGCGGAGGATCGCAACCGTCATCGCCACGGGGATCGAGACCATCGCCAGACTGCTGAAGATCTCTAGGAAGTTGCCCACCGCTGTAGGAAGCGGTCCTGAAACGGCGGCGAGAACCAGCGAGACGCCCATCGTCGCGGCTGCGAACGCGAACAACTTCATCTGCTGGCGTTGCAAACCGCGGGACCTCCGGTACCTCTGCACCGTCCCGGCGACAGCCGTAAGTAGGGCCCCAACGAACGCGACGGTGCCGAGGCTGACGAAGACGTCGGTTGCCGCCGTATCGGGGAGGGCGTAGCGGTTCTGGATGTGTGAGGGGAGGTTGTTCAAAGGTCCCGGAGCGAGAGCGAAAGCAAGGCAGCCGGCCGCGAAACCAGCCCACATCAACCTGGCGCGAAGCCGCCAGCGGGGGCCGGGAAGATCCCCGGAAGGGAACAGCAGGATCGCGAACGACAGCAAGCCCAGAAAGATCACCCAGCTCCAAGAGGAGAACCATGCGGCCACGTAGACGAGGTCGTTGTCGCTTCCCTGGATCAACGGGACGACGGCGTACACATCCCCCGCGGTGACGACGGCGAAGGCGAGGCCCACCGCACAGAAGAGCCACCCCACGGGATTCTCCGGACGCTTCGAGCCCAGCAGAGCTCCGGCGAGTGCGAACACCATCGCGGCCGCTGGCCCGAACCCGGTGAAGGCCCACGCGCCTTCGTTTTCGACATCCGCCGACTCCAGCACGCCTGGAATCAGCGCGACGCAGATCGCGGTCGTCGCAACCAAGCTCAGAAGGGCAAGCCGTGACCGGTCGCGCAGGATCATCGCGCTCGCTCCGGATGACGCAACCACAGCGACGCGTGCTCGGGCTGCATCGTGGCTCCGACCACTGCGACGAGCTCCTGCCTCAGCGACTCCAGGTCGACCTGATCGCGCAACCGGGCCGAGAACGCACCTAGCGTCTCGGCGGCGTCGTACTTCCGCCGGTAGAAGCGCCGGTCGATGAAGGACTGCACCCGCGCGAGGGCGGGACGAGCCAGTGCGGCGACCGCCAGTGTCGATCCCGCCACCGCCAGGTCGGACTCTCGCGTCAGGGGCTCGAGTACGCGCTGTAGCAGAACCACGATCCCGAAGTAGGAGGTCGCGAGGACGGCAGTGAGCGTTCCGTAGACGAGGGTCCGGTTGAGGATCACGTCGATCTCGTAGAGCCGCGTTTTGAGCACCGCAACCGCGATCGAAGCCGGCAATGACAGGATCGCCAGCACGATGAAAACGGTCACCTCTGCGTCTCCCAGGTCGCGGATGAAGGCCTCGATCAACGCGATCGACCCGAAGCAAACGAAGATCCCCGCGCCTCCTAACGCGAGCCACTTGAGCTGCTGACGCTCGACTCCCCGCGCGCGGCGAGACCTGATAATGAGAGACAGGACTCCGACCGCCATCGCGCCGAACGCAAGGGGGCCGAGCAGCGCCTCGACGATGCCGAAGATCGCCCGTAGCGGCTCTAACCCGAGCGGGTTGTGCAACGGCCCCGACGCAGCGGCGGCGGTCTCCCCCGCCTCCAGCGGGCCAGGCTTGAAGGTCGCATGCAGTATCCAGACCCCGACGACAGCCCAGAGACCCTTACCCACGCCGTGCCACCTTGGTGACGGAAGAGAGCCGTCGGGGAGGTAGAGCGGAACGACCAGAAGGGCGCCCAGCCCCGCCGCGAACACCACCGTCGAAACCCACAGCAGCCACGCCGCTACGACCACGTTGCCGCTGTGCAGCGGGAACGCCGCGAGGTCGCTCAACGCGACACCCAGCATGATCAGGAGCGGCGCGACCAACAGGATCCACCCGAGCGGCCGGCGCGGCAGGCGCGGAGCGATGAGCGCTCCCGCCGTCGGGAACCCGATGAAGGACGCGGCCCAGATGGCGTCCATCAGCTGGATCCCGGGACCCACCGGCGGGTGCAACCCGAAGTAAGCGGCCGTGGCGAGGGTCACCACGAACGCGGCCCACAGGGTCCACGCCAGCACTCTGGCGCTCCTCATGAGGCGGTCTCCTGGCGGAGCCAGATCGAGGCGTGGGCGGGCTGCATCGTGGTGCCGACTACGCCGACAAGCTCCTGGGTCAGAGACTCAAGGTCCACCTGATCGCGCAGCCGGGCCGAGAAGCGCCCCAGCGTCTCCGCCGCGTCGTACTTGCGCCTATAGAAGCGGCGATCGATGAAGGTCTGGACGCGGGCGCGCAGCGGTCGGAAGACCGCCGCCGCGGCGAGCGTGGAACCTGCAACGGCGAGGTCCGACTCGCGCGTGATCGGCTGCAAGACGCGTTGGAAGAGCACAACCGTTCCGAGATAGAACCCCGCGACGATCGACGTAAGCGACCCGTAAACCAGAGCGCGGTTCACGACGACGTCGATGTCGTAGAGGCGATGCCGAAGGATGCCGATCCCCATCGTGACCGGGACGAACAACAGGGCGGCGACGATCACGAAGAACCCGGCGTACTCCTCCTCGCTCTGGTCGACGTGCTGGATCAGCTGGCTCCCCAGGAACAGCACAGGGAAAGCGGCAACCGCTAGGACGAACCACTTCATCTGCTGTCGTTCCAGCGTCGCCGCGCGACGGAAACGAACGAACAGCGACACGATGGCCAGCAGCCCCCCAAACGTGAGCGCAGCATCACCGGCCGAGATGATGCTGCTAGCGACGGAACCCGGAATGAGACCCCCGAGGGGATTCGACAAACGAGGGACTCCGTCGATCGGCCCAGGCCGGAGCGCATAGCCGGAACAGCTGGTGACGATCCCCGCGCTGATAAGCCTGCTGACCCATCGCCACCACGGGGACGGGAGTCTCCCAGTTGGGAAGCGCAAGAACAGGTGCACGAATAGTGCGAAGCCCGGGATCGTCACCCAGAGCGTGGACCAGGCCGCAAGCATCCCGAGCGGAAGCCCGGGATGACCCTGTTCGTAGACGAACGACGCATAAGCCTCCGCCAGCAGACCCAGCGCCACGCCCCCGGCGCCGGCAAGCATCAGCGGACCGACTGAGTTTTCCGGTCGGTTCGCCAGCACGAGCGCCCCGACGACGGCGGTGGTCGTCAACCACACGCTCAACACCGCGATCGCAACCCAGTCGTCGTCGAGAGACAGCAGCAGCGTGCCAACCAAGATGGTGATGACGGAAACAAGCCCTCCCGCCGCGAGGACCCGAGGCTGACTCGTCATGCGCGTACCTCCACCGGCTCGACCTGGCGGAGCCACACCGATACGTGCGAAGGCTGCACGGTCTCGTGGATCACGGAAACAAGGTCCCCGGCCAATTGCTGAAGGTCGACCTCGTCGCGCAACTTCGAGGTGAACCGCTCCAACGTCTGCTGCGCGTCGTATCTATGCCGGTAGAAGCGGCGGTCGATGAAGCCCTGAACCCTCGTGCGCAGCGGGCGGAACAGCGCGGCGACGGCCAACGTGGAGCCGGCGATCGCAAGATCGGATTGCGCCGTGATCGGACTGAGAACCTGCTGCAGAAGAACGACGATCCCGAGGTATGCGCCCGCCAAGATCGCGCTCAGCGCTCCGTAAACGAGGGTCCGATTGACGATGACGTCGATGTCGTACAGGCGATGTCTCAATATCGCCGCCGCGGCTGCGACGGGCAAGATCGCCTGCAATCCCTCTTCGAAGAAGTCCGGGATCTCATACCCGAACCCATCCAGAGCGCCAAAGAGGATGAAGCCCCCGACCATCAGGACGGCGCCGTAGACGAACCACTTCATCTGCTGACGCTCCTCCCCCTTCGATCGCCTGAACCGCAGCACCAGCGAAACCACAGCGGTCAGCGCAGACACGGACAACAGGGGCAGGAAGAGCAAGACCAGGGGCATGTCGTCCGGGTCCCCTAGAGGGGAGATGCCGATCGGGTTCGAGACCTCGAGCAAGGACGCTTCTTCTCCCTGGAGAGGATCCACGTTCAGTACGGGGTCCAACGCTGTAAGAACGGTCAGAAGCGCAGCGGCTATGCCGATGCCCCAGGCAACCCTGCCCCAGCGACCAGACAATGGTCGCCCGGTCGGGAACAACAGGGAGGTGCCGCTCAAGAACAGGAACAACCAGGGCATCCAGTACCACTCCGCGTACCACGCCGCGGCCACTCCGAACAGCGGGGCCTGGGACGGGATTTCGACCAAGGCGTAGATGGAATAGCTGTGCGCGAGCTGCCCCGTCGTGGCCAAAAGCCCCACGATCCCGAACAACCATCCGATGCGGTTCCCCGGGCGAGCCAACAAGATCCAGGCCCCGACCAACGTGAACAGTGCCTGACCGATCAGCAGATCTCCCACCGAATTCCGCGCGCTATCGGAACGAGCGGACAGCGCGAGGAAGCCAACGATCGTCAGCGCAAGAAGCGTCAGCATCGCTACTCCGGGCAGGTGCATCCGTCTCACGCCGGCACCTCGCTGGGTCGGATCCACACCGACACGTGCGCAGGCTGCATCGTCTCGCCAACGACCTCCACCAGCTCGTTGCTGAGCGAGTCGAGGTCGACCGTGTCTCGCAACCGCGAGCTGAACGAGTCGAGCGTTCTGCGGGCGTCGTACTTCCGGCGGTAGAAGCGTTGATCGATGAACGCCTGGATGCGGGAGCGCAGCGGACGGAAGAGCGCCGCGACCGCCAGGGTCGAGGCCGCGACCGCCAAATCGGATTCCTCGGTAAAGCTCCCGAGAAGCCGCTGCATCACAACGACGATGCCCAGGTACACCGCCGCAAGGGCCGCTGTCAGCACCGCGTAGACCAGCGCCCGGTTGATCACGACGTCGATGTCGTATAGCCGGTAACGAAGTATCGCCATCCCAACGGCGACCGGGATTCCGACGGTGACGATGAGGACGGACAGGGACATGATTGCCCCGCCTACGGAGGATGAGAACAAGCTAACGAGGCCGCCGACCGAGACCACCACGATGACGGCGAGCAGCGTGTACGCGAGCCATCTGATCTGCTGACGCTCCGTCGAGTCTCCACTCCTGTACCGAACGACAGGAGCCAACGCCGCGGCCCCCAGCGTGGCGATCGCCAGCGGCATCAGAACAAGTCCTAGGACGTCAAAAGCCTCGGTGACACCGGGTATGGCCACGGGATTAGGAACCGCTTCGCCCTCGGGGTCGCCAAGCACGAGTTGCTCTGACTGGAACATCGTCCCGAAGATCACCAGACCCCAACACACGACGAAGGTCCGAGCCACCCACCGCCAACCACGCGACGGAAGGTGGCCATCCGGGAACAGCAGCAGCGACAGACCGAGGAGCACGTAGTTAAGAGGCCACGTCCAGTTGCCCAACCAGGCCGCCAGTGGCCTCACGGAATGCATCTGCCAACCGCCGAGCTGTACCCGCTCATCTAACTGCGCCGCAAAAAGCGTTAGAGAGGCCACAACGCCGAGACCTAAATAGAGCCACCCGATCCGGTTGTTGCTACGCGACGCCACCACGGCGCCGACGGTCGCGAAACCGGGCACCAAGAACATCTGAGGGGAGAAGACGCCGTCGCCTGCGATCTCGTTCGGGATGTACAGCGCGACGCCTGCGATCAGGAGCACCAGCGCCAGACCCCAGAAGCTCCAGGCGATACGAGAGCGGTTCATGTTGTACCTACCTTGGCGGGCTCAAGTGACCGGAGCCACACCGACACGTGCGCCGGCTGCATCGTCTCGCCAACGACCTCCACCAGCTCGTTGCTGAGCGAGTCGAGGTCGACCGTGTCTCGCAACCGCGAGCTGAACGAGTCGAGCGTTCTGCGGGCGTCGTACTTCCGCCGGTAGAAGCGTTGGTCGATGAAGGCCTGGATGCGCCCGCGCAGCGGGCGGAACAAGGCGGCGACGGCAAGCGTGGAGGCCGCGACCGCCAGATCTGAACCCTCGGTGAACTCGCCCAGAACCCGTTGCATCACCACGACGACGGCCAGGTACACGAGTGCAAGGGCGGCCGTGAGCAGCGCGTAGACCAGCGTGCGGTTGATGACGACGTCGATGTCGTACAGGTGATATCTGGTGATCGCGATCCCCACAGCGACCGGGATAGCGGGCAGAGCGAACAACGCGCCGTACGACAGCAGCGGGATGGCCTCTGAGACGTCCACAGGCGCTGCCGGAGACGCCGTGAACATCACGACGATGGTCAGTGCGCCGCCCAGCAACAACCACTTGATCTCTTGCCGCTCGACCTGTCCTGCCCCTCGGTAGCGGAAGCCGAGCGATACGGCCGCGAGCAGGAGGGAAGACCCGAGCAGCGGGACGCCTACCGCCTCCAGGGTCCCCCACACTCCCTCACCGGTCCGATCGAAGACTTGCTCACCCGTCAACGGCAACTGCGCGAGCGGCCACGCCTCGATCGCACCGGCGACTGCCACCATCAGAGCTCCGCAGATCGTCATCGCGGCAACCGGCCACCACCTGGGGGAGGGCGGCCGTCCTGTCGGGAAGAGGAGGAGAACGAGGGGGTACGCGGCCGCGCCCAGCGACCACACCCACGGCGCGACCCAGGCGGCAGCAGATCGGAGCGGCCACCCCTCCTCGAGCGCTACATATGAATACTCCGCCGCGACCGTGTTGAGACTGCCGAAGAAGCCCGACAGCAACATGATCCATCCGATCACGTGTCCTCGCCGGGCGACGATCACGCCCCCTATCAATGCGAACGAAACCGCGAGGACGGCCGATCCCGTAGCGTCCGCCTCATCCAAGGTTCCGTGAACCCGCTGCACCAGCACAAGGCCTGCGGCGGAGACAGCAACGGCGAATGTCGACAGGATCAACGCGAGTGCCGTCGACGCGCGACCTGTCACGCCGCCGCACACGCCGCGCTCGCTCACGACGGCAACACCTCGGCCCCCTGCGGACGCAGCCATACCGACACGTGCGCGGGCTGCATGGTCTCTTGCACGACTTTGGTGAGGTCCCTCGCCAGGTGGTCGAGGTCCACGTCCTCGCGCAGACGCGAGCTGAAGGACTCCAGCGTCAGCCGCGCGTTGTACTTCCTCCTATAGAAGCGACGGTCGATGAAGGCCTGCAGGCGCGCCCGCAGCGGGCGGAACAAGGCCGCCACCGCGAGCGTCGATCCAGCAACGGCGAGGTCCGACTCTTCGGTCAGTCGCCCGAGCGTTTGCTGGAGCGCCACGACGAGGCCGAAGTAAACGAACGCGAGGATGGCGGTGAGCACGCCGTAGACCAGCGTGCGGTTGATGATCGCGTCGATGTCGTAGAGCCGGTACTTCAGGATCGCGACGCCGATGGCGCCCGGGATCGTCCACAGCACGAGCGGGAAGATGATCTCGGGCAGGTCGAAGGTGTCGCCCAGGAAGATCGCGACGCTGAAGGTGACAGCCGCGAGCAGGAGGAGCTTCAGCTGCTGGCGTTGCTCAGCCCCCGCACGCCGGAACCTGACGATCAGCGACGCGAGGCACAGGAACATGAGGCCGAAGAACGCGAAGAGGACGGGGTCTACCGCCTTCTCGCCGTCCTCGAAGGGCAGAAAACCCACGGGGTTCTCGAGCGAGTAGCCCTCTCCCTCGAGCCTGCCCTGGAACATCGAGGCGAAGGTGACGACGGCTATGGCGGCCCCCGTCGCCCAGACGAGCCAGCGCCAGCGCGGCGTCGGCGGTTGGCCATCGGGGAACAGGAGGAGTCCCAGCGTCGGGATGGCCATCAACCCGGGGAACCAGAGCCACTGCTCGAGCCAGGCAGCCAGCGTCGCGCCCGGCCACTCGCCCGGCTCCTTCACGAAGGCGAGATAGGTGTACTCGGTGGCCACGAGGAGAATCCCGACACCCACCCCTACCTGGAGGAAGATCCAGCCGACCGCGTTGCGCGGGCGGCGGCTGGCGATGAGGGCGCCGATGACCGGGAAGCTGGCGAAGCCGAGCAGCAGCGCGATGTGCTCGACCACCCCGTCGTCGTTCGCGTGGCCGAGGAGCTCCTGCATCACGGACGCGCCCGCCATCGACGCGAGCGCGACCGCACACAGCCCCCAGGCCAGGGGCGAAACCCATCCCTTCACGCCCGCAGATTGGTTCATCGCCGTCCCGGAATCGTTACGGAAGGCAGCGCCGCCCGCAATGCCGTTGCGCAATTTGCCTACTACCTGTAGATGTGCAGAGATGCGGGAGCGGCGGCGATGAGTGGACTAGTGATCTCGGTCCTGGGGAGCCCCACGGTAGAGGTGGACGGCGATCCGGTCCAGGTGGACACCCGGAAGGCGACCGCCCTGCTGGTCTACCTGGCGGTGACCAGCCGGACCCAGAGCCGAGATCGGATCAGCGGGCTGCTGTGGCCGGAGTACGACCAGGAGCGGGCCCGGGCCGCGTTGCGTAGGACGCTGTCGTCTCTCCGGAAGGCGCTCGGTGACCGCTGGGTCTCCGCCGACAGGCTCGGCATCTCGCTCGACCTCGACGGCGTCGACCTCGACGTCCGCACCTTTCGCGGCCTGCTTGAAGAGGCGGAGAGGCACTCTCACCCAGACGGCGAGACCTGCGCCGCCTGCGTCGCAGCCCTGACTCGAGCGGTCGAGGCGTTCGGAGGCAGCTTCCTCCAAGGCTTCTCGCTGCGGGACGCGGACCCATTCGACGAATGGCACTCGCTCGAGTCCGAGAGCCTCGAGCGGGAGCTGGCAGCCGCACTGGACCGCCTTACCCGCGCCCAGGTCGCGCAGGGAGACCTGGAGGCGGCGGTCGAGGTCGCGAGGCGGAAGCTGGCGCTCGATCCGCTGAACGAGCCCGCTCACCGCCAGCTCATGCAGCTCTATGCCTGGAGGGGCATGCGAACCGCCGCGCTGCAGCAGTACCGCGAGTGCGTGGGGATCCTGGACAGAGAGCTCGGGGTCTCTCCCCTGGGCGACACAACAGCGCTTTACGAGGCGATCGGCGAAGGCGTCGTCCAGGCGGTGGAGCAGACGCAGCTGTCGCGGCCGGAACCGGCGGGACCACGGCCTCTACCGGGCGACCATCCGCTACGAGGTCGTGCCCATGAGTGGGACCTGCTGCACGAGGCGTACGCCGCGGCCGGCCCCGGGGGCCTCGTCGTGGTCGTCGAGGGCGAGGCGGGCATCGGCAAGACGCGACTCGGGCGCGACTTCCTCGTAGCCGTGAGTGGTCGCGGCGCCACGACCGTCACCGCGCGCTGCTACGAAGGAGAGTCGGGCCTCCCATACGCGCTGATAAGCCAGCTCCTCGCTCAGTCGGCAGATCGGATCCCGGTGGCGGGACTGGAACCCGCCGTCCTCGCCGAGGCGGCGCGGCTCGTGCCGTCGCTGCTGCCCGATCAAGGCCCCGCGGGCTCGGTCGACGACCCGGGAGCGCTGAGCCGCTTCTTCGAGGCGTTGCGACAGGTGCTGGTGGCCGCGACGGGTGGCGAGCGGCCGGGCGTGATGTTCCTCGACGACCTCCAGTGGTGCGACCCGGCATCGCTAGACGTGCTCGGCTACATCGCGCGGCGCCTGGATGACACCCCGCTGTGCATCGTCGTCGGATGGCGCACCGAGGAGGTGGAGCCCGGCCACCCGCTGCGCAAGATCGCAGGCGACGCGGCGGGGGCGGGACCAGGTCGCCACCTCGTGCTGCGGCGGCTCGCGAGGACGGACGTGCAGGCGCTCGTGGAAGACACGCGGGGCCTCGGAGTATCGAGCGGCGAAGAGCTCGCGGCTCGCCTGATGGAAGAGACCGAGGGCATCCCCTTCTTCGTCGTGGAGTATCTGGCGATGCTCGCGAGCCGCGGCGGTGAGTGGGAGATGCCGCGCACGATCAAGGAGCTCCTGAGGTCGCGCGCCGGACTCGCCGGTCAGATGGCCCGCCAGATCCTAGGCGCCGCCGCGGTGATCGATCGTTCTTTCGATTTCGACACCGTGTGGCGCGCCGGAGGCAGAACCGAGCTAGAAACCGTCGACGCACTGGACGAGCTCGTGCGTCACGGACTCGTCGTCCCATCGCCGTCGTCGCCCCCAACCGCCACCTACGAGTTCTCGCACCAGAAGCTACGGTCGTTCGTGTACGAGTCGATGAGCCCGGCGCGTCGTCGCGTCCTACACCGGCGGGTCGCAGAAGCGTTCGTCGCGGCGTCTCGCGGCGCGGACCAGTTCGCGTCCACGCCCGCGCTGGTGGCCCGCCACTACGAGCTGGGCGGCATGGAGGCCGAGGCCGCTAGGTATCACGAGGCCGCCGCCATCCGGGCCCGGGAGGTCTACGCGAACCGAGATGCGCTGGCTCACTACGTGGCCGCGCTGGCACTGGGCCACCCGGACCCGGCGCTCCTTCATGAGGGCGCGGGCGACATGTACGTCCTCCTAGGCGAGTACAAGAACGCGGTCGACAGCTTCGAGAAAGCCGCGGCTCTGGCTGCCGTCGACGCCATCCCGATCCTCGAGCACAAGCTGGGCGAGGTGCATCTCAGGCGCGGGGACTTCGATCTGTCGCAGAGCCACTTCGTCACGGCGCTCGAGAAGTTGGGACCGCGCGGCGACCCTGTCGTCGAAGCACGCGTCCTCGCCGGGATGAGCTTCAATGCGCACCGCAACGGCGAGATCGACGAGGCCGCGGCCCTCGCCATCCGCGCGCTGGACGCTGCTACCGCTTCGGGAGACCCACCCGCTCTGGCGCGCGCTCACAACCAGCTTGGAATCCTCGAGAACGCGCGGGGTCGCCACGCTGAGGCGAGGGCGCATCTGCGACAAAGCCTGGCGCTCGCGGAGGAGCTAGCGGACTTCAGCGGCCGCGCTGCGGCTCTCAACAACCTCGCGCTTGCGGCGCGCTCGGAGAACGATGTCATGGGTGCGCTCGAGCTGACGCGCGAGGCTTTGGAGATCTGCGCACAGCAAGGAGATCGCCATCGAGAGGCGGCCCTGCGCAACAACATGGCCGACCTGCTACACGAGCTCGGTGACACCGAGGGGGCGATGCGAGAGCTCAAGCAGGCAACTGCGACGCTGGCGGAGATAGGCGAGGAGCCGACCGGGCTGCTCCCGGAGGTGTGGAAGCTCGTCGAGTGGTAACGGCTAGGCGAGAAGAGACGTAGGTCCCAGAAGGGCTTTCAGCTCCGCGTGCAGCCCGTTGGAGGTGTCGACGGAGAACTCGCTACCGAGCCGGAGAACGGTGGTCTTGCGGTTCTTCGCCAGATGCAAGAAGACCTGAGTCGTCCCGGGATGGTTCGCCAGCACGTCCTTCAACGAGTCAACGATCTTCGGCGTGCACGACTCCACGGCCATGTTGATGACGAGTGGCCGGTCCTCTCCGAGGTCCGGCTCGTGGAACTCGAGCGCCATGATCTTCATCGAGTCGTCGCGCGCATCCTGGTCCACGCGGCCCTTGACCAACAGGATCGCGTCCGGCCGGAGCAGGGGGCCGAACTGCTCGTGGACCCGGGGAAAGACGACTACCTCGACACTCGCGCCGGCGACGTCTTCGACCTGCAGCAGCACCATGACCTCACCGCGCCTCGTCACCTTCTTCGACAGCCCCGCGACGATCCCGCCGATCGTGACGATCTCGCCGGGACGGCGGTCGCCCAAGGAGGTGATCGCAACGTCGGTCATGCGTCCGAGGAGGCCCTCGACGCCGAGGAGAGGGTGGTCCGAGACGTAGCGGCCCAGCACTTCTTTCTCTTGCGCGAGCAGAAGCTCCTTCGGGTGCTCGTACATCGGGATCGCTCGGTCGTGAGGCGTGTCGTCCTGATCGGCGGAGTCGAAGAGACCGAACTGACCGTGCTCGCGCATCTTGCGCTGTTCCATGATCTCGCAGCAGATGTCCTCGAAGCAGTCGAGTAGTCCTTTGCGCGTGTGGCCGAGGGACTCGAACGCGCCCGCCTTGATCAGTGACTCGACCGTCTTGCGGTTCAGGCAGGTGTAGTCCACCCGCCGCGTGAAGTCGTGGAAGGACCTGAACGGTCCACCTTTGTGACGAGCCTCCACGATCTTCTCGACCACGCCCTCGCCCACTCCGCGTACTGCGGACAACCCGAAGCGGACGGAGTCACCCGTGGGCGTGAAGTCCATGTCGCTCGAGTTCACGTCCGGGATGAGGATCGGGATCGCCATCTTCCGGGCCATGCTGAGGTACTTGGGCTTGTCGTCCTTCCGGTCCTTTACCGATGTCAGCAGCGCGGCCATGTACTCCACGGGGTAGTGCGCCTTGAGCCAGCCCGTCTGGTAGGCGATGTACGCGTAGCAGGCGGCGTGCGCGCGGTTGAACGAGTAGTCGGCGAAGCGCTCGATCAACGCCCAGAGGTGATCGGCGTCGGCTTTGGTGACGCCGCCGTTCGTGCAGCCGTCGATGAACCGCGGTTTCTCGGCGGCCATGATGTCGCGCTTCTTTTTGCCGATCGCCTTGCGCACGAGATCTGCCTGGCCCGGGGTGTAACCCGCCAGCTTCTGCAGCGTGAGGACGATCTGCTCCTGGTAGACGAGGACGCCGTAGGTCTCCTGGGTTATCTCTTCGAGCTCTGGGTGGAGATAGGTGATCTTGCTGGGATCGTGCATGCGCTCGATGTAGGACGGGATCTGATCCATCGGGCCCGGCCGGTACAGCGCGACCATCGCCATGATGTGCTCGAACTTCGTCGGCTTCAGCTGCGCCAGATACCGACGCATCCCCTCCGACTCGAGCTGGAAGACGCCGTCGGTGTCACCGCGCTGCAGGATCTCGAAGACCTTCGGGTCGGCGAAGTCGAGCCCGTCCACGTCGACCTCGACGCCGCGGTTCGCACGGATGTAGTCGCGCGCCAGCTCGATTACCGTGAGGTTGCGCAAGCCGAGGAAGTCCATCTTCAGCAGCCCCAGCTCCTCGACCCCGTTCATGTCGAACTGCGTAACGACCTCGTCGTGGTCCCCGCGTTTCAGGGGAACGTGCTCGACCAGCGGGTCGCGACCGATCACAACGCCCGCGGCGTGGATCCCCGCGGACCGCTTGAGGTTCTCGACCTTCAGAGCCGTGTCGATGATCTCCTTCGCCGCACCGCCGGCGTCGTACGCCTCCTTGAGCTCAGGAGAGGTTTCCAGCGCGCTCGCAAGACCCGAGTCGCGGCCCATGATCAGCGGCGGGTACATGCGCGTCAGCTTGTCGCCCTCCTGGTAGGGGAAGCCAAGCACGCGCGCCGCGTCTTTGATCGCCTGTTTCCCCTTGATCGTGCCGTAAGTGACGATCTGGGCCACGTGATCCTTGCCGTACTTGTCGCACACATAACGGATCACGTCGCCCCGCCTGCGGTCGTCGAAATCGATGTCGATATCGGGCATCGCGATCCGCTCGGGGTTGAGGAAGCGCTCGAACATGAGGTCGTAGCGCAACGGGTCCAGCTCGGTGATGCCCAGGGCGTAGGACACGATTGAGCCCGCGGCGCTACCTCGCCCCGGACCCACGCGGATCCCCTGGTTCTTCGACCAGTTGACGAAGTCCTGGACGACCAGGAAGTAGCCGGCGAATCCCATCTGCTCGATCACGTTGAGCTCGTACATCGCGCGCTCGCGCGCCTCCGGGACGTCTCCGCCGTAACGTCGCCTCAGGCCCTCCACCACGAGCTCGCGCAGGTACCCGTCGAGGGACTGACCCCGGGGTACCTCATAGCGCGGCAACAGGAGCTGTCCCATCGAGATCTCGACGTTGCAGCGTTCCGCGACAGCGAGGGTGTTCTCACACGCGCCCGGCCAGCGAGCGAACGTGCGCGACATCTCCTCGGGGGACTTTAGATAGAACTCGTTCGAGTCGAACTTGAACCGTCCTGGATCGGACATGACCGACCCCGTGTTGATGCACAGCAACACGTCGTGGCCGACCGAGTCGTCCTTGTGGGTGTAGTGGCTGTCGTTGGTCGCAACCCACGGGATCCCCATCTCCGTCCCGATCTTCACGAGCTCGTCGTTAAGCCGCGCTTGCACCGGGATGCCGTGGTCCTGAAGCTCGAGGTAGAAGCGGTCGCCGAACAGCTCCCTGTACTGAGCCGTCTTACGTCGAGCACCCGCGAGGTCGCCCGCGACGATCAGCCTCGGGATCTGAGCCGACAGGCACCCCGAGAGGCAGATCAGCCCGTCGGAGTACTCGCTCAGAAGGTCCCAGTCGGCGCGGGGCTTTGAGTGGTAGCCCTCGAGCCACGCCTTCGAAGAGATCTTCATCAGGTTCGCGTAGCCCGCGTTGTCCTGGGCCAGCAGCGTTAGGTGGAAGATCCCTTTCTCGGGATCGCGGGCGTCTTTCTGCGCCGGGCGCTCGGCCCGATTGCCGCCGAAGAGGTAGCCCTCCATGCCCAGGATCGGCTTGACCTGGTACTTCCCGTCCGTCCGGTTCTTCTGAGCCGATCTATAGAAGTCGAGGACGCCGTACATCACCCCGTGGTCGGTGATGGCGCAGGCGGGCATCCCCGCCGCCGCGGCCGCGTCGAACATCTCGCCGATCCGGCTGGCCCCATCGAGCATCGAGTACTCGCTGTGGGCGTGGAGGTGGACGAAGCTCACGGGCGGGACGGCGCTCCTTTTCGGACTCGGCCGCTCGAGCGGGAAAGGCGCCTCTCGAACGAATCACAAACGTGTTGTTCTAAGTAACACCTCTCGAGGTGCGTCGGCAAGTACTGCCCGTCCACCAGGTACAACGCGGCTGGAAGTGGGTCGATCATGCGGGCCGCGGCATGGTGGTCACAAGAAGGACAACCTGTGAATGTCCTGGGGAGGAGGCCGCCGGGGGCTGGTGCGCCGGGCTAGCGGGACGGATCTGCCATCCCCGAGGCGGCCAACGTCGCCGCCAGGTCTGGGGGCAGCGGGTCGTCCACCTCCACACGCTCCCCCGTGTGGGGGTGCGAGAACCCGAGGCGCCAGGCGTGAAGGAACGGCCGCTGGAGCCCGAGCGCGCGGGTCCTCTCGGAGAACCCTCCGTACGTCCGATCCCCCAGAACGGGGTGGCCGAGGTGAGCTAGATGGACCCGGATCTGGTGCGTCCGACCGGACCCCAAGGTGACCTCCAACAAGGCGCTCTCGGCCCCCTCCGCCAGGACGGTGTAGTGCGTCACAGACGGCTTCCCGCCGGCGACGACGGCCATGAGACGTCTCTTGTTCGGATGGCGGCCGACCGGTGCCTCGATCGTGCCCGTCGCTGCTCCCGGCGCCCCCCGGACCAGCGCTAGGTAGCGTCGCTCGACGTCACGCCTGCGGATCGCATCGACCAGCCGTTCCTGGGTCACATCGTCCTTAGCGACCAGCAACAGCCCCGAGGTGTCCTTGTCGAGGCGGTGGACGATGCCGGGCCTGATCGAGTCCTGGTTGGACAGCGGCACCCCCAGCCCCAGCAGAGCGTTGACGAGCGTGCCGGAGTCGTGCCCCCGCGCGGGATGCGTCACCAGCCCTGGGGGCTTGGAGATCACGAGCAACCACTCGTCGCGGTAGCGGACCTCGATACCGATGTTCTCGGCCGCAGGGGCCGCCACTTGTGCCTCGGGAAGCTCGCCCTCTACGACGTCACCGATCTCCAGCCGGTGGCTGGGGCGCGCGCCCGCGCCGTTCACGAGGACGGCCCGGTCACGTAGGGCGCGCTGTGCCAGCGTTCGCGTGACCGCGCCGCGCGCCGCCAGCACCACGTCGACCCGCTCCCCCACCTCTTGTTCGTTGGGGCCGAAAGAGATCAACCTCGATCGGCCTCGGCGCTACCCCGCCACCCGATCACGAGGATCGCCAACGCGCCCAAGACGATCGCCATGTCGGCGATGTTGAACACGGGCCACACGTGGAGGTCGATGAAGTCGACCACTCCGCCGTTCGTATCGCGCACGATGCGATCCAGCGCGTTCCCAAGCCCTCCTCCCAGCACCATCCCGAGCGGGACCGCCCAGCGATGATCCTCCAGGCGCCGAAGAGCTACGAGGATCCCGGCGAGGATCGTCAGCGTCGCGACGAGGAAGAACCCGGGAAAGCCCTGCAGGAGCCCGAAGGCGCCACCGGAGTTGAAAGTCAATCGAAAGCTCAAGATCCCGGGCACCAGGTCGTACGGCGGGCGTCCCTCCAGAGCCTCCAACGCCCACTGTTTCGTCGCCTGGTCCAGCGCCACCACGACGGCGGCTGCCGACAGCGATGCCGCGTACAGGTACCGGACGGAGGTGCCGCGCGGTCCGGTCGCGTCCGTCGTCTCGGCGGGAGTAGCTACCGGACCCGCTCTTCTCGCCGCTTGCAGTCGAGACAGAGCAACGCGTGCGGCAGCGCCTTGATACGAGCGGCGTCGATCGGGTTGCCGCATCGCTCGCAGGTGCCGTAGTTCCCCTCGTCGATGCGCGCGATCGCCCTCGTCATCTGCTCGATGAGGTCGCGGATGTTGTTCCTGATCGACAGGTCGCGCTCGCGGTCGAACGTCGCCGTGCCGGCGTCGGCAAAGTCATCGTCCATGCCGACCTCGGCACCCATATCCGACTGCGTGCCGTCGGAGTCCGACTCCAGCTCGGCGATCTGTCTGCGAAGTTCGCTGCGCTCCGACTCCAACTGCTCTCGGATCTTCTTCAGCTGCGCCTTGTCGAAGTTGACCGGCTTCGCGGGCCGAGACGGCCCCCGCCGGTCCAGCTTCCGGATCGGGACCCGCGGCCCCGCGCTGGGCGCAGGAGTCTTTGCGGCTGTCTTCTCAACCGGCGCCTTGGAGACGGTCTTCTTGGTGGCGGTCTTCGCCACCGGAGCCTTGGTCACCGTCTTCTTCACCGGAGGCTTGGCGCTCGTCTTCTTGACGGGTGCCTTCGCCGCGGTCTTCTTGACGGGCGCCTTGGCGGCGGTCTTCTTGGCGGGCGCCTTCGCCGTCGTCGTCTTCTTGGCCGGGGTGTTCTTCGCCGACGCCTTCGCGGCGGTCTTCTTCGCGGGCGCCTTCGCCGTCTTCTTGGCCGGGGTCTTCTTCGCGGGCGCCTTCGCAACGACCTTCTTCTTCAAGTTCGCGGCCTTCTTCGCCACTACCTTCTTCGCCCGCTCGGTGGCCTTCTTCACCGTCGATCTCTGTGACGCGGCGGTGCCGGTCGAGGACGTCTTGGAGGTTGTCTTCTTAGCCGCGGTCTTCTTCGCAGACGCCTTGGCCGCGGTCTTCTTGGGCCTGGGAGGCTGCTTGGCCGGTGTCATGGCCGCGGGACGATAGCACAGGAGCTTTGTTCACAAGCTCCCATGGCGGCAGAGCTCCAGGTGGAGCTGAAGCTACTCTTCAAGCCATGCCGACGTCCCCTTACCGGCCTGTGGATCCACGCGTCTCCTTCCCTGCGCTCGAGGCGGGGATCGCGGCGCGATGGAAGGAGAAAGGCGTGTTCGAGCGCTCGCTCGAACAGCGCGAGGGGCAGCCCGAATGGGTCTTCTACGAGGGGCCGCCGACGGCGAACGGCAAGCCCGGCATCCACCACGTCGAGGCCAGGATCTTCAAAGACATCTTCTGTCGCTACCAGACGATGCGGGGTCACTACGTCCACCGCAAGGCCGGCTGGGACTGCCACGGGCTGCCGGTCGAGATCGCGGTCGAGAAACAGCTGGGGATCACCCAGAAGCGCCAGATCGAAGAAGAGGTGGGGATCGAGGAGTTCACCCGCCTGTGTCGCGAATCCGTAAAGAGATACGTCGACGACTGGGAGCGGCTGACCGACCGGATCGGCTTCTGGGTGGACCTCCCCAACGCCTACTGGACGATGAGCAGCGACTTCGTCGAGACCGTGTGGTGGATCCTCAAGCAGGTCTGGGACAAGGGACTGCTCGAGGAGGACTTCAAGGTCGTCCCCTACTGCCCCCGCTGCGAGACATCTCTGTCATCGCACGAACAGCACCAGACGGGCACCTACAGGATGGTCACCGACCCCTCCGTGTACGTGCGCTACCCGCTGAAGGACGATCCCGCCACGGCATTGCTCGTGTGGACCACGACGCCGTGGACGCTGCTCGCGAACATGGCCGTCGCCGTCGGTGAGGACATCTCGTACGTGAAGGTCCCCGACCCGCACCTGGACGGGCGCTACCTGATCGTGGCCGCAGAACGCGTCGACGCGGTTGTGGGCGAAGGTGGCGACGCGCTGGAGCAGACGAGCGGACGGGATCTCGTCGGGCGGAGCTACGAGCCGCCCTTCGGGTTCGTCCGCAGCGAGGGCCGCGCCCACACCGTCCTCCCCGGCGACTTCGTCACCACGAGCGACGGCTCCGGACTCGTCCACCTAGCACCCTACGGCGAAGACGACATGGTGGTGGCCAAACGCGAGGATCTGCCGATAACGCAGATGATCGACCCGTCGGGCCTCGTGGTTGCCGAGGGCGGGCCGTTCGCCGGTCGCTCGATCCAACAGGCGAACCCGATGATCGTGGACGACCTCGCAGCGCGCGACCTCCTGTTCAAGGCCGAGGACTACGAGCACTCGTACCCGCACTGCTGGCGGTGCCAGACGCCGCTCCTCTACTACCCGCGGCTCGACTGGTACATCAGGACCTCTCAGATCCGACGCGAGCTGCAGGAGTCCAACGAGGAGACGAACTGGCAGCCGCCGACCATCAAGTACGGGCGCTTCGGCGACTGGCTAGCCAACAACGTCGACTGGTCGCTGTCGCGCGATCGCTACTGGGGCACACCGCTGCCGATATGGCGTTGCGAGGAGCGCCACGCGACCTGCGTCGGCTCCTTCGCCGAGCTCGCGGAGCTGTCCGACAAGGACCTGGGCGGCGATTTCGACCCACACCGGCCGTACGTGGACGACATCACCTTCGCCTGCCCCGAGTGTGGCAAAGAGGCGGCTCGCGTCCCCAGCGTCATCGATACGTGGTTCGACTCCGGCTCGATGCCGTTCGGACAGTGGCACTACCCCTTCGAGAACGCAGACGTGTTCGAGAACCGGTTCCCCGCGCACTTCATCTCCGAGGCGATCGACCAGACTCGCGGCTGGTTCTACTCGCTGCTGGCGGTTGCCACGCTGGTGCGGGGGCAGAACTCGTACCGCAACTGCGTAGTCCTCGGGCACATCGTGGACGCCGACGGACGCAAGATGTCGAAGTCCCTCGGCAACGTGATCGACCCGTGGACGGTGCTCGACGCGCAGGGGGCCGACGCGCTGCGGTGGCACATGCTGACCGCGGGGACCCCGTGGTCGGCGCGGCGGGTATCCGTGGAGATCATCGAGGAGTCGCTGCGCAAGTACCTCCTCACGCTGTGGCACACCTACTCCTTCTGGGTGACCTACGCGTCGCTGGAGGGCTTCGACCCATCTGGCCTCGAGATCCCGCTCGAGGGCCGCTCGCAGATGGACCGCTGGATCCTGGCGGAGCTCGCCGACACGGTGACGGTCGTGACGGAATCCCTCGAGGGTTTCGATGCGACCACCGGTGGCAGGCGTCTCGAGCGCTTCGTGGACGACCTCTCGAACTGGTACGTGCGACGTTCCCGGCGGCGCTTCTGGAGGTCGGGTGAAGATGCCGACACGCAAGCGGCATTCCTGACGCTGTGGGAATGCCTCGTCACCCTCGCCCAGCTGACGGCGCCGTTCACGCCCTTCATCGCGGACGAGATCTACACGAACCTGTGCGCTCCCGCGGGCGAGGCGCGGGACTCCGTCCACCTGTCGGGCTGGCCGCATCCGGTCGCCGCGTACGCCGACGACGAGCTCCGGAGCAGGATGGGGCTGGTCCGGCGCCTGGTGACGCTCGGCCGGTCTGCTCGGACCGAGGCGAAGGTGCGGGTCCGACAACCGCTCGCTCGTGCTCTCGTCGTGCTGCCGGCTGCGGAGGCAGATGCGCTGGGCGAGCTGGAGGCTCTGGTCACCGACGAGCTGAACGTTCGGGAGATCGAACACGCTTCGGGTCTCGGCGAGCTCGTCTCGTACTCGGTGAAGCCGAACTTCAAAGCGCTCGGCCCCCGCTTCGGGCCCCGGGTCAAGTCTGTCGCTCAGGCCGTAGGCGCGACCGACGCGGCAGACATCGTCCGCGCCGTCGACACCAACGGCGTCGTTCACGTCGACGTCGACGGAGAGCAGGTGTCGCTCACGCGCGACGACCTGGACGTGCGGGTCGAAGGTCGCTCGGGGTTCGCCCTCGTGCAGGACGGGCCGTACGGGGTCGCTCTCGACCTAGAGATCACTCCGGACCTACTGGCGGAAGGGGTCGCCCGCGAGGTCGTGCGCGCGGTTCAAGAGCTAAGGAAGGCCAGTGGCCTCGCGGTCGAGGATCGGATCACGCTGTGGCTGTCCGCAGACGACGAAGCGCTAGACGCGGCGATCCAGCAACACGCCGCCATGATCGCGTCGGAGGTGCTCGCGACGGACACATCGTGGGGTGATGCGCCCGAAGACGTCGCGCGGGATCAGGTGACGCTCGAGTCGGGCGCGATCTCGATCGGACTGCGGCGCGCCGCGTAGGTGCTCGACGACTACGGCTTACACACGCCGCAGGGGTCGTAACCGCGCCGCTGCGCCGCCTGTCGAGAGATCTCCTCGCCCCCCGGGATAGACGCGTAGCGGCAATCCGGCCGATGGAAGCGACTGCGGTCGGCATACGCGATCACGCGGTCGCCGTCGTCGCCGCGCGGAACCAAAGGGACCGGCTGCGTAGGCTGAGCGGCAGGCGCAGCTGCAGGCGCCGCGGGAGCGCGAGGGGACTCGGGACGAGGCCGACGCTGAGGAGCCGGACCTCGCGCGGCCTCTGCCTTGCTGCGGTAGTAGCCGAGGGACAGCATGATCGCGGCGCCGACGCTCGCAGCGATCGAGGTCCAGATCAGAGACTCGTTCGCGCTGGTCCAGCCGATGACCAAGACGATGGCCGAGCCCGCGATCAGAAGGAGCGAGCCGCCGATCAGAGCCGTCATGTGGGAGGACCCTAACGGCCCTCGTCGGACCAGTCCTCTTCTCTGTTGTCCCGCCGGAACATCGCACGCAATGGATGTTTACGCGCGATGTCGCCGTTCTCGGCATCCGCGTAGGCGTCGAGCTTGATGTCGGGGTCATCTGACAGCTCGATCACCGCTGCGTCTTCCGCGACGACGGGAGCGTCCCCGGCCTCCGCCCGCGCCTCATGCGCCACCGCCTCCATCCGCGCTGCCGGCGTCGCGTGCAGCCTCGCGGGGCCGACGCTAGAAAGGGCCGGCTGCGGAGGGATCGGAGTGGCGCCCCCGGCGCCCTGCTGTGGTTTCTCGACGAGTGCCTCTAGAGAGTCGAGCTGTTGTTCGAGGAAGGCCTTGAGGCGTCGCTTGATCTCGGCCTCGAACCCTTCCAACCGCTCGATCGTGAGCTGGGTCTCCCGCCGGCGGACCAACTGCTGTCGCTCCGCCTCGGCGGTCTTCCGCCGCACCTCTTCCTCCGCCGTGGCGACCCGCTCCTTCAGCTCCTCGTTCGCCCGGTGAGCGCGCTCCTCGGCCTCGGTCACCATCCGCTCGGCCTTGGACTTCGCGGTGGCGATCGCCTCCTCGGCAGCCTGCTGCGCCGTCACCAAGGTCTTCTTCAACATCTCCTCGGTGCTGCGGCTGGCTGCGACCATCTGATCCAAGTCGCGCAGACGATCCTGCAGCGCCTGGTTCTCGCGCTCGAGACGGTTCATCTGCTCCGCCACGCGATCGAGGAAGTCGTCCACCTCCTCCTGGTTGTAGCCGCGCCAGGCGTCGTGGAACTGCTTCTCGTGGATGTGGGCAGCAGTCACTTCCATGCTGCAAGTATCTCAGAGGTAGGCGCTCGAACCCGGTTATCCGCAGATAGCTCCGGATACGACGCGCAGGATGATGAACACGAACAGCGGCGAGAGATCGAGCCCTCCGATCGGAGGGATGTACCGGCGGAAGAGGCCGAGCACCGGCTCGGTCAGGTCGTAGATCACGCGCACCGCCGGGGCCACCGATGGTGGAGGCGACCACGCCATGGTGACCCAAGACAGGATGATGCGCGCGAGAAGCACGACGTAGTACGCGGAGAAGAGAAGACAGACGAACCCCATCGGCGGTGCCGGCTAGGCCGGGAAGAAACCGCGCTCTTCGAGGAAGCGCTGCCGCTCCTCGGCGGAAACCTGCACCCCCGGCGGGGTGATCAGGATCACGTGCTCCCCCGCGGGTTGGATGCTTCCGCCCATCCCATACGACAGCCCGCTAGCGAAGTCGATCAGCCGCTGGCGTTCGCGCGGATCGGCACCGTGGAGGTTCATCAGAACCGAGAACCCGTCGCGGAACTTGTCCCCGATCTCTTGAGCATCCGCCTTGAAGAGCGTCGGGTTGACGAGATGGAACCTCGCCTGGGCGCGGGTAGGGATCGAGCGCACGACCGCGTCGCGGCGTGCCGGTGACTGATCTCCGGAGGGAGTGCGGCGGGAGCGACGGGCGGCCGGCTCCTCGTCGTGGTCGGTCTCGTCGTAGGCGTAGTCGTCGTACTCATCCTCTTCGACGAGCCCGAGATAAACGAGCGTCTTCCTCCAGATCCCCATCGCGGTCACCCTATCCCGAACATCCTTGGTCTTAGCGGTTATCTGCGCGCTCGAGGGCCGAAGATCGCCTCCCCCACGCGAACCAAGGTGGCGCCCTCCTCGACCCCTACCTCGAAATCTCGCGTCATCCCCATCGAGAGCTCGGTCGCGCTTGGAACGACCGCCTCCACGCGATCGCGCAGCTCTCGAAGCTCCGCGAAGTAGGGCCGCGACTCCTCCGGCTCCGGGGACAGCGGCGCCATCGTCATGAAGCCGCGCACGACGAGCGGATCCAGAGCCGCCACCTGCTCCGCCAACGCCGGTGCGGCCGCGGGCTCTATGCCGTGTTTGGTCGCCTCTCCCGAGACGTTCACCTCGATCAGGACGTCCTGGGCGACGCCGCGGATCCGCGCCCTCCGCGCCAGCTCGTCGGCCAAAGCCAGACGGTCCACCGAGTGGATCAGCGACGCAACGCCGACCACCTGTCTCGCCTTGTTCGTCTGGAGGTGCCCGATGAAGTGCCACCGCACTCCCGTGGGGAACGCGATCGCCTTCTCTCTGAGCTCCTGCACGCGGTTCTCCCCCAGGTGGACCGCGCCGGCGCGCACCGCCTCCGCCACCACGTCGCCCGGGAACCCCTTGCTCACCGCGACCAAAGTCACCTCGTCACCCGACCGCCCGCCGCGTTCGGCCGCGGCGGCAACGCGCGCTCGCACCTCCTCGTAGCGGCGCGAGACGCTCACTGCTCGAGCAGCGAGACGAACGCCCCTTGGCGTCCGGTCGTGCCGTCGCGCCGGTACGAGAAGTAGCGGCGGTCGCACGAGGTGCAGTCCACGCTGGCGGCCACCCGCTCCACACCCGCCCGGTGAAGGGCGAACGTCGCGGCCCGCCCCGGATCGACCCGATCGACGCCGGCCACGGGAAGACCGCGGTCGCGGAACGCCGCGATCACCTCAGGCCCCACCTCGTAGCAACAGGCGTGGATGGACGGACCCACCCATGCAGCGCGCACCTCCCCTACCGCATCCACCGCGGCCTCGACCGCGCCCGCGACGAGACCGCGCCAACCCGCGTGTGCGATCGCCACGACAGCGGTTCCGGCGACGACGACCGGGGTGCAGTCCGCGGTGAGGATCCCCAAACTCACACCGGGCTCCGACGTCATCAACACATCGCCTTCGCCGGCGACCACTGGATCGGACGAAGTGACGTGGAGGATGTCGGCACCATGCACCTGACGCGCCAGGCGCAGCGACGTCACCGCGAAGCCCGCGGCGCGTGCGACCCGCTCTCGGTTCCGGCGAACGGCGTCGGGGTCGTCGCCGACGGTGGCGGCCAGGTTGAGTGAGTCGTAGGGGGCCGCGCTGGAGCCGCCGATGCGATCCGTGAACGCAACGGCGCACCGCGTGGGCGCGGGATCGATCAGCAGACGGAGCCCGTCGCGGTCGACGTGAGCGAGCGAGGGACGGGGGGCGCTCATGCGGGACTGTCTATCAAAGCCAAGAAGAAGAGCGGGACCGGCCGGCCGGTCCCGCTCCCCGGGGAAGCTCCTGCGTCAGAGAACTATTCGTTGCGAAGGAAGGACGGGATCTCGAGGTCCTCGTTGGCATCGAAGACGAGACGCTCCTCGCGCTTTGCGCTGCCGAGGAACGCGGGCTCGTCATCGTCGGCATCGGGAACCGAGAAGATCTCCTCATCGGGGCGCACGAGGTCCTCCGCCTCCTTCTGACCCCACCGGTCGAACCCGGCGGCGATCACCGTGACCCGCACCTCGTCACCCAACGTGTCATCGACGACCGCGCCGAAGATGATGTTCGCGTCTGGATGCGCGGCCTGCGAGATGATCGTCGCCGCCTCGTTCACCTCGAACAGCCCCAGGTCGGACCCACCCGCGATGTTCAGCAGCACGCCGCGAGCTCCCTCGATCGACGCCTCCAGCAACGGCGACGAGATCGCAGCGCGCGCCGCGTCGGCGGCGCGTTGATCGCCGCGCGCCTGCCCGATCCCCATCAGCGACGAACCCGCGTCTGTCATCACGGCCTTCACGTCGGCGAAGTCCAGGTTGATGAGCCCCGGCGTGGTGATCAGGTCCGTGATCCCCTGAACCCCCTGCAGGAGCACCTCGTCGGCCATCCGGAACGCCTCGAGGACCGAGGTGGTCGCGGTTCCCACGTCTAGCAGCCGGTCGTTCGGGATGACGATGAGCGTGTCGACCTTCTCTTTGAGCGAGGTGATCCCCGACTCCGCCTTCAGCGCCCGCTGTCGTCCCTCGAACCCGAAGGGCCGGGTAACGACGCCGATCGTGAGCGCCCCGATGGACTTGGCGATCTCGGCGACGATGGGCGCGCCGCCGGTACCGGTGCCTCCTCCCTTGCCCGCGGTGATGAACACCATGTCGGCGCCCTTCAGCACCTCTTCGATCTCGTCCCGGTGCTCCTCCGCCGCGCGCCGCCCGACCTCCGGGTCGGCTCCCGCCCCGAGACCTCGCGTCAGGTCGCGACCGATGTCGAGCTTCACGTCGGCGTCCGACATCAGGAGAGCCTGCGCGTCGGTGTTGATCGCGATGAACTCGACGCCCTTCAGGCCAACCTCGATCATCCGGTTCACCGCGTTGACGCCGCCGCCGCCGATCCCAACGACCTTGATCACGGCGAGATAGTTCTGCGGTCCTGTGGCCATACGGCCTCCTTCCCACCCTGGAAACCGGAACCCACCGCGGGGGGAAGGAAGTGTGCCGCGGCATCTGCCCAGGTCAGCGGGTAGATCGATTGCTGAGTCTCTACTTCAGGCTTAGAGTTATGTCAACCTGTAGTGATGGTCGAGGAATATAGCGACGCGCGCGGGGGGAGTCAAGGTTCGACGAGCGCGGCTTTTCGCGCTCCTCGTCGCGGCGCTGCCGTGGCTCCTAGGGCGTCGGCGCGGGCGTCGGTGGCGTCGTCACGACGGACTCCGGTTGAGCGGCCGCGGACACGGCGGGACTGGTGGGAACGCGGATGTCGATGTAGCCGCCGCTTCCGCCGTTGACCCGCAGGTCGACGAGCAACGTCCGCAAGACCTCGTTCTTCGCGCGCAGGGCTTCGGCGGCGCCGAATCGCACCTGCGTCCCGTCCTTCAGAGAGAGCGTTATCCGCTCCGTGGTGGGCGCGAGCAAGGCCTCGACCTCTCCACGTATGCGCGGGGACAACGAGCGCAAGGTAGTGAGGGCGTCCTGCACCTCGGCCTCTTCCACCGCGGTCCCCTCCTCCAGATCGGACACGCGCGGACCGGCGAGCACGGGGAGGTCGGGATCGGCGACGCCGCGCGTGAGCACGTGGCCCTCCGCGTCCAGCGTCCACCGTCCGCTGGCCAGCGACAACACCGCCGCCGGCACCCGCTCGACGATCCTGACCCGGATCGTCCCAGGAAGCTTCCGGTCGACCCGCGCGCTCTGGACCCATGCGAGCTCCTCGACCTTGGCGGTGATCTCCGAGGTCGACGCGAGCAAGAGGTTGTCCGATGCATCGAGTTGCGCCACCCGCGCCACGTCGGCGGCCGTCACGTGCCGCCCCCCCACCACCACGACCTCGTCGACGGCCAGCAACGGAGACCAGAAGGCCACCCAGAGAGCGGCCCCCAGCGCGACCACGACGCCTGCTGTTATGAGCCCGCGCCGGCGACGCGAGCGTTCGATCGCGCGCCGGCGGCGAGAGATGCGCGGATCCGTCCGGACGCGCTCCGCCGTCGTCACCGCGACGCCTCCGCGAGAACGGCCGTGTCAAAAGGGCCCACGAACCTCACCTCCGGCTCCAGGTCGACGCCGAACCGATCCAGCACCCGCTTCCTCACGTCGTGAACGAGGTCGAACACGTCCTGCGCCGTCGCGCCGCTCGAGGCGATGAAGAAGTTCGCGTGCAGCTCGGACACCTGGACGCCTCCCACCCGGTGGCCCTTCAGACCGGCGGCGTCGACCAGACGCCCCGCGGCATCCCCCGGCGGGTTCTTGAAGGTGCTCCCGGCGTTCTGGAGCGCGCCCGGCTGCGTCGTCGCGCGATGCCGCCGGTACGACTCCATCCGCGATCGCACCGCATGCTCTTCGTCTGCGACGAGATCGAACGAAGCCGCTACGACCAGATGCGCGTCCGACAGCGCCGAGTGCCTGTAGTCCAGATCGAGCTGCGCCGGCTCGATCTGGGCGGACCCCCACTCGCGCAGGTGGAAGACCTCTACCGACACAAGCGTGTCCGCGACCTCTCCTCCGTGCGCGCCGGCGTTCATCCGCACGCCTCCGCCGACGGAGCCCGGGATCCCGACGGTGAACTCGAGCCCGGCGAGGGACCTGCGCGCGGCCCAGTTGGCGAGCAGCGGAAGAGACGTCGCGGCCCCCGCGGCAACGCGCGTGGGTCTCTGCTCGTCTCCGCGGATCCACGACAGCCCCGCTCCCGTGCGGATCACGATCCCGTCGAAGCCGCGGTCGGACACGACCATGTTGGAGCCTCGTCCCAGCGCGAGGAAGCCGAGCTCGGCGGGGTCCGCTCCGACATCGCGCACCGCGGTCCGTAGGTGCAGCAGGTCGGCGGCGGAGGCCGGCTCGAACAGGACCGCCGCCGCACCACCCACCCTGTACGTCGTGAGCGGGGCCAGCGAGCGGTCGAAATGAACCTCTCCGGCGGCGAGCTCCCGGAGTCGCTCTCCCACGGCGCGCGCACCCACGGTCTGAGCACTCACGGTGCCGGCTCCAAACGCACCAGAAGCTCATCCGCGAGCGACGTGACATCACCGGCGCCGAGAGTGAGGAGCGCGTCCCCCTCCCGCAGCGTCTGTTCGAGGTAGGCCACCAGCTCGGCCCGGTGTGGGAGATAGGCAACCGGGCGCCCCGGCAGCGCCGAGCACAGCTCGTCCGCGATGAGCTTTCCGCTCACCCCGGGAACCGCCTCCTCCCCGGCGCCGTAGACGTCGGTGATGACGATCCTGTCGGCGTCGGAGAACGAGCGTCCGAACGCGGCCGCGAAGGCGGCGGTCCTGGAGTAGCGGTGGGGTTGGAAGACCGCAACGACCCTGTCCCACGAGCCGGTCTTCGCCGCGGACAGCGTCGCCCGCACCTCGGTCGGATGATGCGCGTAGTCGTCGATGATCGTGACTCCGCCCACCTTGCCGCGCAGGTGGAATCGTCGCTCGACGCCGCTGTAGCGCGCGAGCCCCTCCGCAACGTGTTGCAGCGGAACGCCGACCTGGATGCAGGCAGCGGCGGCCGCCAGAGCGTTCGCCACGTTGTGCGCACCAGGCACCTGAAGCCGTATGGGCACGGTCGCGCCCGCGTGCAGGAGATCGAAGGTCGTCTCGGTGCCTTCCGCGCGGACACCAGAGGCGGAGACGTCGCCCTGCGCGCCGAACGTGACTACCGTTGTCCCCGACGCGCGCGCCGCGGCACACAGACCCTCATCGCTTACCGGCACGACGACCGCGCCGTCTGGGTCAGTGGCGCCGATGAAGCGATCGAAGGCCGCGCGCAGCTCCTGCAGCGACGACCAGTGATCCACGTGATCTTCCTCGACGTTCGTCACCACGCCCACATGGGCGGACAACAGCAGGAACGATCCGTCGCTTTCGTCGGACTCTGCTACCGCGAGATCGCTCTCGCCGGAGCGTGCATTGGTGCCGGAGTCGTTCAGCCCGCCCCCGACGAGGTACGTGGCGTCTATCTCTGCGGCGCGCAGCACGGAGACGATCATCGACGTGGTTGTCGTCTTGCCGTGGGTTCCCGCGACAACGATGGAGCGACGTTCTTCGAGGATGGACGCGAGCGCCTGACCTCGCGACAGGATCGTTATGCCGGACGCGCGTGCGGCTGCCAGCTCCGGATTCGAGTCGCGGATGGCCGAGGACATCACGATCACGTCCGCCCCCACGACCAGACCCGCGTCATGCCCCACGTGAACGTCCGCCCCCATCGCCTCGAGCACAGTGGCGGCTCGCGACCGCTTCAGGTCGGACCCAGACACCGACACGCCTTGCTCGAGGAGCACCTTCGCGATCGCGGACATCCCGGCGCCGCCGATGCCGATGAAGTGCACGCGTCCCGCGGAGCGCAACGTCATCGGACGACTCCACGAACCACGTCGGCGAGGCGTTGCGCGGCGTCGGGCCGGGCCAGCGCCAGGAAGCTCTGGCTCATCTCCTTCAGCCTCGCCTCGTCTCGCAACAACCGGTCGGCGGCGTCCGCCACCGCGGAGGTGGTGGTCTCGGCGTCCGCCATCACCAGCGCGGCCCCCGCCCTCTCCGCCACCCGCGCTTGCCGCTCTTGCTGCCGGTCGCGGTGATAGGGGTACGGGACCACTATCGCCGGGAGGCCGACCACCGCCAGCTCCGCCAGCGTCGTGGCGCCCCCGCGACACAGCGCGAGATCGGCGGCCGCGTACGCCAGCGGCATGTCCTCCACGAACTCCACCAACCTGTAATGGGCGAGGCCCGCACCGGTCGATGTGCGTTGCTGTAGCTCGGGGTATGCCAGCCGCCCCGCGATGTGTAGCACCTGCACGTCGGTGCGGCCCGACCATGCATCGGCGAGACCATGCGCGGCGTCGTTGATCCGCCTGGCGCCCTGGCTGCCGCCGAAAACGAGCAACGTCTTGCGTGCAGGGTCGAGGTCGAACAGTTGCAGCGCCCGCTCCCTGTGAGCCTCCTTGGAGAACGTCGCGAACTCCGGCGCTACCGGGTTCCCGACGTACACGCCCTTGCGCCCCGCGGCCTCGAGCGTCTCCTGGAACGAGACGGCGATCCTCGCGGCGAACGGCTTGCTGACCTTGTGGGCGAGCCCGAACACGATGTTCTGCTCGTGCAACACGACCGGAACCGACAGGCTGCGCGCTGCGAGAACCGCGGGGAGGCTCACGTACCCGCCCATGCCCACTACGGCAGCCGGACCCGACCGCTGCAGGAGACCGCGCGCAGCCGCGACCGCTCCCGCGGCGCGCATCCCGGTGCGCGGCAGGAGCCACGGCTTGGCGCGATCGAACCCCGCGACGGTGATGTTCTCGATGGGAAAACCGGCAGCCGGGACCAGGCGCGCCTCCGCGCCCGATGCAGTGCCGACGAAGGACACATCGTCTCCGGGCATAGCGCGGGCAAGAGCGATGGCGGGGTTGACGTGGCCCGCGGTGCCTCCCCCCGCGATCACCACTCTCAAGCCTTCGCCGGCTCCGCGGTCTTGCGAGACCTGCTCGATCTCTTTGGTTGCCGCGCGATGTTCGTGAGGATCCCCATGGCGACGAGAGAGACCACGAGAGAGGATCCGCCGAAAGACACCAGCGGCAGCGGCACACCAGTGATCGGCATGGTCGCGGTGACGGCGCCGATGTTGACCAGCGCCTGCACGCCGATCCAGATCGTGATGCCGCTCGCGACGAGCATCCCGAACCGATCGCGCGCTCTCCGCGCTATCCGGACGCCGAGGTACGTGATGAACCCGAACAGCCCCAGGACGGTGAGCGTCCCCAGCAACCCCATCTCCTCACCCAGGATCGCGAAGATGAAGTCGGTGTGCGCGTTCGGGATGTAGGACCACTTCTGCCGGCTCGCCCCGAGCCCGACGCCGAGCCAGCCGCCCGACCCCAGAGCGATCAGCGACTGGATCGTGTGATAGCCCGTGTTCAGAGGATCCGCCCACGGATCCATGAACGCGAGGACGCGCTCGCGCCGGTACTCGGCGCTCAAGGCCGCGGCCGCGGCCGCGCCGGCGCCGAGCAAACCCAGCGGCAGGAGGTATCGGGGCGGTGCGCCGGCCGTGAACAACATCCCGAGACCAATCGAGCCAAGGAGGATCGTCGTCCCCATGTCCGGCTGCATCATCACGAGCAGCACGAGCGTGCCGAGCACCGGCACGAACGGCAACAACGTGTGCGGCAGCTCCTGGAGCGTCGACTCCTCCTTGCGAGAGAACACGTCCGCAAGGAACAGGATCAGCGCTAGCTTCGCGAGCTCCGAGGGCTGGAAGGCGAGGGGCCCGGCGCCGATCCAGCGCGCGCTTCCACCCGCGACGATGCCGACTCCCGGGATCAGCACCGCGAGCAGCAAGAGCCCGACGAACGGCAGCAACATGTAGCCCTTGTTCTTCAGGCGCCTGTAGTCGGTACGGGAGAAGAAGACGAACCCCGCCAGGCCGATGCCGGCCCACAACAGCTGTTTGTTGAAGAACAGGAACGACGAGCCAAAGTTTGCGAACGAAGACACGAAGCTCGCCGACAGGATCATGATGAGACCGAGCAGCACGAGTGCGCCCGTCGCGACGACGAGGAGGGCCGCGGGCTCGCCGCGCTTAGCCGAAGCGACGCGGCTTTTGGTCGCCCCCGCCACGCCCAGCGTGCCGCTCCGTGTCGCCATCTACTCCCCTCTCGGATGCCTCAGGAGGTCGGCCACACGGCGCGCGAAGTCATCACCGCGCGCGGCGTAGCCGTCGTACATGTCCAGGCTCGCACAACCAGGCGACAGCAAGACGGATCCTCCGGCAACAGAACTGCGCGCGGCGGCGGCCACGGCGTCCGCCATCGAATCCACCACCTCCACCGGGACGACGCCGTCGAAGATCCGCGCGAGCTCCTCCCTCGCCTCTCCCAACGCTATGACCGCGATCAAAGACGAGTCCGCCTCGGCAAGGGGACCGAGGTCGATGCCCTTGCTGCGTCCGCCGGCGATGAGCACGACGTCGCGCATGCCGCGCAGCGCCGCCAGCGTCGCGTGTGGGTTCGTCGCCTTCGAGTCGTCGATGTAGGTCACGCCGCCGCTCTCCCCTACGACTTCCAGGCGGTGCGAGAGTGGGCGGAATGCGGCCACCGCGTGCGCGACCGCGGACGGATCAACGCCGTATTCCAAGGCGGCTCCGGCCGCGGCCAGCGCGTCTTCCAGTCCCGCGCTGCCGGGGAGCGGAACCGCGTCGACCGGCATGACGCTGGCTCCTCGCCACACGATGTCGCGGCCGTCGACGCCGATGCCGTCCTGGACGGGGGACCGCGCATCGAATGGCACCACTCGTGACGCTGCCGTCGACGCGATCTCCATCGCATGCCGATCGGCCGCGTTCGGAAGGAACACGTCGGTCTGCGTCTGGTTCGCGATCAGCCGCGCCTTCGCGTGGCGGTACGCGTCGAACGACCCGTGCCAGTCGGTGTGATCCTCCGCGACGTTCAGAAGCACGGCCACCCGCGGACGGAACCTGTGCGTCGCCTCCAACTGGAAGCTCGAGACCTCGAGCGCTATAGCGGCCCCGGGGGGAACGGTCGAGATCGCGTCGATGAGCGGGAACCCGATGTTGCCCGCGGCCGTCGTGGCGACGCCGCCCGCTTCCAGGATCGCGGCGAGGAGCGACGTCGTCGTGGTCTTGCCGTTGGTGCCTGTGATCGCGAGGAAGTCACAGTCGGCGAGCCGGTACGCGAGCTCGACCTCGCTCCACAGCTCGAGATGCGCGTCGTGGATCGCGCGCGCTATCGCAGACTTAGGAGGGATGCCGGGACTGATCACGACCAGATCCGCGTCGAGCCGCTCGAGGTCGTGGCCGCCCAACTCCACCTCGACACCGAGCTGCTTCAGGTGATCGGCGCGCTGCCTCACCACCTCTCCGTCGCGGGCCTCCGTCACCCGCACCTTCGCGTCGAGATCCACAAGTGCTTTAGCGGCACTGAACCCGCTCACGCCGAGTCCGACGACGAGGACGCGCTTGCCGCCGAGCTCGGCGCCGCTCACAAGACGCCGCCCTTGGAGATGAAGTCGGCGTAGAACAGCCCGACACCGAAGGCCGTCGACAAGCCCGAGAGGACCCAGAAGCGAACGATCACGGTGAACTCGGGCCACCCCGCGAGCTCGAAGTGATGGTGCACCGGTGCCATGAGGAAGATCCGCTTCCCGGTGCGCTTGAAGACGGCGACCTGGAAGATCACGGACAGGGTCTCGACCGCGTAGAGCCCGCCCAACAGCAGCAGGAGCAGCTGCGTGTTCAACAGGATCGCGAGCACCGCCATCGTGCCGCCCAACATCAGGGAACCCGTGTCGCCCATGAAGACCTTGGCGGGAGCCGTGTTCCACCACAAGAACCCCGCGCACGCGCCGAACATGGCCGCGGCCACGATCGCTAGATCGAAGGGATCGGACCCGGTGGCGACGAGGTCGTAGAAGCCGGGGTGACGGAACTGCCAGAAGCCGATCACGACGAACGCGCCGAGCACCTGCGCGGCCGATCCGACGGCGAGCCCGTCCAGTCCGTCGGTCAGGTTCACCCCATTCGACGAGGCGGCGATCATCAAGAAGACCCACACGAAGAAGAAGACGCCGAGATCCAGCTTCGTCGAACGGAAGAACGAGAGATCGGTGCCGATCTGCACGAAGTACACCGCGCAGAAGCCGAAGACTCCCGCGATGATCAGCTGTCCCAGGAACTTCGCCCTCTTGTGGAGCCCCAGCGACCTGGACTTCTTGATCTTGATGATGTCGTCGAGGAACCCCAGGAACCCCAGCGCCATGATCGTCCCCATCGCGAGGATCCCGCTGTCGCGGAACGGCGCGTTGCCGCTGATGCCGAAGTGACCGAGCACGTACCCCAGCGCGGTCCCGACCAGGATCACGAGCCCTCCCATGGTGGGGGTCCCGCGCTTCTCGTAGTGCGCCTTCGGCCCCTCCTCGCGGATCAGCTGGCCCCACCCACGCCGGCGGAACTGCTTGATCGCCCACGGCGTGCCGAACAGGGTCACCAGGAGCCCAACGGCTCCGGCCACGAGGATGTTCGTCACCGGCTCGCCCACCCAAGGCCTGCCAGGGCGCTCCGAGCCACCTCCCGGTCGTCGAACGGGATCGTGTGATCCGCGAATTGCTGACCCGTCTCGTGGCCCTTGCCTGCGATCAACACGACGTCTCCCGGCCGAGCGGCCTTCAACGACGCCTCGATCGCCTCGACCCGATCCGAGGTGACGAGGTCGGGGCCTTGAGGGGCGTGCGCGATCACGCCTTCGACTATCTCGTCGATGATGGCGTAAGGGTCCTCGCTACGCGGATTGTCGGAGGTGACCATGACGACATCCGCGAGCTGCGCGGCCACAGCACCCATCAACGGGCGCTTGCCGCGATCGCGGTCGCCACCGCAGCCGAATACGCAGATGACGCGGCCGTCGCGGGTCACCCCACGGGCCGCCCGCAGGACGTTGTCCAACGAGTCCGGTGTGTGGGCGTAGTCCACCACCACCGAGAACGGCTGACCGGCGGCAACGGGCTCGAAACGGCCGGGCACCGCCGACAGCGAGCGAAGACCCTCCTCGATGGCCTCTAGCCCGATCCCCGCCTGTAGCGCGACCGCGGTCGCAGCAAGGCAATTGGAGACGTTGAACCCACCGATGAAGCTCGTTTCCACGTGGATGGCGCCGGCGGGTGTATGCACCTTGAACCGGCTGCCGGCGGGGCGGAACTCGACATCGTCGGCGCGGACCTCGGCATCGGCAGAGAGGCCGAAGCCGATCGTTGGAATCTCCGCCGCGTCCGCCAGTCGGCGGCCGTGGTCGTCGTCCACGTTCACCGCCCCGCGCTCGGTGCGCTCCGGGACGAACAGCGAGCGTTTGGCCTGGAAGTAGTCCTCCATGTGTGCGTGGAAGTCCAGGTGATCCTGGGACAGGTTGGTGAACCCCGCCGCCGCAAACACAACGCCTTCTACGCGATGGAGGACCAACGCGTGAGACGTCACCTCCATGGCGACGTGGGTGACGCCTTCCGCGACCATATCTGCGAAGAGCCTCTGCAGGTCCAGCGACTCCGGCGTCGTCCGCACCCCGGCTTTCACGCGGCCGCCCACCCGCGTCTCGATCGTCCCGATCAGCCCCGTCTTGTGACCCGCCGCGCGCAGGATCGACTCCAGCAGGAACGCTGTCGTCGTCTTGCCGTTGGTCCCGGTCACGCCGAGCACCGTCAGGCGTTCCGCGGGAGACCCGAAGAACCCCGCAGCTATCCGACCCATCGCTCGGCGCACGTCGGTGACGACCAGCTGGGGCACCTCCAGCGGCTGCGCCCGTTGTACGCACAGTGCCACCGCGCCGGCCTCCACCGCCGCGCTGGCGAACCTGTGGCCGTCGGTGGTGGCCCCCGGGACGCAGAAGAAGAGGTCCCCGCGTGCGACGCTTCTCGAGTCATAGGAGAGCCCGCGGACCACCGTATCGCCGGTGCCGCTTACCGCCTCGAACAGATCGCCGGAGAAGGAGGCCAGGGACGCGAGTGTGGCTGCGCGCTGCGTTTGATCCATCGCAGCGATGCTAGTCGTAGGTCTGGGCGTCGCCGGCCTGCTCCGCCTGGATCTCGCGGGCGGCTCTCTCAGCGTTCCCCGTAGGGGCCACGCCGAGGTGACGCAGGGCGAACTGCATGATGGTCTTGAAGGTCGGAGCGGCCGTTGAGCCACCCCAGATCGGACTCGGCTCGTCGAGCACGACGATCACCACCACCGCCGGTCGGTTCGCCGGCGCGAACCCGGCGAACGAGCCGATATAGGAGTTTCCGTAGCCGCCCGTGTCCAGTGGCTTCTGTGCGGTGCCGGTCTTGCCCGCGACCGCATAGCCGGGGATCTGCGCCTCGATGCCGGTCCCCTTCTCGGTCACGCCCGCGAGGATCTTCGTCACCTTCTGAGCGGTCGCCCGCGACACGACCCTGCGCGTCGCAGGTGGGGGCGATGGCTGGAGGCGGGCGTTGTCGGCCATGGTCGCCGCCAGCAGCTTCGGCTCGACCCATACGCCCTCGTTGGCGATCGTCGAGTACGCAACCGCCATCTGAAGCGGGGTGACCGCGATGCCCTGGCCGATGGGAATCGTCGCGATGGTCGGGCCGCTCCAGTCGCTGCGGTCGAGGACGATGCCGGGTGACTCACCGGGGAAGTCGAGCCCGGTCTTGCTCCCGAAGCCGAACCTGCGCACGTACGCGTCCAGCTTCTTGCCGCCCAGCTTGAGGCCGATCTGGATGGTCCCGACGTTAGACGACTCGTGGATGATCTCGGCGACCGTCATCTTCTCGGTCGGGTGCGGGTGCGAGTCGTGGAAGACGCGGTCCGAGTACGCGAAGGAGTCCGGGACGACGAACGGCGTCCTGGGCGTCACGACCTTCTCCTCTAGAGCGCCGGACGCGGTCACGATCTTGTACGCGGACCCGGGCTCATACACATCGGTGACCGCGCGGTTGCGCCGGTCGAGCTCGGAGAATCCGCCTGGGTTGTTCGGGTCGAAGTCTGGGACGTTCGCGAGCGCCAGGATCTCGCCCGTCTGAGGCCTCATCACTATCGCGGTCCCGCCGTCTGCGCTGAAGGCGCTGGTTGCCTCCGCGAGAGTCGCTTGCGTGAAGTACTGGAGCTCCTTGTCGATCGTGAGGAGCAAAGAGCGCCCGGGCCGAGGTCGCTCGTGCTTGAACTCCGCCTGCGGCAGCGCGTGCCCGGCGGGGTCCTGCTCCAGCGTCATCGACCCCGGGGTGCCCTGAAGGATCCCGTCGTACTGCGCCTCGATGCCTTCGAGCCCGCGGCCGTCGATGTCGACGAAGCCCAACACGTGCGACGCGAGGCGCCGGCCTGGGTAGTAGCGCTTCGGCTCCGCCTCCAGGTAGATGCCGGGGAGGTCCAGCTTCTTCACCTTCTGCGCCACCTTTGGGCCCACCTGGCGGGCGAGGTACTGGAAGCGGCACTCACAGGCGAGCTTCTCGGCCAGCTCGCGCGCATCCAGCCCGAGCACGGGGGCGAGCTTGACCGCCTGACCGGCGGGATCCGTGACATGCTGCGGATCTGTCCAGACCGTGTGGAGGTCGACCGAGATCGCGAGCGGCTCGCCCTCCCGGTCCAGGATCGCACCGCGGCGCGCTGGGAACTCGATGACGCGGTCCCTCTGCGCAACGGCGAGCTTGGCGTATCCGGGACCTTCGACGATCTGGAGCACGAACAGCCGCGACGCCATGCCCATGAAGGCGAGGGTGAAGACGAAGAACATCACGACGAGGCGTCTTGGCGAGCGGGAGCGCGGCCTCCGACTGCGTCTCGCTACAGAAGAGGCCGACCGGCGAGCGGTCGGCCTACCCGAGGTTCCGCCGGTGCGCCGAGGCGGCATCAGGGCGTGTGACCGACGCCGACGCCGACGGCAGCGGCCGCCGCCTTCCGCTGTGCTTGATAGGGGTCACCCGCCGCGACCTCGAGGCCGCCGCTGCCGCGCGGCCGGATGTCCGCGACGATGTAGCGCACGTTGTGCGGCTCGGGGTCGATCATCCCCAGCGTCTCGCGCGCGTACCGCTCGATCCGGGCGGCGCTGTCCAGCTTGGCGGCTTCGAGCATCAGCACCTCCCGATTCTCTTCCGCCCTCGCGAGCTCGTTGCGGATCTTCGTCAGTTTGAAGGCCGACTGAGCCAGCACCACTTGCTCGAGCAGGATCGCCGCGACGATGGCGCCGATCGCGATCGCCCCGAGGATCGTGAGCGGCGCGAAGCGACGCGCGCCCGTTCTCTTGATAAGCCCCCTGCCCTTGCGACGCGGGACGATCTTCAGCGACGTCTTCGTGGCAGATTCACCCTCGGCGTGTCTGCGGGAGCGGATCGCGCTCATGCGGGCCTCCTCTCTTGCAGGGGCGCGACGACGGCGGGCTGCAGGCGTTCGGCGGCGCGCAGCTTGGCCGCGGACGCACGAGGGTTCGCCTCGACCTCCTCGGCGGGCGGCGTGATCGGTCGGCGCGTCAACACGCGGACCCGTGCCTCGGCGCCACAGGTGCACACCGGGAACGACGGTGGGCAGACACACCCGAGTGCCTGATCGGCGAAGAACCGCTTGACGATCCGGTCTTCCAGCGAGTGGTACGCCAGCACCGCCACGCGCCCCCCCGGCTCCAGCGCGTCCACCGCCGCGGGCAGAGCCTTCTCGAGGCTGCCGAGCTCGTCGTTCACCTCGATCCGGATCGCTTGGAAGGTCCGGCGCGCCGGGTGCGGTCCGGTGCGGCGCGTGGCCGCGGGGATGGCGCCGCGGACGACGTCGGCAAGCTCCGCGGTGTCGGAGATCGGGCGCGCCCGGACGATCGCGCGCGCGACGCGACCGGCGAAGCGCTCCTCTCCGTAGGTCTGGATCACCCGGCGCAGCTGGGCCTCCGCGTAGGAGTTCACCACTGTCGCTGCCGAGAGCGGTCGAAGGGGATCCATGCGCATGTCGAGGGGGCCGGGAGATCGGAAGCTGAAGCCTCGTTCGGGGTCATCGATCTGGGGTGAGGAAATTCCAAGATCGAATAGGACTCCGCGAACCTTCGCAATCCCGAGTCGTTCCAGTACGGCCGCGAGCTTCGAGAAGTTGTCACGAGCGAGCCGAAGGCGGTCTGAGTGAGCGCCGAGGTTGGCCCGCGACGAGTCCAGCGCGAGCGGATCGCGATCGATTCCGACGAGGGTGATGGCCGGCGCGGCCTCGAGGAGCCTGAGGGCGTGCCCTCCCCGTCCCAGGGTCGCGTCGACGACGACTCCCCCATGCTCCAGCGCAGGGAGGAGGAGCTCGACGACCCTGTCCGCGAGTACGGGCTCGTGTTCCACATCGTTAGCGTCCCAGGGCCCGCGTGGCGATCGCGACCATCCCCAGCAGCCCTCCCACGGACGACCCCGTCAGCGCGAGCAGGACGACGCCCTGGCCCAGCTCCTTCACCAGGCCCCGCTTCTTAGTTGCCACCTTCTTCTTAGCCATCGATCTCCCCCTCTCGCTCCCCTGCTGCCCTTAGAAGTCCAGGTCCTCGGCCAGCTCCTCGAGCTGCCCCTCCTCCAGCTGCTCCTGCTGATAAGCGTTCGGGTTCCACAGCTCGGCGCGGTTCAAGGCGCCCACAACGAGGACGTCGCGGGTGATGCCGGCCAGCTCGCGGAGGTGCGCCGGGACCGTGATCCGGCCCTGCTTGTCGACGCTGTCGGGATGAGCGCTCCCGGCGATCCTGCGGACGAGCCGTCGAGCTGCCTTGGACCCGCTCTTCTGGCTGCGCAGCTTCGCCTCGATCGCGGCCCACTCCTCGAGCGACCAGATCGCGATGCAGTCGTCGAGCCAGCGGGAGAGCATCACGTCCTCGCCCAGCTCGTCCCTCATCCGGGACGGCACGATCAGACGCCCCTTCGCGTCGATCGTGTGACGGAACTCCCCGGTGAAGGACAACCGTTGCTCCCCGCTCCCCTGCCTCGCGATCCGAGGGCTTCGGGTGGTCTCGGGAGGGCCCCGTTGCTCCCCTTCGCTCCACTCTCCACCACTTCGTGGGTGCATCCAACCCCACCGGCGGGTGCGAAGTCAACATTCCCCTCCACAATTACAGGGTTGTAATTAGTTGCTCGTGTTGTTCCTGTGCATGCTTGTGTTTGCCTGAGCTCGTTCCGGGGCTGCGGGCACGGACCCCGGAGTCCGCTCCGGCGGTGGCGGCACGGGGATCGCTGGACACGGCCCCGCTCCGGCGGTGGCGGCACGGGGATCGCGGGACACGGTCGGCGAGCGCCCGATCGGCGCCGGCTCTCCCTCGAATCGGGCCACGTCGCGCCGAAGTTGTTCGGCTATCGAGCGACGTGGCCCTGCACGGTCCGCTCAGACCCGTACACGCCGCCGCCTCCGCTCGTGCGCGTACGGGCGCTCAAACCCGTACACGCCACCGCCTCCGCTCGTTGCACGGCTGCGCGCCCGGCAGCCCCTCCGCTCGTTGCGGACAGGGTCTCCGTCCCGGCGGGGTGATCTCTATTGGGAAGAGGAGCGGGTCGGGTTCCGGAGGGCGCCTCGGTTTTGCGCCCGGAGTCTCCCGGCCCGGTCCTCCACCCCGGTCTGCGCGATCGGCGGACGCCGCGGAGCGGAAACGAAAACGGGCTAGGTGAGGACGGTGACCTTGGCTAGGTACTGCTCCCAGACCGGGTCCACGCGCTCGACCGCGACCACGATCCAGACGCTGTCATCGGGACGGCGCGGGGGGTGGCGCAGGGCGAGGCCCACGTCTGCCGGAGCCCGGTTCTCCTTGCGCGAGTTGCAGGGGCGGCACGCGGCTACGACGTTGTCCCACGTATGACCGCCTCCCCTGCTCTTGGGGACGACGTGGTCGACGTTCTCCGCGGGCCGACCGCAGTACTGGCATTCGAAGTTGTCGCGGACGAACACCGCGCGGCGGGACAGCGAAGAACGGGCGCGATACGGCACCTTCACGAAGTAGTTGAGCCGGACGACGCTCGGGGCCTTCATCTCGAGAGACTCGGAGCGGAACATGTGGCCGTTGGTGTGGAGGACCTCAGCTTTGCCCTTCAGGGCAAGGACCAGCGCCCGCCGGACGGGAACGACGCACAGCGGCTGGTAGGAGGCGTTGAGCACGAGCGCTCTTCCCAAGGTGCGGCAAGTATATGGCGCGACCCTGGCCGTTCTATGGACGTGGGATCGCGGTGGTGCGCGCTGACTAGTTGTCGGTGCCGATCGTGTCGGTCCCCGAGAACCCCAGCCGTTCCGCGGTCTCCGCGGTGAGGTCCCACTCCGCATGTGTGTACGGGCCGCGGTCGATGACGGGCACGGTGATCGTCCGGCCCTCGTAGAGGATGCTGACCTTCGTCCCGCACGGCAGGCTTCGGTGTGCAACCCCGAGGGTGTTCGTTCCCAAGGTCTGTCCGCACGCGGTTCGGTTCCCGTAGAGACCGGGGCCGTACCAGGTGGCGAGATCGGGGTCGTAGACGCGGATCGCGGTGCGGTCTCTCGCTGCCCTGTTGCGCGCGTCACCGGCGAACTTCACCCGGAGACGCCGGTAGCCGACGCTGCTGGGTTTGAAGTAGCGCGAGAAGAAGCCGTCGCCGGCGCTGAGGCGGTCGATGTAGCGCCACTCGCCGGCGACCTTCTGCTGCAGCAACACGGTCCGGCCCGGAACCTTCGGGAACAGCGACCCCGACACGCGGAGACGCCGTCCCTGCATGAGGTGGTCCTTGCTCGTCCGTACCTGGAGCCGCGCAGTGACGGAGATCCGGATCCTGGCGCTGCGGGACTCCTCCTCTGTCATCTCGTCGATGTAGAGGAGCCGGTACGCGGCAGAGAAGTGAAGATCGCGCACGCGGAAGCGCACCCGCCCCCGTTCGTCTACCGCGCGCGTTCCGATCGTGCGCCACTGCCGACCCGGTGCCCGGCGCTCCAGGTGGAGCTCTTGTCCGACGGTCCCGCCGTCGAGCCGGCCCCTGATGGTCGCGTCGCCTCCGTAAGAGACGCGGCCCGAAGCAGAGGTGATGCGCGGTTCGGCGGTCGACGTCTGCGCCACCGCCGGATCCGGCAACAGCACCAGCACGAGCGCGAACAGAACGGGTGTGGCCGCTGCGCGCGAACGACCGAGGCATAGGCGAGACATCGCAACTCCCTTCGATGGTGCCGGCTTGCCTCGCGCGCCCGCCGAGGGCGCTACGGCCGCGCCGCGATGGCGACCGGAGGCGGAACGGGTGCGACCCTAGCGGGCCTTGCTAGCTGGCGCAAGCGAACGCTTGCCGGCGTTAGCGCAGCGCGGTCGAGTAACTACGCGCTGCGTCGCGCGCTTACGACTGGTGTTGCTCCTGTAGCCAAACGACGTAGTGATGGAACTGCAGATGGTCGGAGGTGACCTCTTCGGTCTGTCCGTCTTTCGTGAGCTTCACGGTGTCCGCGGGCCCGCCGGGCGCGTTGGGATCGTCTGTGATCTCGACGACCTCCCAGCCGGAGTCCACGAGGTCCCGGAGTCGTTCCAGTTCGGGGTCATCTCCCCAGCCGGCCATCGGACCTCCTGTGTTCGCGTTCGAGCGGCTCCGCACCCTATCGCCGCTCCGCGCTCGGCGCGCTCTTGCGGGCGCTTTTGAGGGCCCCGTGCGTCTCAACTACGCCCGGCGCGCTGCTAGTCTCGTGCGCCTCATATCAACCGACCAAGGGGCTTCAATGGCGGACAGCTCCGTGGGGGACTTCTCCGGCTTTCAGGCGTCCTTCGAACGGATCGTTTCGAACGTGGAGAAGACGATCCGCGGCAAAGGAGACGTTGTCCGGCTGGCCCTGATCGCGATGGTCGCCGAAGGCCACGTGCTGATCGAAGACATCCCCGGGGTCGGCAAGACCATGCTCGCGAAGTCCGTGGCCAAGTCCGTCGGCTGCTCGTGGAGCCGGATCCAGTTCACCCCAGACCTCCTGCCGACCGACGTCACCGGCGTCAGCATCTACGACACCGGGGCCGAGGAGTTCGCCTTCAAGCCCGGAGCCGTCTTCGCCAACATCTGCTTGGCCGACGAGATCAACCGCGCGTCGCCCAAGACGCAGGCGGCGCTGCTCGAGTGCATGGAGGAGCGCCAGGTGACGGTCGACGGCAACACGCACGAGCTCGAGGAGCCGTTCATGGTCATCGCGACCCAGAACCCGGTGGAGCACGAGGGCACCTATCCCCTGCCGGAGTCGCAGCTGGACCGGTTCACGATGCGCCTCTCGATGGGCTACCCGAGCCGCGAGTCGGAGCTCGAGATCCTCGACCGCCACGGGGCGCAGGCGCCGTTGGTAGAGCTGGAGGCCGTGGCCGACCCGAACGAGGTTGTCGGCCTGATCAAGCTGGCGCGTGAGGTGCACGTCGCTCCCACGCTCAAGCGCTACATCGTGGAGCTGACCGAGAGCACGAGGGACCATCCCGACGTCTATCTCGGTGCGAGCCCCCGAGCGTCGCTCTACCTGCTTCGAACCGCACGGGCGCTTGCGGCCAGCCGGGGACGCGACTACGTCGTCCCCGACGACATCAAGGACATCGTCGCTCCGGTGCTGGCGCACCGGATCCTTCTGTCTCCCGAGGCGCAGATGCGCGGCACGACGGCCGAGCAGATCCTCGACGGGCTCGTCGGCCGCGTCCCGATACCTGCCCGCGAGCAGGCCTAACACCTCCTCCGCTTATGCCGACCGGCAGGGGCTGGATGATCGGAGTCACGGGGGTGGCTCTCCTGGCCGCGGGAACGATCTTCGGGACGCGCGCGCTGCAACAGGTCGGGCTGGCGCTGATGGTCCTGTTGCTGCTCGCTATCGCGGTGGTCCGACTGGGCAAGCACGACCTATCGGTCGAGCGCGCCATCATGCCGCTCCGTGCTCGGTCGGAGCAGGACGTGACGGTGTCGCTGGCGCTGCACAACCGCGGAGCAGGCTCGGCGCCGTTGCTGCTGATCGAGGACGTTCTCCCCTCGCGCCTCGCCGGCCGCTCCCGCTTCACCCTCAACGGGATCGAGGCCGACGGACGCCGAGACGTCAGCTATACCGTCCGCCCCCACCGGAGGGGTCACTACGAGGTGGGGCCACTCAGCTTGAAGATGATCGATCCGTTCGGGCTCGCGCGCGTCAGCTCCCAAGGAGCGGGGCGCGAGAGCTTCCTGGTCCACCCCAGGATGGAGAAACTGGTGCTGCCGCGCGATGCCGGAGACCGCCGCAGCGTCGCGACGTCTGCCCTCCGACAGCCGACCGGCACGCGGGGAGAAGACTTCTATGCGCTGCGCGAATACGTGCAGGGAGACGACCTCCGTAAGGTGCACTGGCCGTCGACGGCGCGGCGCGGCAAGGTCATGATCCGCCAGGAGGAGACGCCGTGGCACACGCGAGCAACGATCCTGCTCGACGACCGCGCCCGCGTCCACACAACGGCAGGGGAATCTCCGTCGTTCGAGCGAGCGGTCGAAGTAGCGGCCTCGGTCGTCCAGCTGTACCACCAGGCCGGCTACGGCTTCCGGCTCGTGGGTGCACATCATCCCGGGTTCCCCAGCGCGCGCGGGGTGCCGCACTTCCACCGCTGCTTGGACCTGCTTGCGACGGTCGCGCCGCAGCGGGGGTCGGCCGACGATGCGCTGCTGGGGCGCCTGCTCGAGATGGAGGCCACAGGCGCCGCCGAGGAGACTCTCGTGCTGATCACGGGCTCGCCCGACCCACAGGGCGCGACCGCGGTTGCGCGCCTGAGGAATGTCTTCAAACAGATCATCTTCGTGTCGCTACCGGCACACCGCTTCTCGACCCAGCCGACGAAGCAGCGCTGGGACGGTGAACGTCTGGCCGGCGAGGTCGCGAGACAGCTGGCTCGCTCCGGGATCCGGAGCGTGATGCTGGCGCCGGGCGAACCGCTGGCACCTGCGTGGAGCGCTGCCGCCGCCGGAAAGCAGCGAGGGGGTGAAGCACCATGGGGTCAGAAGCCAGAGCTCGTCTAGGTCTGATCGGCCTCGGGTCGATAACCCTGCTGACGTTCAACCAGCTGTTCGGACAAGAGGAGTTCGCCGGGCCCGCGCTGCTGGCGATGATGGCGGCCATCGGGGTCACCCTGATCTGCAGGCGCCTGGGGCTGTGGCCTTCGACCACTCTCGCCGTGTCCGCAATCGTGATGATCTGGTACCTGGCACTGATCTTCCACGCCCCTGCCACGTTCTACGGCCTGCCGACCCTGACCGCGGTGCAAAGGCTCGGGACGTCCATCTCCCGCGCTTACGAGCACAGCCATGTGGACTTCGCGCCGGTGCCGCTGCGACCGGGCTACGCGATCCTGTCGGTCGCCGCGATGTGGGTGTTGGTGTCGCTGGGAGAGGTCGCCACGTTCCGGTGGCGCCGCCCGCTCCTGGCGAGCATCCCCGCCGTCGCCCTTTTCTCGTTCCTGCTCGTGGTCGGCACGGGCGAGGGCGCGACGATCAACGTCATCGTCTTCCTAGCCGCCCTGCTGACTTACTGGGCGCTCGAGTCAGACCACAGGTTGAGGTCGTGGGGACGGTGGGTCCCGGTGTGGAAGAGCCAGAAGGCTCAGGAGCCGGCGTCGATCACGGGCGCGCTGGCTCGTCGGATGGGAGCCTCGTGCGTCGCGGCGGCGCTCGTCCTGCCGGTCTTCCTCCCCGCCCTCGAGGAAGGCCTCATCTCGTGGCGCAGCAAGTCGGGCGAGGGGGTCGCGGGCGAGGGCGCTGGCGGTCCGGGTGCTCCCGGCGGCAGGATCGACCCGCTGGTGTCGCTGGTGCCAGAGCTGATCCAACAGTCCGAAGAAGAGCTGTTCCGCGTCACAGCCGACAGAGCCGAGTACTGGCGCCTCCTGACGCTGAGCGATTTCGACGGTGAGAAGTGGACGGATGGGAGCAACCTCACCGTCGCCGTGCCGCCGAGCGGCGCACTGTCGATCACGGCAGGTGTTCCCAACCCCGGGCGATCACTGGACCAGCGGTTCGAGGTGACGGGTCTAGAGGGACAACCGCTTCCAGTGGCAGGTGTTCCGCTCACGATCATCCCGCTGCAGGGGGCGACGGGGTTGCAGATCGATCCCTCCACCGCGGACGTGAAGCTGGAGGAGGGCCTCGAGGAGGGCTTCGTCTACGACGTCCAGGCCACCGTGCCCGATACGTCGTTCCGCAAGCTCCGCGAGGCAGAGGTGGTCGAGGTGGAACCCGGAGACCCATTGGTGCAGGTCGGACCCGTCGACGGCCCGGGGCTGTCCCCGGCCGTCAAGCAGCTGCTTCAGCTGTGGACGCGCGGCGCCAAAACGGACTTCGAAAGACTCATCGCGATCCAGAGCCGCCTGCGCGGCTTCGACTACGACGTCCAGCTGAATAAGCCGACCAGCAGCGACTACCTGCAGGAGTTCCTACTAGAGACGCGGGTCGGCTACTGCCAGCAGTTCGCGACCGCTTTCACTCTGCTGGCTCGAGAGCTGGGACTCCCCACGAGGGTGTCGGTTGGATTCCTCCCCGGCCGGACCAGCATCGAGGCGCCCAACACCTACACGGTAACCGGCAACGACACTCACGCCTGGCCCGAGGTCTGGTTCGAGGGCTTCGGCTGGGTGCGCTTCGAGCCGACCCCGCGCGACGAAGCTCCAGAGCCCGTCTACACGCTCGCCCGCATCGCTTCTGATCCCGCGACTATCACCGGCGCCGAAGCGCCGCTCACCGAGGGACGTGGGGGCAAGCGAGGCCTGGGCGAGGTGCAGGGGAACACCGGTCCAAACCGCGCCGCGCAGAACCCGAACAACGTGGGCGACGGCAGCGTGGCGGAGGAAGGTCGGATCAACAGCGACTGGCAGAAGACGTTCGGGCGCGTAGCGCTGGTCCTGCTGGTGCTCTTGCTCCTGTTCGTCGCGCTCGTGCCGCTGCTGAAGAGAGCCAACATCGAACGCCGCTACCGTCGAGCTACCGACACCAGGGCCAAGGCGGCCGCGGCCTTCGCGGAGTTCCAGCAGGAGGCCGCCGAGCTCGCCTCCGGCCGCGCCCGCGGCGAGTCCGCCGCCGCCTACGCCCGCCGGCTGGCGCGGGAAACGCTGCTCCCGCGGTCGTCGGTCATCAGGCTCGCCTCGATCTACGAGGCGGCCGAGTTCGCACCGGTCGAGCCGTCTCCCCAGGTAGCGGACGAAGCCAAGCGACTGGCGCGCCAGCTGCGCGTGAGCCTGTGGCAGCAGGCCGGTTGGTGGCGCCGGATCAACCGGTTGTGGTCGCCTGCAGGCGTGGCTCCCCGGGTCTCGCTGCCCATCAAGAGGATCGCGCTGCAGAAGATCCTGTCACTGGGCCGCTCGTAGCCTCCGGCGCGCGCTCGGATCGAGGTCTTGCTCCAGGCGCGTCTCGACTCGCCGCAGAGCGCTGACGAACTCGTTGCGGTCGTAGAGGTATTCCGCGACCCGGCCGTCGATACTGCGGGCGATGTCGTCGATCGCGAGGAAGAAGGCCATCTGGCCCTCTTTCAGAGCGTCCAGGACCTCACCGTCGGTGCGACAGATCTTGAAGATGCTCTTGCCGTCGGTGACCAGCCTGACCTCGGACAGGTGCTGCTCCAGCCCGGCCTTCTTGCGCAGGTAGTCATAAGCGCGGCGAACGCGCTGGAGGCTCATGCCGCCGTCGAGCAGTGAGCGGATCACCTTGAGCGCGATGAGGTCTCTGAATGAATACAGACGGCGAACGCCCGGACGTCCACCGGTCTCTTGGATGGTGGGTTTCACCAGTCCGACGCGATCCCAATACCTGAGCTGATGTGCGGTGCAGCCCGTGAAACGGGATGCTTGTTCGGCAGTGAAACCTTCCTCCATAGAGCGCGCAGACCTCCAAACGAGTCGCAGACTTGAGTCGCAATCCTGGTTGTTTCCGTCCCACCCGAGGGAACCCACTGCGGTGGGCGTTCCCCCTGCCGCCCTAGCGACTTGTGGAAGATAGCGCGGCTACTCGTGTTGCAGCAAGCCCGCTGCTAAAACAGTCCTGGGAGTCGCGAAAACATGTCGCGCAACTGTCGCGCGAGCGCGCGATCGCCAGCCGCGCGAGAGCATTCGGTGAAGGCGGTCATTCCTTCTTGTACCGACGTCGCACCCGCTCCTCCCATTCGGAAAGAGCGCGACTCATCCGGTCGGCGGGACCGCGCACGAAATCGCGGGGCGACGCAATCGCTCGGAGGCCGGCGGTGAGGATGACAATCCCGAGCACCATCGCCGCGAAAGCAAGCACACCGACGATCACCGAACCGGAGTAGAAGAACACGAAGAGTCCGATGAACCCCAGCACGAAAAGGAGCGCACCCAACCTCACCCGCGTGCGCTGGTCGGCGCCGCTGCGCCGGTCTCGTGCATGGCGCGCGAACGCGGGATCCTCGCGGTAGAGGTTCTTCTCGATCTCGTCGAGGATGCGCTGCTCGTGATCGGAGAGGGGCACTGTCAGTCGATTATAGGAACCAGCAGGTCCGGGACGGAACCGCCACTGATCATCGAGCGTCGCCGTCGATGTGGTCCAACAATGCCGCGGGCCCGACGGAGTCGGACCCGAACCTGCGCCGGATCGAGTCCATGGCGCCCGCCGCATCGTCCCAGCGCTGATGTGTTGCAGTAGACAGCTCACCATCCGGCACCAGCTCTAGCTGCCGGTTCGGAGGACCGGTCGCGAGCCCGGTCACGCTGACGCCTAGAAGCCTTATCCGCAACCGGTCGTGGTCGAGCTTGTCGAAAAGAGCCCGCGCCACCTGGTAGATCGCCGGAGTGGTGTCCACCTCCGCCGGCAGCGTCTTCGACCGGGTCAGGGTGCTGAAGTTGGAGAAGCGCACCTTGAGCGTGACGGTGCGACCACAGAGCCCCTTGGCTCGCAGGCGCTCGGCCGTCCGGTCCGCGAGCCTCAAGATCTCTCTCGCGATCTCTGCGGGCGAATCTAGGTCGTAAGAGAACGTCTCCTCCGAGCCCACGGACCGCGCCGGATCATTCGGCACGACCTCGCGGTCGTCGATGCCCCTGGCGAGGTGATGGAGGTGCGCCCCGAGCGCCTCTCCCACCGCCCGCGCCAGCGTGCGCTGCGAGATCGCAGCGAGGTCACCCACGGTCTTGAGGCCGAGCCTCTCCAAGGTCACCGCCGTCTGCGGCCCCACTCCCCACAACGCGGTGACGGGCAGCGGATGGAGGAATGCGATCACCTCGTCGGCGCGTACGACCAACAGACCGTCCGGTTTGCCGCGCGTCGAGGCGAGCTTCGCGAGGAACTTGTTCGGCGCCACCCCCACCGTGCAGGTGAGGCCCAGCTCCGCCACCTTGCGCTTTATCTGCAGCGCGATGTCCACGGGCGACCCGAAGATCCGAACGGACCCCGAGACGTCGAGGAACGCCTCATCGAGAGACAGCGGCTCGACGAGCGGAGTGAACGACGTGAAGACCTCTTTGATCTTGATCGAGTACTCGCCGTAGGACTTGAAATCGTTCGGCAGGAAGGTGGCGTGGGGACACAGCCGCCTGGCCGTCACGATCGGCATCGCAGAGCGGACGCCGTACTTGCGCGCTTCGTACGAGGCCGAGGTGACCACACCGCGGCCCCCCTGGCCCCCGACCACCACCGGAAGCCCCTTGAGCGAGGGGTCCTTGATCTCTTCGACCGACGCGTAGAAGGCGTCCATGTCGACATGGAGGATCGGCTCGCTGAACGTTGCGGGACCCGGCGCCATCACCCCATCCTCCCCCGCTGTCGGTGCTACCTGCCGCCTTGTCGGGTCGTGTATCCATATCGTCATGGCACAGAAGACCGAGGTGAGGGTCGGACGACGGAAGCTCCAGCTCTCCAACCTCGACAAGGTCTTCTATCCCGCGACCGGGATGACCAAAGGCGACGTGATCGCCTACTACAGGGAGATCGCGCCCGTACTGCTCCCCCACCTCCGCAACAGGTTCGTGACCCTCAAGCGCTATCCGAATGGGGTCGACGGGAAGTTCTTCTACGAGAAGGAGTGCCCCTCACACCGCCCAGAGTGGGTCGCCACCGCGCCCATGGTGCGAAAGAAGGACAAGAAAGCCGTCAACTACTGCCTTCTGAACGACCTCCCGAGCCTGGTGTGGTCGGCGAACCTCGCCAACCTCGAGCTGCACACGTCTCTCGCCTGTGCCAAGGACTTCTACCGCCCGACGGCGCTGGTGTTCGATCTGGACCCGGGGCCTCCCGCGGCCGTGCTCCAGTGCGCCGAGGTGGCGCTCCTGGTGCGCGCGATCCTGGAGGAAGCGGGGCTCGAGGCGTTCGCCAAGACCTCGGGCTCGAAGGGCATCCAGCTGTTCGCGCCCCTCAACACGGCGGTCACCTACGACGACACGAAGCCGTTCGCGCACCAGCTCGCGCTGCGACTGCAGGAGGAGCATCGGGATCTGGTGCTGTCGAGCCAGAGCCGAGCGGAGCGGGAGGGGAAGGTGCTCGTCGACTGGAGCCAGAACGACGACCACAAGACGACCGCGTCGGTGTACTCGCTGCGGGCGAAGGAACGCCCAACGGCGTCTACCCCGGTGACCTGGGACGAGGTCGAGGCGGCGCTGAAGAAGAGGAGGCCGGAGCGGCTCTCGTTCGAGGCGTCCGAGGTGCTGGCGCGGGTCGAGCAACACGGCGATCTGTTCGAGCCCGTGAGGAAGCTGAAGCAGAAGCTGCCGCGTTAGCTTTCTGGGCTAGCGGCTTCTGAGCAGCCCCTGCGGCGCGCTTAGCGGCCGGCGCTGCCCCCACTCGCGTGCCAGAGACGGCCCGGTGCCGCCGCGGTTCCCCCGGCGTCGAGGCCGCGGAAGGACTGCTTCTTGCGCTGGCGGCCCAGACAGCCGGCCGCGGAGTGACCCTGTTTGCGATCGCGAGCCAGCTCGGCCAGGTCGAACGCCTCGTTCACCACCACGGTGAGTCCCACGTTGTCACCCGTCGGGTGGATCAACGAGGCGCCGCCTCGTTTGCGCACGACGCCTCGCACCAACAGGATCCAGGAGTGGAAAATCGTGCGGGCACAGCGCGGCTGGACCCGCTCGAACGCCGTCACGTCGATCGGCCCGGTGACGTCGTCGATCGTGACGAAGATGATCCTCTGCCCCGAGCGGATCGCCGGCGTCTGGCTGGCGACCTTCACGCCCGCCACCCACACCTCGGAGTTGTTCCGCAGCGACACCAGGTCCCTGGCGCTGGTGCAGCCGAGCTCGGCCAGCAGGGGCTCGTAGAGCGACATGATGTGACGGCGCGCATCTATGCCCGACACCTCGAGCTCGGCCTCCGTCTCCTCCAGAGGCGTGTAGGCGGGAAGACCCGGCAGCGCCTCCGCGATCGGCTCCTCCAATGCGAACCCGAGCTGGCTCCCGCCCCGCGGCTTCGGCTGCGACGAGAGATCGAGCACGCGCCACATCAACTCGTGCCGAGACCTCGGCTCGATCCCGTCCAGAGCACCGACGTGGACCAGGTTCTCGAGCACAGGTTGCGACACCTCGGTGCGCCGCCACAGGTCCTCGAGCGACGAGAACCGAGCCTCTTCACGCGCCGCCAACAGCGAGTCGATCGCGGCCTCCGACACCCCCCGCACCTCGGACAGCGCGAGCCGGATCCCCGGGCGAGCCGGATCGCCCACCGGCTCCACCCGGTAGACCCGATCGGATGCGTTCACGTCGATCGGCAGGATCGGGATGCCGAAGTTGCGGGCGTCCGCCACGATCAGCCGGCGCGGGTACATGCCGGGGTCGTGCGTCAGCACGCCGGCGAGGAAAGCGGCGGGGTGATGCGCCTTCAGCCACGCCGACAGGTAGGTCGGCAGCGCGAAGGCCGCAGCGTGAGATTTGCAGAACCCGAACGAGGCGAAGCTGAAGACCTCCCTCCACAAGGTCTCGGCCTGCTCGGGCTTGAAGCCGTTGTAGATGGCCGACGTGATGAACCACTCGGCGACGTCGCCCTGCGGCGGTGTCACCGTGATCGGTCCCGCTACTCCGGCGAAGTGCACGCGCTCGTCTTTGACCCAGTCCTGGCCCAGCTTGCGCTCGCCGGGATGGCCGGGATCGCCCGGCAGGCTCGGCCGCTCTGCATCGAGGTGCCTTCGCACGTAATCGGCATCGGCCAGGCTGCAGCCGGTCACCTCCGCGATCACCCGGATGACCTGCTCGTGGAAGACGACGACGCCGTTCGTCTCTCTCAGGATCGGCTTCAGGCTCGGGTGCGGGTACCGCACCTGTTCGAAGCCGTGGTAGCGCTCGAGGAACGGAGACACCATGTCGGACTTCACCGGGCCGGGCCGGAACAGCGAGATGTCGACGATCAGGTCCTCGAAGCGGTTCGGCTGGAACCGGGCCAGGAGCTCGCGCTGGCCCGGTGACTCGATCTGAAAGCAGCCCAGCGTCTTGGACGTCTTGACCAGGTCGTACGTAGCTGTGTCGTCGTGCGGCAGCCGGTCCAGGTCGACCCGCTCGCCATGTGCGCGCTCGATCTCTCCCACCGCATGCGAGATGGAAGACAGCATCCGCACGCCCAGCACGTCGAGCTTCGCGAGGCCGAGCTCTTCGACGTCGTCCTTGTCCGCCTGCAGCATCGTGAAGCCGCCGTAGGACGCCTGCATCGGGACGCGGTCCGCGAGGTCCGGCGAGGACAGGATCACGCCCGATGGATGCAGCGCCAGGTGCCGCGGGAAGCCGTCGATCGCGAGACAGAGCTCGAAGAGCTGCTCGAGCTGGCCCGCCCGGAGGTTCGTGCCGGCCAGCTCCGGAAGACGCTCGATCGCCTGAGGGATGTCCCTGGCCCTCACGCGCGGGAACGCCTTCGCCACGAGATCGATCTCTTGGCCGGGAAGCCCTAGAGCCTTGCCAACCTCGCGGATGGCCATGCGGGCCCTGAAGGTGTCGACCATGCAGCACATCGCGGTCTGGTCGCGTCCGTAGGTGTCGAGGATGTGCGCCAGCACCTCTTCGCGCCGGTGCGACTCGACGTCTACGTCGATGTCTGGAAGCTCCTCGCGTCGCTCGTTCATGAAGCGCTCGAACAGGAGGTCGTAGCGAACCGGGTCCACGTCGGAGATGCCGAGCACGTAACAGACCAGCGACCCCGCCGCGCTGCCCCGGCAGGCGCAGCGCATCCCGAGCACCTCTCTGGTGTGACGGACGATGTCGGCGACCAGCAGGAAGTAGGCGGCAAATCCCATCTTGTAGATCAGCTGCAGCTCGTGCTGGAGCCGGACGTCGATCACCCCGGTCACCTTGTCGAAACGATGGTGGGCGCCCTCGTAGCAACGACGTGCCAGCGCGCCGGTTGCGGTCTCACCGGGAGGCATCGGGATCTCGGGGAAGTGATACCTGCCGAGGTCGAGATCGAAGTCACAGGCTTCGGCTATACGAAGCGTCTCGTCGGCGGCATCCCGTCCGGCCGCGTCTTGGAACAGCTCGCGCATCGCATGTGGCGCCTTGAAGCCGTACTCGGAGTTGGAGCGCAGCGCCTTGGTCCGAGACAACGGGACGATCTCCCTGATCGCATGCAGGAGCTCGTGCGTCGCCGCCTCCCGAGGGGTCGGATAGTGCACGTCGTTCGTGGCGACGGCCTGGATGCCGGTCTCTCGCGCGATCCCCAGCAAGCGGTCCCGAAGCGTGCTCGCGCCGTAGCCGCGGTGGTCGAAGACCTCGATGCGGTAGCCGTCGCCGATCACATCCCGCCACCGCCGTGCGGCTTCGATCGCCTGAGGCATGGCGCCGGCAGCGGCCAGTGCCGGGACCTCGCCTCGTCCGCACCCCGATAGCACGAACAACCCCTCGGCGCGCTCCGCGAGCGAGGCGAAGGTGGTGCGGGGCTGGCCGCGCTCGTGGTCGAGGTGAGCCCGAGAGATGAGCCGGCACAGGTTCGCGTAGCCGGTCGCATCGCGGGCGATCGCGGTGACGTGATGCCCGTCGGTCAGAGTCAGCTCGGCTCCGTAGATCGGTTTGACCCCTGCGTCCCTGCAAGCGCGGGCGAAGCGGACGGCCCCCGTCAGCGCGTCGTGATCGGTGAGAGCAACGGCCTCGTATCCCAGCTCGGCTGCCATCCACGGAAGGGTCTCGGCCGGGATCGCCCCGTCTAGCAAAGACCAGGTCGAGTGACAGTGGAGATGGACGAAGCCGCTCATGCGGCTCTGCCCGGGTGAGCTACGGGAGCGAGGCGGGTAGCTCGGTTCCGCTGATCTTGGCGATCATCCGACCGTCGGAGTCGGTGATCTCGGCCTCCGCGAACATCAAGCGCTTGCCCACCTTCAACAGGCGCCCGGTGCCGGTGATGGTGGCGCCCGCGGGAGCCGGGCGCAGGAACGAGATCTTCATCTCGGCCAGAGCGGGATACGAATCTTCGTCGAGCTGCGTCGCGCACAACCCGCCCAGAACGGCATCCGCGAACGCGGCCAGCATCCCGCCCTGGAGGTTGCCGGCGGAGTTGCACAGCTCGGCCGGAACCGTCCACGTGAACGCGACCTCGTTCGGATCGGGCGCGTCGCGGCGCTGGAAGCCGAGCGTCTCGTTCGCGGGGATCGAGAACGCCCCCTCGAGATAGGCCTCCCAGCGCGTGCGCGACATGCGAGCGACGATACTCAAGCTCGAACGGAAGGCGGGCGCTTCTGACTCCCTCACAACCGTCGCCCGGGGAGCCGGTGTGCAGAGATAACGGGGTCAGTCCCATAGGCGGGCTATGCGCCAGGCGCTGTTGAGGCGATCGAAGTAGATGTCGTAGACGGCTGCCGGCGAAACCATGAAACCGTCGGGGTCGAGGTCTCCGCTCGCGAGCACACCGGCGGGCCGAGCGAGCACCCTGAAGTACTCGCGCTCGCGCGCCTTCGCCCGGTCCCACCACTCGCCCCCATCGCGCCAACAGCTCAGTTGCTCGTCGATCTCGTAGCGGCGGCCGCGCCAGGAGAACGACACCGGTCCTGGCACCTGCGGATCGGCCGTGACATCGATCGGATCGTCGTAACGCTTGGCCACCGCTCCTCTATGTTTTTCGCGTTCTCGCGCTGCAACGACTAAGGGACCCGAATCGCTTCGCCTCCCGCGGAGCGTTCGGACCCGTCAATGACTAAGGGAGCCCGACCGACCCGCCCCAGTGAGGAGGCGGGCCCATCGGGCCCCCGGTCTACGTTCGTTCCAGGAGGCGGGGCCGGGGAACCCACGCGGCTTCGGGGAGAGAGCCAGCCTGACCTGAATCGAACGTATGTTCGATAGTAGGCGTACCGAGTCCCCGCGTCAAGCAGAAGTCTGAAAACCCTTGTGAACGGTTTTCGCCCGTCGGATACTCCGGTCGACGATCCGAGCGACTCTGGGAGGAAGCGTGTACGACCTGCTCAAATCGATCCACGTGCTGGCCGCGGTCGCATGGGTGGGCGGAGCGCTATTCGGACAGATCCTCGCGGTTAGGGCTCGAAAGGGAGGACCCACCCGTCTCGCCCAGTTCGCCGACGACATGGCCTGGCTCGGCCCCCACTACTTCGCCCCGATCTCGCTGCTCGTGCTCCTGACAGGCATCGGCACGGTGATCGTCAGCGGGTGGGAATTCACCGACCTCTGGATCGTCATCGGCCTCCTCGGGTTCGCCGCCACCTTCGTGACCGGCATCGCCTACCTCGCTCCCGCCGGCAAGAAGGTGACCGCCGGCATCACAGACCGGGGCCCAGAAGATGCAGAAGTGCAGAGCAACATCGAGCGGATCCAGCGGATCAGCCAGATCGACACGCTGGTCCTCGTCATCGTCGTGCTCAACATGGTCGTGAAGCCGGGCACCTAGCCCCCGACTCAGAGCACGTCGACGTACTTGATGCCGCTGCCGGTGTTGTAGAGGACCACCGGCCCCTCCAGTGCCCCTCTGCGCGCGAGACGATCCGCGGCGGCCACGGTGGCGGCCCCCTCGGGGCAGGCGAACACTCCCTCGGTCGCGGCGAGGTGACGGATCGACAGCCTGATGTCTCTCTCGGCGACCGCCAGCATGGTGCCGCCCGAGGAACGAACGCGGTCGAGAACGAGCGCTCCTTCGGCTGGAGCCGGAACGCGAAGCCCCGCCGCGATCGTCGTCGTTGGGTGAGGCCAGGGCGGCACGTCGTCTCGCCCCTCCTCGAAGGCTCGGGTGATCGGCGCGCAATCCTCCGGCTGCACGCCGACGAGAACGGGCGGCTCGTCGTTCGTCCAACCCGCGGACCGCACCTCGTCGGCGGCTTTGGCGGCGGCGACGGCCGCCACTCCGCCGCCTACCGGGATGACGAGCGTGCGCGGCAGGCGCATCCCTGCTTCGTCGCCGGCCTGGTCGAACAGCTCCAGCCACGCGGTCTTCTTGCCCTCGAGGCGGTACGGCTCGAAGAAGGTGCCCGCGAACAGCGCGCCGGCCTCGCCCGCGATCTCCTTCGCCCGCCGACCAGCGTCTGCGATCGAGCCGTCCACCAGCTCGAGCTCCGCCCCCGCGGCCTCCACCTCCGCCTGCTGCGAAGCGGGCGCCGTACGCGACATCACGACGGTCAGCGGCAGCCCGGCTCGCGCGGCGTAAAGCGCCCAGGCCGCGCCCGCATTACCCGCCGTAGGCATCGCGATAGCGGTCGCCCCAAGCTCGGCCGCGCGAGACACGCCCATCGCGGCGCCGCGAGCCTTGAAGGTGCCGCTCGGCAGCAGCCCGTCGTCCTTCAGCCAGGTCTCGATGCCCCACCTCTCCGAGAGCCGGGGGAGGAACAACAGAGGTGTCTCCGGCTCTCCGAGAGACACGGGGGCCGAGCGCAGCGGGAGGAGCTCGGTGTAGCGCCACATGCCTGCGCGCCTCTGTCGGGCATCGCCCAAGCTGAGGTCTCGAAGGTCGTAGCGCGCGAGGAGCGTGCCGCCGCACTCGCACCTCTGCTGCAAGACGTGCGGATCGTGGCTCCGCCCACAGCGCGCGCACTCCAGGTCGGACAAACGAGAAGGCATGGACGAAAGGTAATCGCCACTGCGGACGTAGCCGACGCTTCTTTGCCTAAAGGAGCGGTAGCACTTCCTCGGCGAATCGCTCTGCGGTCTCGCAGACCAGGGGGCCGGGACCGAAGACGATCAGGTGCGCCGTGGTGACGCCGATCTCCTCGAGCCTCTTGATCGACCCGGCTATGTCTTCGGGCGTTCCCGTCAGCGGCATCTTCGGGTTCGGTTGATCCGAGAACCACAACAGGTTCGGGTAAACGATCTCGAGCTCGCCGAGATCTCGCCCCCGCTTGTCCATCTCGGCCTTCAACACATCGAGACGAGCCGCCACCGCCTCGATGCCCGCGCCCTGCCCCCTGGAGGTCGTGATCACCCAGCCGTCGGCCAGCTCCGCGGTGCGTCGCAGTGCCTCGTTGCCGTGGCCGCCCAGCAAGATCGGCAGGTGCGTGGTGGGCGCGGGCAAGAAACCCGCTTCCTCCCATGAATAGAACTCACCGGAGAATGACGACGGCTCACCGGACCAGATCGCGCGCAGGGCTCTCACGTATTCCTCGAGCCGCGCTCCGCGCCGCTCGAAACCGACGCCGAGTGCGTCGAACTCCTCGCGCATCCAGCCGCGCCCCAGACCGAGCACGACCCGCCCCGGCGCGAATTGCTCGATGGTCGCGAGTGCTTTGCCCAAGACGATCGGGTGGCGGTAAGCGGCGATGGTCACCCCGGTGCCGATCCTGATGCGCTCCGTCGCCCCGGCGAGCACCCCGTAGACGCCCGCGGGGTCGAAGAACGGGTCGCTCGCGCTCATCGCGTACGACCCGTCGCGGCTGTAAGGATACTTCGACTCCAGATCGACCGGCGTGAACAGGTGGTCGAACATCCACACGGAGTCAAAAGCGAGACGTTCCGCGGTACCGGCTACCGCCAGGATGTCGGCCGCGTTGGCGCCCGGCTGTGCGCTGGGGAGGTGGAGGCCGAACCTCAAACGAACCCGAGGGCGGACTTAGCCAGCGGGTCCATCTTCTCGGGCGTCCACGGTGGGTACATGACCATCTCCGTCGTCACCTCGCCGATCCCCTCGATCTCCTTGGTGGCCGCCTTGATCTCCTCGTCGATCATCGGTCCGATCGGGCAGCCCATCGTCGTCAGCGTGAACTCGACCTTGACGTCGTTGTTCTCCTCGTTGATGAGGATGTCGTAGACAAGGCCAAGGTGATAGATGTCGATCCCGAGCTCGGGGTCGTTCACCGTCTTCAAGGCCGCGATGACCTGCTCTTCTATCTCTTGCGTGGTTGCCATCTCACTACTGTAGACGCCCCAGGGCGCCGAGCTATTCCGGCCCGGCCCGCGCTCCTGCCAGGCTCAGCTCTCTGGCCTCCAGATCGTTCTCGCACAGCCACGAAACGGCATCGGCGTAGTCGCACGGGTCGATCCAATGCGACCAGGTGTCGACGTCGGTTGTAGACGCCGCGCACCACTCCGCGATCTCGACCTCGGTGAGCGACGGGTACGTCGGCACCCGTTCCACCTCGCTGCCGTCGGGGCGGAAGAAGCGAGCCGACTTGCCGTCGAAGGTCATCGTGTAGCCGCCCTCGTGGACCAAGCGGTGGTGGCGGCGACACAGCAGTGTCACGTTGTCGGGTTCGGTGAGACCATCTTCGATCCAATGCGCCACGTGGTGGCCATCCAGCCTCCGCTCGTTGCTGCAGCCCGGGAAAACACAGTGCCGGTCGCGCGCCTCCAGCACCCGTCTCAGCGCGGGAGAGATGGTGCGCCGGGTGCGGCCGAGCTTGAGGGGAACGCCGTCTCCTTCCAGCAGCGCCATGATCGAACAATCGCAAGAGATGCGCCGGGCGGTGTCGGGGGAGATACCGGCGCCAGCCTGAAGCTCGCAGGTGGCACCGGCATCTCTGTGGAGCGCGGCCTGGTCCACGTGCACCATGACCTGGTAGCGATCCGAGACAGGGCCATCTGAAAGACCATGGGCGAGGAAAGTTTCGCCGAGCGCCACCAACGCGTCTGCCCGCCGCGCACCGCCTGTGTCTCCACGACGCACCATCTGCCGGCGATCAGCCTCGGAGACCGCCTCGTCGCGGAAGACCTGTTGCTCCTCCCACAGCTTCTCCTCGGCGGCCTCGATCGCGGCCGCGACCAGCGCGCCTTGCTCGGCCGGCATCTGAGCGCGGAGGCGGAAGGCGCCCTCTTCGGTGTAGTAGTAGGTGAGAGAGCGGTCACGCTGCAGCGCCGCGGCTCCCTCGAGGTTCACCTTGGCGCGGCGGAAGCCGGATGCGATCGTGCCGAGCTGCGAACATGTCCCGTGCTGAGCCCACATGAGCAGGTGCTCTTCCGTCTCTTTCGACGCGATGCGCGCGATGGTGTCCGCTTTCTCGAAGCTGATCTCTCCCGCGGCGAAGGACTCCTTGATCTTCGGCAGCTCCATCAGGCGCTCGCCGAGGCGCAGGTGCTTGTTCGCGGTGGTGGGTCTCATGCCGGCCGCCCAGGCGAGCCAGGTCGCAGGCTGGTCGCCCGCGGTGAGGAAGCTTCCGTGAGTGGTCACGAGGTCGATGATGCGCGCCTGCGCGGCCGCGATCGCAGAGGAGAGCGTCATGATCTCCTCGTAAGCCTCCTGCCACTCGGGCCGCGCTGCGTCGTCACCAGAAGAGTCCTCCTCCGGCTCGGGTGGCGACGGGCTCACCGCGCCGCGAGGCGGGGTTTCGCCCAGCCCAGGTAGGCCAAGCGCTCCGGCCGCCAAGGGTGGCGGTTGCCGTGATTGTCGGTGAAATACCGTGAGTCGAACATATGTTCGATACTATTGCAGGCCGTCGACCCCGTCAAGACCTTCTCGCTACCATCAGCGGATGGCCAGGGGGCAATTAAGAAGGTCAACGACCGACCGCAAGATCGCGGGTGTAGCCGGTGGGATCGCGGCGTACCTCGGGATGGACGCGACATTGGTGCGCGTCATCTGGGCGCTGGTCATCATCCTGCCCGGCGGGTTTGGCCTGATCCCCTACATCATCCTGTGGATCGCGCTTCCGGAGGGAGACCCCGGCTCGCTCGGGTCTAGGTCACCTGCGCTGGAGATCGCCGAGGAGCGTTACGCGCGCGGGGAGATCAGCGCGGAAGACCTCTCACGCATCAGAGAGGACCTCTCGCGGTGACGCCGGCGCACGGGATGTGGCACGGCTCTGGACCCGGCCCGTTCGAGTGGCTATGGGCTTTTGTGCCGATCGCTCTGATGATCGTGTTCTGGTCGCTCGTCGTCGTGCTCGTGGCGAAGTTGGTGAAGAACCGCCCCCAGCACCGCCCGGACCGGAGCGCGGGGCTGCAGGTCTTAGAGGAGCGTTACGCGCGTGGCGAGATCTCGCGCGATGAGTTCCTGGAGCGCCGTGAGGTGCTGAGCGAAGCGAAGTCGCCCGGCTCCCGATCTACCTAGAGCTCGAGGCCCAGCAGGCGCGCGGCGTTGTTCTTCAGCACGTCTTCTTCCTTGTCGCCGAGCTCCATGACATCGAACTCGTCGAGGATGCGGCCCGGGTCAAGCATCGGGTAGTCGCTCCCCCACACCGTCCTGTCCGAGAGGCGGCCGCGTGCATCCCGCTTCACCTCGGCCGGGATGTACTTCGGGCGCCACGCGCTGAGGTCGACCCACACGTTCGTCTTGTGCAGCGCGCTCGAAAGCACCTCCAGGTGCCAGGGGTAGCCGAAGTGAGCCATGACGACGGTGAGACCGGGGTGCCTCGCGGCGACCATGTCCATCAGCATCGGGCGGCCGTAGTCGAACGCGATGCCGAACCCGCCCGGCACCCCGGCCCCCAGCCCCGTCTGTCCCACGTGCGCGACGATCGGCAGCGAGTGCTCCTCGCACTTCTCCCACAGCGCCGTGTATTGCGGCTCGTTCGGATAGAACTCCTGGACCTGCGGGTGGATCTTGAGACCGCGCAGGCCTAGCTCCGTGACGGCCCGCTCCAGCTCCTCCACGTGATCCGGTTTGTGCGGGTCGACGCTGGCGAACCCGATGAACTGCTCGGGAAACGCGCGCACGATCTCGGCCACACGGTCGTTCGTGAGCGGCGGGAGCCCGGTCGCTGTCTCCGCATCCCACGCGAGCAGGACGCCGAAGATGTCCCAGTCCTTGTACTCCTGAGCCATCTGCTCCATCGTGCGGATCCGCACGGTGTGGTTGAAGTACTTCTGGGTCACCTCCAGCATCGGACCTATGGAGCCATTCAGCCACTCGTGCGTCGAGACGTGGACGTGGAAATCGATGGCACGCACTGAGACCTCCTACTGAGTCGATCGAAGACGAAGCGCCCGCGGCGCGGGCGTGAGGCTTTCGATCAAAGGAAGAAGAAGCTGATTGCCATGATGATGTAGGCCGCCATCAGTTGTGCGCCCTCGAGCCAATGCGAGCGTCCGTCCAGCGCGATGAATCCCAGGATCGCCGACGAGAAAGCGACCGCGGCGATCTCGAAGCTCGAGAAGATCAGGTCCATCGGCTTGCCGACCGCGAGCGAGGCGAAGACCAACATCGGCGCCACGAACAACGCGATCTGCGTAGACGAACCGATCGCGATCTCGATCGCGACATCCATCTTGTCTTTCGCCGCCAGGAAGATGGCGGACGAGTGTTCCGCTGCGTTCCCCACGATGGGAACGACGATCAGGCCCACGAACAGCTTGGAGAGACCGAACTCCTCCACGGTCGGCTCAAGAGCGCCCACGAGGAACTCCGACATCAGCGCGACCATCACCGTAGATCCGGCGAGCATCCCCATCGCGTACTTCGCCGACCACTTCGGCTCGTGCTCTTCCTCCTTCGTAGGCCGGAAGAAATCACGGTGCGTCTTGAATGAGAACAACAGACTCAGCGCGTAGACGAGGATCAGCACGATCGAGACACCGATCGACACAGCCTCGGTGCGGAACTCGGTGGACTCGGAGGTCAGCGCGAACAGCGCGGGCATCAACAACGCGACGACCGCGATCACCAACGAAGTGCTGTGCAATCCCGCCGAGGTCCGATTGAACTGTTGCTCCTGGCGCGTCCAACCGCCGACGAGGAAAGCCAACCCGAGGACGAGCAAAACGTTGCCGATGATCGAGCCGGTGATCGAGCCCTTCACGACCTCCAACTCGCCCTCCAGAATCAGGAAGAAGGCGATGATCATCTCGGTCACGTTCCCCATGGTTGCGTTGAGGAGGCCGCCCTTCTGGGGACCGATCCGGATGGCCAGGTCCTCCGTCGCGTGACCGATCAACCCGGCCAGGGGAAGGATCGCGAGAGCGGAGGTGACGAAGATCGCGGTGTGGTTGCCGTGCGTGAATTCGAGGACGAGCGCGATCGGGACGAAGATCAGGAGCCACTCGAGCTTCGGTTTCACGCCGGGCACCTTACTCATACTTAGCCGGCGACGACCAACATCTCCTTGAGGCGCGCGGCCGCAGCGGGGGGATCGGCCGACTCCGTGATCGCGCGGACAACGACGATACGGCGCGCCCCCGCCTCCAGCACCGGCGCCAACGTCTCTATGGACATGCCTCCCGTCACGAACCACGGGAGCTGGATCGTCGCCGCCGCGTGCTTCACCAGCGACAGCCCGGTTCCCGGACGACCCTTTTTCGTCGGCGTCTCGTTGACTGGGCCGACCGCGACGTAATCGAGCAGGTGCGCCTGCGCCACAGCTGCGTCTACCTCGTCGGGAGCGTGAGTCGAGAGTCCCACGATGCGAGGCCCGACGATCCGGCGGGTCGCATCCGGAGGCAGGTCGTTCTGCCCCACGTGAACGCCGTCGGCGTCCAGCACCACAGCGAGGTCGGGCCGGTCGTTGATGATGAACGGGAGCCCGACGGCTCGACACGCCGCCTGCAGAGGGCGCGCGAGGCGAAGCACATCGCCTGCCTCGAGCTCCTTCTCACGGAGCTGGAAGAGATCCACCCCCGCATCCGCGAGCTCGGGGATCAGGTGCGCGATGTCACCTGCGCGGATCCGAGCGGGGGCGACGAGGTAGAGGAGGGCGTCCTGGAGGCTCACAACGCGACTACCGCGGGACCTCCGTCGCCGCCTTCCCTCCAGTCTTCGTCTGGGTCCTCGCCCACCTCGCGCTCGTAGGTCTTCATCCGCTCCGCCACCTGTTGCAACGCCCCCGGCAGGCGGAACAGAGCGATGCCGACGAAGACGTACGGAAGGATGTCGGTGATGACCTCGTAGAAGCGCTTGTCGAGCAAGCTGGCGATCGCCACCCACACGATCACGAGCCCGGCCAGGACCTCCGCGACCACACGCAGCCGCCGGCGATCCTGGCCCGCCTCCTCCAACCGCTCGCGCATCAGACGAACCGCGAGACGCCCGCGGGTCCGGCGCAGGCGCCGCCACGTTGCGCGGGACGGGTAGAAGCGCCGCAGCGCCTCCACGAAGCCGAGGATCAGAACCGCGACCAGAGCAGCGATCAGGCCGGTCGTCATGGCTTCAACCCTAGACGCCGGACGCGAAGAAGGGGCGGTGACCCGCCCCTTCCGGTGAAGCTAGAGAGATGTCTACTTGCTGGTTGCGGTGTAGGTGAAGTCGGTGTTGCTCCCTGCGACCATGCACACGATGGCGATCGGGTAACCCGGAGGTACGACACCCGACTCGCCTCCGGCCTCCCGCGTCTCGAACGGGACATTAGCAGGGACGCCGGCCGGATCGCTCGGGTCGCCGAGGCTCTGATAGAAGCTGATGTCGAGGTCGGCGGAGTCGTCCGACGGCACGAGCTTGAACTTGCCGCCCGCCGTCTTCTGGTCCACGTCGAAGTCGAAGCCCACGATCCCTTGGGCCTGACGCTGCGCCACGAGGTTGATGCGCCGGTGCAACCCGAAGAAGCAGCTACCGTCGGCGAACATCGCAGCTACCGCGACCGAGCCCTCCTGCCTCTGCTTCGTCTTCTTTGCCTTACCGGCCGTGGCCGGTACGGCGCCCCCGAGCAACAGCGCCGCGACGGATAGAGCGATCAGTCGTTTCATAGCCGTCTAGCCCTTCGGAGCCTTGACGCCCTTGCCGGCCGTGTAGGTGAAGGGGACCGCGGCCGCCGCCCCGTTCTCCGATGCGTAGATGCAGACGATCGCCTTGATGGCGCCCACGGGAACGACACCCGCCTCACCGGGACCGTCGTGCGTATGGAACTCGGCGGTCGCCGGCGGTGCCGGAAGGGGGTCGTTCACGAACTCTTGCTGCGTCGCGAAGTCACCGAGGTAGTAGGTGAGGTCCAAGTCGGGCACGCCGGCGCCGCCTGTTGCCTCGAGGACGAACGGCTTCTTCCACGTTCCCTTATCGACGTCGAAGGTCCAGCCGACCGCGCCATTGGAGTTCGCTCCACCCAACGAGAACAGGTGACGGGACAAACCGGTGTAGCAACCATCCGGGTGCCGTGCCGGCGCTGCGATGATCCCAGACACCTCTTGCTTCTTGGCCTTGCCCGCGCTCGCCGGAGCAAGGATCGACGCCGCCATCAGCGCCGCCAGCCCGATAACGATCGACTTCCTCATCGAAATCCTCCCACTGGTACCTATATCCGTAGCGAGAGGTTTCTCCGCATGCGGGGCCGTTCCTGCACCGTTTGGGGGGCGATCAGCAGGGGGAAGGCTGCAGGGAGACCTCCTACGAAGGAGCTTCGATGAGCGATCAGACCAGCGACGGCAAGGACTACGCGAAGGGGTCCGAGAAGGACCAGGCGACGGACGCGCCGACGGGCAAGGAGGCCGTGAACAAGAGCGACGAGACCTTGCCCGACGACCAGGCCGCGTTCCAGCCCGAGTCGAGCTAGAGCGCTAGACGATCACCCGCGGCAGGGGACCGGTGTCTTCGTTGTCGGTGTCCACCCGCGTCGCCACGTCTTCCCGATGCGTCGGGGATTTCGCCATCACGAGCGAGGTCACGGTCCGGTAGAAGTCGTCGGGGTTCGGGAGGTACCCGATCTTCTCGACCGCCTGCTTCTGCCCCGGTGACTCCACGCGCAGATCGCCGTAGCCCAGGAGCCTTCCGGGCACCGAGCGGTGGTAGGTCATGTCGGTCACCTTCGTGAGCGGCAGCGACGCAACCCGGCGCGACAGCAGCCCCGACACCTCGAACAGCCTCCGGTCGGTCACGACGATGCGCGCGACGCTCCACTCCCATCCTCGCCACGCGAAGCGAGCCATGAAGAAGATCGCCACGAGCCCGAGGACGGTGTCGATGACGTCGGACCCATCGGAGGGGCTCAACAGCGTGCCGAGAAACGATGCGAGGACGATCGCGCCCAACGCCTCTGCGAACGGCCGCGCCAGGACGGCGGGATGCCGGCGGACGCGGCAGACAACGTGCTCGTCGAGGGCGAGGTAGCGCCTGTCTCCCCGAGATGGCCCGGGCGACGATTCAGAGGGGAACGAGTGGCGGCCTAGGTAGCGCCTCTCCGCCCGAGATGGCCCGGGCGACGATTCAGAGGGGAACGAGTGGCGGCCCACTAGACCTGGTGCTCAGATGAGCGAGCGCAGGAACTGCGTGAAGGCGGCGGACGCGGTCGAGAACCACTCCCCGGCGTTCTCGCCGGTCACCTTCACGAGCTTGGCCGCCTCGCCGGGAGAGTTGATGAGGAAGACCGCGAGGAACGCCAGCAATAGGTACATGCCGACCTTTTTCAACTTCATGCGGTCACGATAGTCTGGAACCCGCAGAGGGGCCGGATTAGGAGGACGTGCCTCAGTACTCGGACCACCAGCTAAGCCAGAGCTTCCGCGAAGTGCGGAGATGCTCCCGCTCGCGCGAGAAGACCTCGAGCGTGACCGTTCCGTCGTAGCCGTGCTCCTTCAGCAACCGGATGTGGGCCTTCCAGTCGATCGTCCCGGCGCCCAGCGGAAGGTGCAGGTCCTCTCCCCCGCCCCGGTTGTCGGACACGTGGACGTGCGCGAGCCGAGGCCCGAACGCCTCGAGCAGCGACGACGAGCGGTTCGGCTCTCGCAGCCCCAGACGCAGGTTCGCATGGGCGATGTCGAGGTGGAAGTCGACCTCGGGAACCGCTTCGAAGATCGCGCCCAGATCGTCGACGCCCGAGAAGGCGCGATCGAGGTTCTCGACCATCAACGTGATCCCGCGCCCGGCCGCGTCTTGGGCCAAGTCGGCGATCGCCTCCGCGTTCATCGCGCGCACCTTGTCCGGCGAGTGCAGTGGCACCCTCTGATCGGGGTGCACGTTGACCAGCGTCACTCCCGCGTCGGCGAACACGTCCAGCCCACGACGGTATAGATCCCTCGCTAACTGGCGCATCTCGGGGTAGGGAGACGCGATCGGCAGGTACCACGCGGTGTGGCCGACCGCCTGCAGACCCAGGTCCAAGATCAGCGAGCCGACCTCCTTCCCGTCGGGCACCCAGGCGGCGGGCGGCTCGAGTGTGAGGTCGATGAAGTCGAACCCATCCTCCGCGATCCGATGGATCTCTTTGAGGACGGAGCGACCGGGGAAGTTCATCGAGCCGACGAGCATCGTCCGAGACCGTAACTCCTGAGGCTCTGTCTGCCCTCTGCGGTAGAACAGGGTGCGTGATCTCCCGACGCGCCGCCTTCTTCGACCTGGATCGCACGCTGATCCCCGGATCGAGCCTGTTCCTGCTGGCGCGCGGCGCCTACGAGAGAGACATGTTCCGAGTCCGCGACCTCCTGCAGTTCGGGTGGGGGCAGCTGATGTTCCGCCTGCGGGGAGAGACCGCGTCGGGGATGGAACGCACGAGAGAGGGGACGCTCGGCTTCGTCACCGGCCACAAGGCGGAAGAGCTTCTGGAGTGGGGGCGGGAGATCGCGAACGAGAGGGTGATCCCGCGCGTGTACCAAGACATCGTCCGTGTGATCGAGGGCCACAAGGAGCGAGGCGACCTCACCTTCCTCGTGACGGCTGCGCCGATAGAGCTTGCGAACACGATCGCGGAGGAGTTCGGGATGGAGGGCGCGATCGCGACGGTGTCGGAGATCGACGAGGACGGCTACTACACGGGCAGGCTCGTGGGACCGCTCATGCACGGGCCGGAGAAAGCCAAAGCGGTCGCAGAGGTGGCCGCCGAGCGCGGCATCGACCTACAGGAATGCGCGGCTTACTCCGACTCGATCAACGATCTCCCACTTCTCGAGTCCGTCGGGTACCCGCACGCGGTCAATCCCGAGACCGAGCTGCAGCGGCTGGCGCTGCGACGCGGCTGGCCGATCCACGAGCTCCGGACGCGACGCAAGGCTCTGCTCATCGGGATCCCGGCGGGGCTGGGCGGCGTAACCATGTTCGGAACGGGCGTGGCCGTGGGGGCGTACCTGGAACGTAGGAGACAAGAGCAAGCACCGGGCCGGTTGGAGCGGATCTCCCACCGTCTGCACATCTGACCACCGATCAGGAGGAGCCCCATGCCCAGCGCGACCTTCGTGACCAACCGCGGAACCTTCAAGGTGAAGCTGATGCCGGAACACGCGCCGACCACCGTTGCCAACTTCACCGACCTCGCGACCGGCAAGCGCGAGTGGAAGGACCCGCGCGATGGGCAGCGCAAGAAGCAACCGCTGTACAACGGGACGATCTTCCACCGGGTGATCCAGAACTTCATGATCCAGGGCGGTGACCCGGAGGGCACGGGCATGGGGGGCCCCGGCTACCGCTTCGAAGACGAGGTGGGCCCCGGTAGCCCGAGGTTCGACCGCGCCGGGTTGCTCGCGATGGCGAACGCGGGTCCGAACACGAACGGATCGCAGTTCTTCGTCACGCTCGCGCCCACGCCTCATCTGAACGGCAAGCACACGATCTTCGGCGAGGTGACCGCGGGCATGGAGGTCGTGGAAGCGATCGGAGCAACACCCACCGGGCGCCAGGACCGGCCGGCCGAAGACGTCGTGCTGGAGCGGGTAGAGATCGAGGAGTGAAGGGTCGTCTTCGTTCAGCGGTGCCCGCTTCCCGGGCATAGTTGAGAAAGAAGCGCCGCTACCCGAAGAAGGCCTCAGCCTTCGCCGTGATCAGGTCCGGTTTCTCGTCGACGATGAAGTGCGACGCCTCCTCGATGATCTCGTGCTCCATCGCGGTCGCGTGAGGCTCGTATCCCTCGAGCATCTCCGTGCCGATCGCCGGGTCGTGGCGCCCTACGAGCAGGCGCGTCGGCACCTCTAGGCGGTAGGAGTCATAGCGCCCGGTCACCAGCGGGAGCATCTCTTTCGCCAGGAAGGTCCGGTACAGGCTAGAGCTGGCCGCAGCGCGCGCCGGTTCGCGCAAGACGTGGGAGAAAGCCTGTAGCTCTTGTGGCCTCCACACCGTCTTGTCGTACGTGCCGCCGAGGATCGCGCGCTCCACGACGGCGGGCTGGGTGCGGAGCAGCCACGGTCCCGCGGGCGAAGCAAGCACCCACTGATAAGCGGAACGCCACGCCGCGCTGGCCCGTTTCAGATCGATCTTGATCCAGGGGTGGACGATGCTGAGGGCCAGGTAGCGCTCGACGCGCTGCGGTTGGAACAGAGTCATGAGGAAGCCCACGTAGCCGCCCCAGTCGTGACCCACCAGCTTCACCCGGTCGAGGTCCATCTCGTCCATCAGCGCGAGGACGTCCGCCGCGAGCGTTTCCTTCTCGTAACCGGTGGCGGGAGCGTCGGACCAGCCGAAGCCGCGCAGGTCGGGGCAGATCACCCGGTAGCTCCTCGAGAGCTGCGGGATCACGTGGCGCCACATGTACCAGTGCTGCGGCCAGCCGTGAAGCATGAGCAACGGGTCTCCGGTCCCCGCCTCGGCAACATGGAACCGCAACCCGTTCGCCTCTACGAAGTGGTGAGCAACACCTGGAACATCCGGAAGGGCGTGGGTGGGCACGCCGCTCATCGTACGGGTGACCCGTGACGCGTTGCGGCGGGCGGGCCCGCGGCTAGAGCTTCAGCCGCAGGACCTCGACACCTCTCTCGAAGTCGGCGACGTAGATCCGGCCGCGGTACCAGTACGAGGACATCGCCACGGCGTCATCCGGCCGGTAGTGCGCCACCTCCTCCACGTTCGTCGGATCGGAGATGTCGATCACGTTCGTTCCCCCGCCGATCCAGGAGACGACGATCAGGCGAGACTCGGGGATGAAGTTGAAGTTATGCGCGGTGCACGAGATGGATTGGCCGCTCAGACTCCCGATGGGAAGCAGGCCCCGCTGCGGACCATAGAAACCCAGCAGGCGAGGTTCTGAGAGGTCGCTGATGTCGTAGAACCACAGAGCTCCCAGCGGGGCTCCGCCCCTGCACGCGTGGACCGCGTAGGCCTCGTCGCTGATCGCCGCCACCTTCCCATCCGATGAGACCGCTACCTGGTGTGGGAGCTGCGTGGCGGGCAACAGCATCCTCCCGATCGGGGTCGGAGCGAGTGGGTCGCTCGCGTCCCATATCTCCGTGCCTCCGAGCCCGGGGCAGAAACCGATGATCTTCCTGCCGATGCGCTCGAAAAGGATGTCGTGGCAGCCGCCGGGGTTGAGCGGGCTCTGGTAGACCGCCGCCACCTTTGGAGTGCGCCGCTTCGAGGTGTCGATGATGTGCGTGATCCCGCCTTCGGCGACGAACGTGTCCGCCCCTCCCATCGCCGTGTAGACGAAGTTGGATCCCGGGTAGCGCGTGAGGGTGTGGACCCCGCCCGGCACCGCGAGGTCACCGAGAAGCCTCGGCCGCGCCGGATCGCTCATGTCTCCGATCTGGACCCCGCCGCTGGTTCCCACTACCATCGGGGTCGGTCCGTTGCACCTCGTTCCGCGCTGTTGCAGCCCGATCGCGACCAAGCCCTCATCGAGCGGCGCCGTGTCCGTGATGCCGTCGCAATGCAGCATGCCCGTCCTCTTAAGGGTGCCGTCACGCGTCAAGTCGAAGGAGTGCACCCCGATGTCGTCACCGCTTGCGTACTGGTTCACGTAGACGCGACGCCCGTCGAAGGCGATCTCGTTCGCGAGCCACATCGGGATGTGCTGCAGAGCCTGGACGTTGTCGCTCTGCGATGCATCGGCGAGAGCGGCGGGCGCGGCTTCGACCGGTGCCGACACGCCGAGGGCGGCGGCACCAAGAAGAAGGCAGATCAGGCGTCGTTTCATAGTGGGTTCTCCCGCGAAGTCCCGCCTGATGGTTCTTCGCACCCGCCCTCGATTCCTGCGCCTCTGGCGACCAGAAGAGGCGATCGTTCGTTACGGAGGAGGATCGTCCACCTTTGCGCCTAGCACGCCCGCGGCGACGTCTGGGTCACCCCGAACGGTCAGAAACGACATCGGAAGCTGACCGGCCGCGACTCCTAGGATTCTTGTCTGTGCTGCCCCGATGGAGCCGAAACTGAAACCGGCCGCGCGGCCGAGAGGAGGCGAGACGTTGACGCGTGACGTGGAGCGACCGGACTGGGTGCCGGGCGAGCTCTACCCCTTCAGGAGCCATTTCCTCGAGATCGACGGAAGCAACGTCCATTACGTCGACGAGGGCTCAGGGCCAACGCTTTTGTTCGTGCACGGAAACCCGAGTTGGTCGTTCCTTTATCGCGACATCATCATCGGATTGCGCGACAGCTTCCGCTGCGTCGCCGTCGACTACCCCGGCTTCGGCCTGTCGACGGCAGGCTCTGATTACGGTTTCACAGCCGCGGAGCACGCGGGCGCCGTGGAGCGGTTAGTCGTCGATGTCGACCTTCAGGACGTCACTCTGATGGGGCAGGACTGGGGTGGCCCTATCGGGTTGACGGTGGCGACCCGTCACCCCGACCGGTTCCGCGGCTTCATCCTTGGCAACACGTGGGCCTGGCCGCTGAACGGGATCTTTCACTTCGAGGCCTTCTCTCGGATGATGGGGAACCCGGTCGCGAAGTTCTGGGTCCGCAATGCCAACGCATTCGTCAACCTCATGATCCCTCTCGGCACAGCGTCGCGCCCGAGCGGCGATGTGATGCGGGCTTATCGCGGGCCGTTTCCAGATGTCGAGGCGCGGACCCCAACGTGGGAGTTCGCGCGGCAACTGCTGCGGAGTGAGCCCTTCATGCGCCGGCTCGAGGAGGAGCTTCCGAAGCTGACCCACCTGCCCGCCTTGTTCCTGTGGGGCGGCCAGGACTTCGCACTGCGGAAGCGCGTCGAGCTCCCGCGCCTCCAGCGGCTCTTCCCGCACCACGAGACGGTCGTGCTCGAACGGGCGCGGCACTTCTTCCAGGAGGATGCAGCCGACGACGCCGCTAGCGCGATCCGTGACTGGATGGGTAGACGGGGTTCGGGTGCTGCCGGCTCCGATCGCGTCGGCTCTGAAACGGGTGCGTGACAACGGCTAGCGAGTCGGTCGAGTACCTGCTCGATCAACTCAACGATCCTGCGATCACAGCACGTGCGATGTTCGGCGGTCACGGCATCTATCGCGACGGCCGGATGTTCGCCCTCGTCTACAACGACACGATCTACATGAAGATCCCGGAAGAGGAAGCCGCCACCACCGACCGGCCCCCGTTCAGGCCGCGCCCGAACCAAACGTTCCCGAGCTTCCGCGAGATCTCCGCAGACGAGATCGAGGACACCGGAGTCCTAGCGGCCCTTGCGCAGAAGGCACAGCAGGCAGCTCGGTCATCTCGGTCCCGCTAATCGCCCTACTGGCCCGAGGCCGGGCCTGCGAACGCTCGCGCTTGCATCGCGGCCCTACCGCGCACGATGATGCTGCCGGAACTCGCGCGATCGAGAGGAGGAACCGGAGTGGCAAAGGGTGCGATGGATCTCGTCAAAGAGGCAAAGACGCAGGTCGAGAATCTGGGGCCTGATCAGGTCGCGTCCGAGCTCGAAGAAGGGAACGCCGTCCTGGTCGATGTCCGGGAGCCCCAGGAGCGCGAGGCAGCCGCCATCCCCGGCGCGATCAGCGCTCCCCGCGGCATGCTCGAGTTCTACGCCGATCCGTCCCTCCCCTATCACCGGGAGGAGTTCGAGCCGGACAAGCGGCTCATCCTGCACTGCGCCTCAGGCGGTCGCTCCGCGCTCGCGGCGAAGACGCTCCAGGACATGGGATACACGAACGTGGCCCACTTGGACGGCGGCATCAAGGCGTGGCAGGAGTCGGGCCGCCCCACCGAGCCCAGCGCCTAGCGTCCACTGCGACCCGGGTCGCCGTGCCTAGTCCGACAAGAGCGACTTGTGGATGTCGATCGCAGCTTGCGCTCCGTCGGCGGCGGCCAGGACGACCTGGTGGGGCATCGCAGGCGGACGTCTCCGCACGTCGCCCACGGCCCACACCGCGGGATCCGTCGTCATGCACGTCGCAGAAGTCTGGATGAAGCCCCAGTCGTCGACCTCGCACCCGAGAGCGAGCGCCAGCTGCGACCGAGGACGCATGGGAGCGCGAAGGAACACGGCTTCTGCCTCCACGACCGAACCATCTGTCCGCTCGACCCCCTCCAGCGCCTCTCCGTCTCCCACGAGAGCACGAACCTCCTCTACCGCTATCAGCGTCACCTGGCTGGTCCAGCTACGCAGCATGTTCGCTAGATCCTCGGCTCCTTCAGCTGCCCCAACAACGACAACCGGTCGGTCGCGGTGCTCCCAGCCATCGCAGAACGGGCAGTTGACGACCGTCCGTCCCCATCTCTCTGCAAGTCCCGGCACAGCCGGAAGCTCGTCGACTACGCCCGTTCCGAGGACGAGCCTGCGGGATTCGACCGTCCGATCAGGCAACCCGATCCGGAGCATCGAGGTGTCCCGAGAGGCCGACGTCGCGGGGCCGGCGGTCATCTCGACGTCGTAGCGGCCGAGCTCCTTCACGACGTCGGCGCGGAACTGACTCGGCGCGGTTGCGTCGCGACCGGGGAAGCCGTGGAACTCTGGTACCTGAAGGTTCCGGTAGGTCCCGTCGTCGACGAGCAGCACACGTCGCCGCGCGCGAGACAAGACAAGGGCGGCGGTCAGACCGCCCGGACCCCCACCGATGATCACGACGTCGTATGCCTCGGTCATCGCGCAACGATACGAGGTGTGAAGTCTCTGGTCTCGGCCTAGTCGGCAAGAAGCTCCGCACTAGCTGTCGTGGCCTGCGCGAACCACTTCTGCTTGCCCCGCCGCAGAAAGATCCTTGACCGACCCGATCTGTCAGTTCCCGGGATGCAGGATTCGTCCCGCGAACCGGTTGACGCCAGCGGCACCGGTGAGGCGCACCACGTAGAACCCGGTGTGTCCGTCCGAGTACCAGATGTCGTTCGTCTCGTCGTCGTACGCGGGAGCCGACATCGCGAACGCCCCAGCTTTCTCCGGGTAGTAGGGGTTGCCGCCCGGCATGAGCGGCTTGTTGAAGTAGGCGATCTCGCGAGGGTGCTCGGGATCGCGGATATCGAAGACGCGCAGGCCCGACATGATGAACGTGCACGCGACGACGTACGGGTCGACACGGCTCGGCAGCGAGCAGTAGTGCGCTTGGTAACCCTGGAACGCCTGGTCGTCGCCGGGATCTTCGGTGTCGTCGCCCTTGTTTACAGCGAGCCGCAGGTTAGAGACGACGAACGGCTTCTTCTCGTTCTCGATATCGATGATGCGAGCCGCGCCGACGCGCTTTCCGGAGCCGAACTCGTCCGTCTCGAGCACGTACTTGTGTCCGTCGAGCGTGAACGGTGTCGCGTTCTGCGGCGTGCTGAGCTGCGGCCATGTCAGGCGGCTCACGAGCGGCACCGTGGGGTTGGGCACACGCTTCTGGATCTCGCTCACGTCGAGGATGGTGAGCCCGCTGAAGTCGCTGTCATCGTTGAACGCGGCCTCGGCCATATAGAGGCGCTTGCCGTCGTTGCTGATCGAGACACCGTGCGGCTGGTACTTCGCGGACGCCCACAGCAGGACCGGCGCCTTCGGGTTCGACACGTCCACGGCGGTGAGCGTGTGCCCGTAAAGGCCCGCGGCGTAGTACGTCTTGCCGTCGGGGGAGAACCCTCCCTCGTGGCCGACGATCCCCATCGGCGTCGACGATTCCAGCACTGGATTGCGGCAGTCCTCCTTGACGCTGTAGATGTCGACGATCCCAGGCATCCAGGTGGGCCACGCCATGACCGCAACGAGCAATCCGCGTTTCGTGTTGAGCCGGAGCGACTCGTGCGGTGACTGCATCGCCGGGGTGCGCAACGTCGCGGTGTGCACAGGCTTCGCCGGGTTGCTCATGTCCATCACGTAGACGCCCGGGCCTTCCGCTCCTTGCTCCGGCGCGTTGTGTGGCCACAGCAGCGTGGTATCCCAGAAGGCGCACTCGCGCCCCGCCGAGTCGACGTAGCGCGCGACCCGGTACCCACCGCTCGTGCCGAAGTGCGACACCTCCCGCGCGTTGCAGAAGTAGCCACGCTTGGCTCGACCCGACTTGTAGTCCTTCAGCGGCGCCTTGCCCTGGACCTCTTCCGGCAGCGACCCTTCGTCGCACGGGATCTGGGGGGTCGGTCCCGCGTACGGGTCGGTCCGCCCGAAGTAACGCGCTAGAGACGCGGATGGGTTCACCGGAGGTCCGCCGATGGGCGCGGAGTGGTCGTGGGCAGCCTGGTCATGCGACGCGTGGTCACGGACGCCTATATCTGCTGCCGGAGCCGACACGAGCGCGGCGACGAGAGTACCGGCTAGGGCAGCGGCGACGGCGACCCGGTAGGAGGGACGTTGATGCATTGGACTCCTTCCATACTGAAGGTATGCGCTGATACTTCGCCGGGAGCTCGTGCTTCCCTGCGGGTACCCGCAATTGAGCCCTCCGCCGGGAGAGGGCGAATTCCCTGAGGCAGACTCCGACGCTGGCGATCTACAGGAACCTGATCGAGCGGACTATGCGATCCAGCATTGGTTCCAGGCGATCAAATCGCTTGGTGGGGACGCCCCAGTAGATGATTATCGGCGACTCGGCGGTGTGCACGACGTAGAAACGAGCGGTATCGCCGGCCGGGACATCAACCACCTCCTCGTGTACAGCGACCCGAGCAAGGACGAGGCAGCGCGTCCCGGGGCATTCGCGATGCTGCCGCGCCGAGGAATGTCGAGCGCGAACGTCGAGGGCCGTCGCGGGCACACCACCTACGTCCACCGGCTGGGTACGCTGAACGTTCAAGCCCGGATGACGCTCCAACCACGCGACGAGATCTTCGGGAAGACTGCGGAACCCTCCCGAGCTCGCTCCCCTGTCCCACCTCTGGACATGAACGTGGACGCCCTTGCTCGTGACGTACACCCATGTCGGCGACACAATCCCGGTGAACCAACCGTCTGTTGGGATCCGAAGAGTGAATGGGATCCCGAAGTCGTCCGCCGCATACTCACCCACTTCGAGGGGCTTCGACGCCTCCAACGGAGGGGTGCTCTGCAGTTCGGGTGCCTCCTGGACCGGTGGAAGCGGCGCCGCTGCGAACATGTTCAACCGAGAGCCCAAGACCGCGCCAGCGATGACGGCCGCGCCTGCCACTGCGACACGCAACGCACGGCGCCGCCGAACGAGGATCCGCCCGCGCCGCGCGATCGCGGGAACGTCGGGAAGCTCGGTCATGCCGCCACTTGTGTCTTCTAGAACGCGGCGCACGTCAGGAGGCACCAGCGTCCTCCCTCAGATCTCGAAGCGACATGTCGGTCCTCAGGGTGCTGATCGCTCGGCCGGTGAGCTTCTTCACGGTGTGATCTGCGCAACCCATCTGCTCCGCTGTCTCTTCAACAGACAGATCGAAGAAATAGCGCAGGATCAACGCCGTCTTCTGGCGGCGCGGCAACCGCGCGATCCGCTCCAGAAGGACCAATCTGTCGGTACTGACGCCCGCCTCCTCTTGGGAGGAACGACTAAGTCGTTCTCGCGCTCGGGTCTCGTACCGCATCCGACGGAAGTGCGAATTGGCCGCGTTCGTCGCCACCCGATGGAGCCAGGGTCCAGGGTGATCCATCGACCGCACCCTCCGCCAATCGGCGAACGCCCGCGCGAGCGCTTCATTCGCAATCTCGCGTGCGAGCTCTCGGTCGCCCGTATAGAGCGTCATGGAACTGACCAGGCGCGCATACTGCACATGGCAGAACGCGTCAAAGTCGTATGGATCCGCAGTCACTTTGTCGTCATCCCGACTCACTAACTCTCGAGTCTGACGATTGGTACCCATCGCGGCAATCGCGATGGGTACGCGATCCGATGCTCATGCGTTAGGTGAACAGCAAATGGGCTAGGGAAGGAGACGCAGATGAGGGCTCCGCGGAATGCCTGGAACACGGCAACCGGCCTGATCTTGATCGGTCTCGTAACTGCGTCTCCGGGCTGCGCTCGCTCGTCGGACACCAAGCCTCCCGCCGCAGCGAGCTCCGAACCCGCGTCAGAGCCCGAGGAGACGTCGACTTCGACGCCCGAGGAGCGCCGCGTGCTTGCCTATCCGGCGCAACGTTTGCCGGCCGGGGTCAACCGAACCGCCGGACAGGAGAGCGCGACCTTGGTCGAGTTCCAGGTACCCGCGGGGTGGTGGGGCGAGCAGGGGGGCCCAACGGGATGGGCTCTGTCCTGGGGACCTGATCCGGAGAATGCAAGAGTCAGCTTGTGGGTGGATGAGCTCGATATGACATTCGAAAAGGCGGTTGCAGGTTTCCGCCGGGTGAAGAACCTGGAGGTGCCCGACCCGACGCCGATGCAGATCGACGGACATCGCTCCCTGCTCTTTGCAGCCGAGGTTACGAAAGGCGAGCACGCACTTCTAGACGAGGCCCTCGGCGTGGCGATCGACGTGATCGGATGGGTCGAAACCAGGCAAGCTTTCGTCGATCTTGGGCGCAACGCGATGATTGTGAGGATCGAGCTTCCAAAGGGAGAGAAGCACCTTCCCGAGGCACTGAAGGTACTGAGGTCGTTCCGGTTCGATCCCGCTCGATAGGGCCGCCTGGGTAGGAACCGCGCCGCGGCTACCGCGCTAGATCTACGGGTTCAGCCAACTCAGGCGCGTTTGTTTGTGCGTAGGCTGAGGAGCAGGCGAACGCGTCGCACAGGACGTCGCCGCCGGATAGCGGCGGGAACTTGATTTCAGACCGGCGTGAGGGCGAGTGCGCGGCAGCGCGCCTCGTCGATAGGTCTCCGATAGCCGGCAAAGCTCTCTGCCGCCTCACGGAACAACGCAACCGCTTGAGCGCCCTCCCCTTCGGCTCGCCGCAGCTCGGCACGTGCCTCCCATACCGCAGCTGTCCACGGACCTGTCTGCCAGAGACCGGCGATCCGCTCCGCTTCAGTGATACGACGACGTGCCCGCGAAAGTTCGCCGGCCCGTGCGAAGGCGCGAGCTGCCTCGATGTGGAAGTTCATCGAGCATGGCTCGCAAACCCGCGGCGCATCCGACAGAGCTCGTTCGGCATCCAATGCAACCTGCAATGCCTGGAGGTGCCCCTCGGCGGCCGTGATCTTTATCGCGAGCAGGCGCACTAGAAGATGTGAACGGATATGAGATGACTCCGCGAGCGGCCGAGCGCGCTCGAGGAGGTCCCGGGCTCGGTCCCGGTTCTCGCGCGCCACCTCAGCCTCCGCAAGACGCTCGAGCCCGATGCATTCGGGCGAGACGCACGCTCCTTCTCCCGCGTACCGGGACGCCATCTCCAGTGAGGCCACCGCTTCGTCGACCTTGCCGGAGAGCAATTCACATTCCCCGAGAAGCAGCATGGCCAGTGCCATGCCGCCGGCCGACGCCGCTGCCGTCGCCATGGCGAGAAGCTCCCGCGCCAAGGTGGCACCGCCCGCATGGCCTTGCGGTCCATATAGATAGAACTCCTGGAAACAGAGGTGAGCGTCGTAGACGGCGGACTCGACGGCCGGACCGCCGCCGCCGACCGCGTGGGCGAAATGCTGCTTGAATACCTCGTTCCACCTGCCGCGGGCGTAGGCGATCAATGCAAGAAGGCCGCTGGCCTGTCCAAGCTCGTGGCCGAGCTCGGCACTCAACGCGAGAGAACGCGCCTCTCGAGCAAGACGATCGGCTTCGATCAGATCACCTCGGCTCCAGAGCACTAGGGCGTTGGCGAGCAACGCCGCGGTGCGCTCGGCCGGACCTTGGGTTTCCGGACCTTCCAAAGCGAGAACCCTTTCGTAGAGCCGGACGGTTGTTGGATCGGGACCGACTCCGATGTGCTCCCGCAGCGCACCCCGCAGACGCTCGAACTGACGGATCGCTTCTCGCCGATTGCCGGCAGTGAGGTGTGCCTCCATCAACGCTCTATGGGCTTCTTCGTCCGTCTCATCCAGTTCCAGAACCCGTTCCCACTCGCCGGCGCGCTTCAATAGAGCGAGACGACGCGCGCGAACGCGCTCCTGCGGTTCCTCGCTCCAGACTTCGTAGCGATCCCCCGGAAGGACGACTCCCGAGTAGCTGCCTGCAAGCCTCCTGCACCGTTCACGGTCGCCAGATGAGAGCGCTTCTTCGGACTCTCGAAGGAACCGGTCCAGGTCGATCTCAACGGCGGCGGTCGGCCACAACATCAGCAGGGCGCCGTCCGTCCGAATGGCGTCTTCGGACCCCATCGCGCGCCTCGCGTAGTGGATCGCCTTGCGCAGATTGGCCGCAGCGGCATCAACGGCAAGATCGGGCCATAGGGATTCCATCACTTGTTCTCGATGCAACCGGTGCCCGGTCTCGAGGGCAAGCAACTTGACCAGATCGGCGGCGCGTCTGCTCCGCCACGAGTCGCCCGACACCCGGGACCCGTCCACGATGACCTCGAAGCCTCCGACGAGCCTTATCTCGCACCTCTGCTCCATGCCGAACGATAGGCAGATGGTCGCGAGGGGGTCAAGCCTGGGAACGCTCTGGGAACGGCCGGTCCCTAGATTCGGGTGAAGCCGTCCCCGCCGGGGGGACGGGTCGAAGAAGGAGGGACGATGCCGCTGTTCATGGACGTGCACAACAAGCTCCCCGAGGGAGCGACCGCGGAAGACGTCGCCGGGGCTCATGAGGCAGACCTGAAGGTCCAGGACAAGCACAACGTCCGGTACCTCAACTACTGGGTCGACGAGAAGGCGGGGAAGGTCTTCTGTCTCGTCGAGGCTCCGAATGCCGAGGCGGCTCACGATGTACATCGGGAGGCGCACGGTCTGGTCGCCGACGAGATCTACCCGGTCCAACAAGGTTGATCGCGCCGACCTGCACAGGGGCCATGCCCGCCTACAGAACCCCGTCGAACACCGACCCAAGGAGACGGTAATGAGAATCGTCAAAAGCCATGTCGCGACGCTGGTCGCCGTGGCGACGGCGCTGACCCTAATCAGCGCCATGACCAGCGCCGGAGCAAGCGGGGACCACGGGAGCCAAGACCTGACCGCCCGGCAGGTAAACAGACTGGCCGCGCCCCTGGCGAAGGCGCGCGCAGCCACCGCCAAGTACGCGAGCGATCTCGAACTGGCTAAAGCCGATGGTTACCGGATGATGATCACCCAGATGATCCCGGACATGGGGTATCACTTCCTCAACCCGGATATCACCGAGTTCGATGTGACGCGACCACCGATCCTGGTTTACGTCCGGGACGGAGACGACTGGCAGCTGGTCGCCTTCGAGTGGGTCTTTCCGGAGAAGCCGGCCGCCAAGCCACTTCCTGGGGCGACATATGGAAGCTTCCCTGCGGCCTGTCACTACGAGGACGGGATGTTCATCTTCGAAAACGACGAGCGAGCGTGCTCCGAGACGCATCCGGAGACTGGGTCGAGCTTCACCTTCTGGCACCCAGAGCTCGTCACGTTGCACGTATGGGCCTGGTATCCGAACCCGGCCGGGCTCTTCGCCGGGGCCAACCGCTGGATCCGCCCCTTCAACGACGGGCAGGTCTGATCAACGGCGGACCGAAGCCGATCGATTGCGAAGGCCAGTCAGACGAGGGATGCCGGTCGTGCGACCGGCATCCCCTGGCCCTCCGCGAGTACTACCGCCAGCGCGGCTCGGTCGGATCGAAGGTGAACGGATCGGGGTTCAGGTAGTCGTCGGGGTCGTACGTGTACAGAAGAGCCGGGCGGAGCTTCTTCGGGAGACGCTTCAGTTCCGCACGGACATGCGGCTCTAGCTGCCGCGCGTTGGTCCCGATGAGCGTGAAGTTGTCGTGGTGGGTCGCCGCGTACACCGTGGGTCGCAGAGCCCGCAGGTACAGCCCCAGGCTCCGGAGGCAGTTCGTCACCTGGCCGAAAGCAAGCACCGCACCGAACTCGACATCTGTCTGCGGCAGTGCCTTGAGCGCCTTCACGACCACCGGGTTGTCATCGATCTTCCCGACGGTGTCGTGATGAACCAGCGAGAACCTCCCCACCCTGAACTGGTAAAGGATGTTGGCGCCACGCGCGTCCCGTAGGTGACGCAGCTGGTGCGCCGCGTCTTCGGGGGTCGGCGGGTGCTCGACCGTGTCCTCTGGGTTCCAGATCGGCGGGCACGGTCGTCTGTCTGAATCGGGCTCTGGGCGTTCGAAGGACGAGTGGATGTGGACTACGGCGCTGGCGTCGACACCAGGTAGGAAGTCCTGACCCTGCCACACGAACCCTGGCGGCGCCGCCTCTGGGACGATCGGCTTACACGGAACCTTCTCACCTGCTTGGTCGTTGACCAGATCGCAGTGCTCCGGGCTGCCGACCACCGTCGCGCCCGAGCGTTTCGCTATCTCGCCGACGTCGGCGGCGTGGTCGAAGTCGCCGTGGCCGATGAAGATGTATTCGGGGTCGAGTGCGGCTACCTCCTCGGGAGATGTGGGGACATAGCCAGAATGGGTGCCTCGGGCGACCCATCCGTCCAAGAGCACCACATGACCGTTGAAGCTGGCTGCATAGCTCGCAACCGAGAACCACGAGAGGATCACTCGGTCCTGGCGGACCGCGCCGGTCCGGGGGTCGACGTTCTCCGCGCCAAAGAAGCGCTGCCGCGCTTCGACCATCGCCGGATCCGCCTTCTGCGAGCGACCCGCGGGAGCATGGCCGGTCGTAGCCGCGATCAGAAGGACCGTCAACACGAGCAGACCGCACCGTTTCACAAGCGGAGTCTTCGGCACCCAGGGGGCGTTTCCTCCAGCCCGTGCGACCTGCGCCCGACGGGGTGCTCAGGTCAGCGACCGCCTCATGAGATGCCGGCGATTCGGAACTCTGCGATGACGCGGCCGCGCGCCGTCACGGCTGCGTCCTCGATCAGCTATCCCAACTACCGCGCTTGTCACGCACTGGGAGCGCGGTGCTAGCTCATTGCGGATCGAGGTAGCGGAGCAGGACCTCCAGCTCCTCCGGCCGGCAATATGCGCAGGGGATATCAGGGTTCGTCGTGGGATACGAGAAGTAGATGCCGTCAACGTCCTTCGCGACCCGGGCTATGGCCGTCGTCATCGTGTCGGCTGCGCTGTCGCGGAACGACACTTGCGTCAGGACCTCGATATTCGGATTGGCTTCCTTGAACAACGCTGCCAGACGCGACACGATCTGCTCGTAGAGCGCCAGACCACCCTGCGGCAGACAGTGGTCACCCAGCAGCCGCTGTGACTGGATATCCACCAGGTCGATCGACCCCCATGGAAGGTCCCGGTAGGCACCCTCAGCGAGGTTGACCTCGCACGCGATCGGATCAAGACCAAAGAAGGGAAGAGCTCCCGGCGCGATCCCGAAGCGATGACAGCCGGTGCCATCAACCAGGCGAGCTGCTTTACGAACGGATGCCGGCAGGTCCTCGACCTCTGCGGGCGGAGTCCACTCGGGTCTGAACTCCGGGTCGTAGACGATCAAGCCCGGCTCGGTTGGGCCGCACCCACGCTTGGTCCACGCGCGCACGCCGGGATGGCCGTTCCAAGTGACCCGCAAGGTCGTCACAAGCGCGTAGCGAGAGCGGCGTGGAACGCCTGTCGCCTGATCGATGTCCGTCCGAACGTAGTCGTTGTTGGTGAAGAAGAGATCGAAGAGATCGTCGGGCGTGTTCGCTGAGTACATGACGGCCAGATCCTCTATCTCGCTCGAGCCCCGCGAGCGCGTTTCGATCGGCCGCGAGTCTTCGTTGCTGCACCCCCCCGCCAGCGCGATCACTAGGCACAGAGCTAACACGATATGGGGCACCCTCTCGCGAGCGTCGATCAGCAAGGCTCCTCAGGACTTGCGCTAGCTCAAAGCGTCCCAATGAGCGTAGTCGCGGTTGCAATCGTCTTAAACAGCGCGCACATCCTCTGCCATACCGCGACTACCGCCGACGACCATCACTGCGCAATGATCACGAAGGTGACCCCCATCAGCGTGGAGAGCTGGGCATGTTGGCGCTAGAGCTCCCTCCTCGCGCAGCCAACTGCTACGAAGAACCCCATCTTTCAGCAGGTCTGCAAGCTCCTTTGCGTTTCGTTGGGCGTCAGCCCTGTGGGCGTTGTCTAGATCCGGATAAGCGCTGTGCTAGATGCCGTTCCTGCAGGTCATCCCTGAGCGGAAGTGCATGTTTATCGTGACTATCCGCCGCTAGTCCAAGGACGAGATCAGGCGCAGGGCGTCGTCTATCTCCCATTGTTCCTCTGGCGTCACACGACCGACGCGTCTACCGAGCCTAGATGTGTCCACGGCGCCAAGCTGCTCCACGAGCAACCGGGTCGGTTGATCCCTTACCTCGATCTCCGGGCGGAAGGTCGCGGGTCTTGCACTTTGGGACGTGGGAGCCACGATCACCACGGAACGAGGAAGGAATACATCGGCTTGGAGGATGACTCCGAACCTCCGTCCCTGTTGTTCATGACCCTTCGACCTCGGGGGACGAAGCTCGTGGATGTCGCCCCTATGCACGAAGGCTTTCCATCAGTGACGCTACTTCGAGCATCTCGCGGCGATCGGCTTCGTCGGCCTCCAGCGCGGCGACCTCGGCGGCGACGAGCTCCCGGCGGCGGAGTTTCTCGGCCGACTCCACGAGTGCTCTTCTGATTGCCTCCGAGCGGGACATGCCTGTCGCTTGGAGCCGAGCTAAAGCCCGTTCAGCCTCAGGATCCAGTCGGATCGACACCGCTCTCGCCATGCGGCTACCGTATCACGAATCGTCATACGTCACTCGCAACCCCTGGCGATCGCCGGCTAGGGCTGGGAGGGCTGGCCCTCACGAACGCGCATCAGGCGTGAAGCGACCCTTTCTTCGTCCGCGTGGCCCAGAACAAGTTGCTGAGACTTTCGAGAAAATCGGTCCAGGCGCTGTCTACTGTGAGAGCACGCTCACCCGCTTGATTGCCGCGTTGCCCGACCGCGTCAGCGGTCCTGCTACTTGGGCATTCGCCAAAGCAGCCAGGGACACCCCGGCCTCAGCAGAGAAGCCTGCGAACGAACTGAAGCCGCCCGTGCCGCCCCGTGCCACGCGATCGTCATTCCCTTGTGGTGGCCAATGAACCACGCGAGGCCGACTGCGAGGCGTCCTTTCCGAATGTCGACACGAGGCTGCTGGACGTCAGTCAAGGACCCGGCCAACGGCGAATTCCCCGGATGAACGTGAGCGCGGACGTAGGTGAGGAGATCGCCTACGGAAGACTTCAGGCCCCCGGCAGGGGCGAAAGACACGAGGTCCCACCGGCTTACCTCCCGCCCCCTCTTCTTGTGACCGCGCACGAACCGCTGCTCCAAATCACTCGCAAGCGCGAATGATGTCGAGTCCAACCCCAGTGGGTCGCAGAGGCGACCATCGATTAGATGTTCATACGGGACGCCCGCGACTTTCGAGAGGACATAGCCCAGAGTCGCATATCCGAAGTTGGAGTAGCGCACCCTCTTGCTGACACCACGTCTTGCTCTGATGCGGCTGAGCGCGTTCTCGAGTCGTGACTCGCAGTAATCGTGGTACGGATTCTCGTGATTCCGCAATGCTCGCCCCCACAGATCTCGCGGAACCCGAGGGAACCGAGCCGTGTGTGTAGCAAGATCCACCAGCGTCACCTGGGACAGTGCCTGATTCTGCGTTCGCACGAACTTCGACGCGGGATCATCCAGCGCGACCTCGTTCCGTTGGGCCATCTCAGCTAAGAGAAGCGCCGTGAACGTCTTCGTAATCGACCCAATCTCGAAGATCGTCTCCTCCGCGCAAGTATCACCATCCGCGCCCAGCGATGTGACTTGAACCTGGCCATTCACCTCGATGCCGACTACGACGCACGGCGCTACACGAGTTACAGGCGCGAACACATCGACGATGCCCTCAGCTTCCATATTCATGGAAGGATCATTGTGGCAGGGTCGCTAAAGCTGCTGTTTCTCTGCCTTGAGTAAGTCAGCGAGCTCGCGCGCGTTTCGCTGTCCGTAGTCTCTGTGGCAGTTGTCTAGATCCGAATGAGCGCTGTGCGAGATCGCGTTTCCGTTCCATTCCTGAAGGCGTCGCCGCCGCACTGCGACCAGATGCTAGGAGGCCGACAGACGTTGCGACGATCCAGACGAATGTAGGGACAAAGGTTGCCATTAGGAGAGGAGGATTCGCGGCTGCGAACGGCCGGACGAGGTTGATGATTCCGACCGCGACGCCAAGCCACCAGATCCACTTAGGGAGAAGATCGCTCCTCAGACCGGCTACGGACAACGCTATAAGGGCAACAGCCAGACCGGCCTGGCCCTGGACAAGAGCCACGTATTGCAGTCCTTGCACCGTAAGGACGGTGTTGAGACTCACCTCGTAGCCGGGAACAGACGCCATCACGACCGGGATCCCGTGGCTGAAGACCTCCGAGGCCAACCCGCCCGCAAGAAACAGTGGAACAGCGATCCCCGCGATGACCCCGAGGAAGCCTGACCGATCGCCCTCCCTAACTAGGACGCGGACGCCCGAGAAGAAGGGGATCGCGAAGACGAAGATCAGGTTCGAAAGAGCGAAGACGACCACAGCGCGGTCAACGCGTTCCGGATCCTGCAAGAACCGCTCAAAATCCGCTGCCGCAGAAGACGTCCAAAATGACGGATACCCCTCGATCACTGCCGCGAGGGGTCCGTTGACGACGATCGCTGCGACCATGAGGAGACCGCTTATCCCTGCGACAGTAAGTGGCCACCGCCCCACCCGGGACGACCGAGGCTGAACTGCAGCAACATCCATCGAGACCTCCCTGTTCGTTATAGTCATCCTATATCGAGTAAAGTTGTACTCTCACCAGCGATGGCTGTCAAGCGCGAACGTTCGACCTACCGTCAGGAACAGGCCGCTGCGACTAAGGACAGGATCGCGATCGCCGCGCGGAAGCTGTTCCGCGAGCGCGGATATGGAGCGACGAGCATCGCGGCCATCGCTGAAGAGGCTGGGGTCGCCGAACCCACTGTCTACGCGGTGTTCGGGTCGAAGAAATCATTCCTACTCGCGCTGAGACAGCAGATGCACGCTGAGGTCGAGCTACCTGAGCTGACAGCGCAAGCGAAGGCGGCACCCGAGGCCAACGGGAAACTGGAGGGGTGGGCCAAGCTCCTGCGGCGCCAGATGGAGCGGAGTTATGACGTCATCGCTGCGCATCGAGAAGCCGCCCGGGTAGATCCGGCTGCTGCCGAGGAGTATCGAACCGTCCTCGAGAGCCGCGCGAGCGTCATGCAGGAGTTCGTGGCCGAACTCGCCTCAGACCTAGCCCCGGGCCTCGATCTTCACAGTGCCACCGACGTCTTGTGGGCACTTTCTAATGAGGAGATCTACCGCGAGTTGGTACACGAGAGGGGATGGGCACCCAGTCGCTACGAGGCATGGATGGTCCAGACGCTTAAGCAGCAGCTCCTCGGTCAGTAGAGCATTGTGCCGGTTACTCAGGCCTCACAGGTGCAACATCTTGGGTCTTTAGCAAGTCAGCCAGCTCTCTGGCGTTGCGCTGTGCGTAATCTCTGTGGCAGTTGTCTAGATCCGGATGACCGCTGTGCTAGATGCCGAATTCGCAGGTCGCTCCTGAGCGAAAGGCCGATGTTTATCAGGACTAACGGCTGCGCCCGCCGCCGGGAGTGACAACTCCCGGAGGGCGCCTACGGGCCCGGCTTTACCGTCATCAGAAAGACAACGGTCGTCATGAGGAGCGCATCGAGGCGACCTGCGTTGCGCAATCGGATCAGTCCCCTCTTCATTTCATGATCCAGCGTGGTTGAAGAACGCAAGCCCTCTTCCAGACGCTTTACGGTCGGACCGATGAAGACGCCTCCGATCGCCATCGAAGCGACTACACCGACCAGACCGCCGACCACGAACATTCGGTCGAACCCCCAGTTCCCTTCAAGTACCAACCAAAGACCGGTAACAAGAACAATCATCGATGCCGGACCGAAAAGCGTCTTTCCGAGACGCTCTCCTTCCCGGACAACGGTTCTCAGGGTCCCGGTGTCGTCGGTCGCCGCGGCACGCTCCGTGAATATCTGAAACAGGAACCCGGGGCCGACCCACAGGATGACCGCCAAGACATGGCCAAAGAGCAAGACTCTGTACAACAAGATTCGCCTCCTAAGTGTGAGCTGTGAGAGTCAGCGGATAGCTATAGCGACCTCTGCGACGGCTGGCTCGGCGAGCACGAGAAAGACCGCCGCTGCCGCACCGATCAGGCCCCGCGCCCAGACACAGCCAACCCGGCGTCCCCACCGTCACCCCTGATGCCTGTCCACCCATAGCTGCCCGTATTCTAAGGATACCTGTATTTCAGGCTACCTTAGTGTTTAATGGCCCGCGATGCAAGAGGAGGCTCCCGGGCACCCTGACGACCGCCTGAACACGATCTCCATGCTTGGACAGGCGTACAGCCTTCTCGGCTTCCAGATCGTCGATGGTGTGGTTGGCGCGGGTTACCCGCAGAAGCCGAAACACTCTGCTGTGTTCGCCCAGATCGATCGCGAGGGCTCTCGACTCACCGACCTGGCTCGTCGAGCGAACATGACCCCGCAGGCCATGGGCGAGCTCGTGGACGAGCTCGAAGAGCTCGGGTACGTCGAGCGACAACCCGATCCAACAGACCGCCGGGCCAAGCTGATCGTGCTCACCCCTAACGGGTGGGCCGCGGTAGAGGCGGCGAAGCAAACGATCGTCGGCCTCGAAGCTCGCGTCGATGAGATCCTCGGCGAACAAGGACACCGCACTCTCCGCGAGTTGCTAGCTAGGCTGCTCCGCGCCGAGGGGTAAGCGCCGTCGTTCTCAGACCGATCGTTCCTTGAACGAGAGTGACCGAACGCGACATGCCACCTCAGCAGAGTGGCTACCAAGGCTAGCCGGGACCGAGCACGAGATACACATCGTCTCCGTTCGGTCACTGACTACGTCCTCAGTGACCTAGACGGATGTTCGGGGCCGCAGTCGGAACCTCATTACAACAGTCGCTCCTTCAAGAGTCATGCTGGTGTGACAGTTCAGCAAGCTCCCTCGCGTTTTGTTGGGCAAAACTAGCTCTTCACTCCAGCGGCGAGTCTGGGGCTGAGGGCAGAAGCGTCCGGATCAGTGTCTCCGCTAGCCATCCGGCATGCTCAGCCTGGCTCCACCTAAGCTCGTCACAAAGCTTCCGCCCCATGTCGGGACTTGCAAGGGCCCACATGATTTCCCCTGCGCGTTCAACGTGGCACCGCAGCGCTCCTCGTTCTGCGATCCATCCGGCGTAGATATGCATGTTCTGCAGGCGGTAAGCCTCCATCTCTTTCAAGACGGCAGCCGACTCCGGCTCCACAGCCGATGCAGTCCGCAGGATCTCGAACACGGGACGGAGGTCGCCCGAGATTTTGGTGAAGATCTCCGCGAACATCTCGAGTTGGCGTCGCTGATCTTGCTCGGTGCGGATCGCTTGAACATCAGGACGATCCCTCACGCTTGCTACGGCACCATCCGGAACGAGACGCTGATCGATGAGAGCCGTGAGGACGCGGACCTTGCTCCCGAATGCGGCGTAAACGGTGTCCGGGACGACGCCAGCCCCTTCAGCGATGGCCCGGATCGACGTTCGGGCGTACCCGTCCTCCAGGAACAACCTAGTGGCGGCCTCGAGGATCCGAGTGCGCGTCTGCTCCGCCTGCTCCTGTCTGACTTTGGAGTTGTACTTGCGCTTCTTGACGGGCTTCGCCATATCGTCCTATATTCGCTCTAGTAATACCCGGATGAATACTGCTACGCTCGGATGATACTGCCACGGAGGTCGGGCAGCGTGGTCTGGACAAGGAGGAGCGAGTCTCATGAGCCTTCCCATCGGGTTCAATCACGTGGCCATTGTGACGAAGGACCTCGATCGCCTCGGTCGCTTCTACAGCGAGGTCTTCGAGGCTGAAACTGTTTGGAGTGGCGAGACACCCTTGCGCGGAGGTATCCCCCACGCCTTCATCGAACTGAATCCCACGACGGCTATCCACGCGTTCGAGCTTCCTGAGGAGCACGTGGACGGGTTGGGCGGCGAGCTCCTCGCGCGCGGCAGGGTTGACCACTTCGCCCTCTCGGTACCTGACGGGTCCCTGCTCGAAAAGTTGCGGGCGCGCCTCGTTGAGGGGGGCTATAGCCCCGGGACGATCTCCCGATTCGGTTCAGTCATCAGTCTCTACTTCGAAGACCCAGATGGCATGCCCTGTGAGGTGTGTTGCCTTGCAGCGGGGAGCCGGGGCTTTGCCGATTGTGCTGCCCCCGAGCCCAGCGATCCGTTCTGGTCCCGTAACGACAGCGATAGTTAGCGCGGGAAGGGTTACTTGACGATTGTTGAGGCCAAGTGCTTGATGCAGCAGGCCTATCCGGCAGCATGCAACAAGTGGGCAAGTTCTCTTGCGTTCCGTTGTGCGTAGTCTCTGTGGCAGTTGTCTAGATCTCGATTAGCGCTGTGCTAGAAGCCGTGTCCGCAGGTCGGCCGTAAGCGACGGGCAATATTTATCAGGACTAGCCGGGCTACCGAGAGGGCGCATCTTCTTCTTCGCCGGTTGCGCATGAGGTCGTGTTCGCCTCGGAGATTGATCCAGAAATCAAGTGTTGTCCCCGGGGCGCCGGCCAGCAGCCGAGGCGTGGTCCGACTCCGCTCTTAGCAGAGGTGTAACAGGCAGTCTCGCCTGCACCACAGTTCCTTGATTGACCTTGCTGGTGATCGTCAATTCGCCGCCCAATGCCTCAGCCCGATCGCGCAATCCGCGAAGCCCAGACCTGCCGTCCGCTTCACTCGCGCCTCCCACCCCCGCGTCCGCCACCACAACCGTCAGCCACCCCTCTGACAACGTGACCTTCACCCGGGCCCCATCGGTCTGAGCGTGTTTGGCCACATTGGCGAGCGCCTCGGAGACAATGAAATAGACGTTCGCCTCCACCATTGCAAGGGGACGCTGTGGGACCCGAACGTCAAGCTCGACCCTTATTGGAGATCTGTCTCGAAGCAGCTCCAGGGCTGCCGGGAGGCCCCCATCAAGCAGCGCCTGTGGATAGAGACCATGCGAGAGAGACCGAAGCTCGTCGACGGCCTCCAACAGTTCCGTAGACAGTGCCGCAAGGTCTTCACGCAGCGGATCGGGAGCCTGACCCTGCAGCAGTTTGGCCGTGAGCGAAGCGCCAAGCAAACGTTGCTGCGCGCCGTCATGCAGATCGCGCTCGATCCGTCTCCTCGCTTGTTCCTCCGCTGCAACCAAACGAGCCCGAGAAGCCTTCACATCTGCGAGGTGCTCCTGCCGTTCGGCAGCCAATCGCGTATTCGCCAAAACTATGGCTGCCACGGAACCAGCGGAATTCAAAAGACGGGGGTGTTCCGAGAGGGCGCTGTCGTGGAGGAGGGCTCCCAACCTCGTCCCTTCGTGTTCGAGCCACCGGAGGGATCGAGATGACGTCTCGTCGGGTGGAGCGACCGGCTTGCCCGCTGAATCGCGCAGACTTCCGTCCGGAAAGAGCTCTGCCAACACGAGCGTCGGATCTCCAAGTACGGCGCGTAGTGCCCCCTCAAGATCATCCTCGCCTCCGCGGGCTCCAGCGATCAGGTCGGCAACCCGACCACGTCTGAATCGATCTCTGCTCATCCCCAGGAGAACGCCCGCCGGCATGAGGACGTAGGAGGCCGTGCCAGCCGTAGCAGCAACGAGCGGAAGGCTTAGGGCCGTCTCAACCCCGACCTTCGTCAACCACTCCAGACCGGTAAACAGGCTCAGGATGACCAAGAACACAATCGCCGGCAGCTGCAGGGGCCAGTAGACCTGGCGTCCGGCCGGCGTAGCGCGCCACCACGACAGGCCGAGCATGCTGGCGACCACCACTCCCGTGACGGCGAAGATCCCCAAAGCGAGGATCTCCATCACCGAGAAGAACTCAGGCCATGGGTGTACGAGCAGAGCATTCAGCGAACTCGGGCAGCCTGGGCACATGGCTGCGTATCGGGGAAGCGAGGGGTCCCAGAAAAGAAGCGTGATCGGACCCCACAAGAAATTTGTCAGCCACAGGGCCGCGACGATCCACCTTCGCGCCGCGCCCTCGAGTACACCGTCCGGATACGCGAGAACGAGCCAGGCGACAAATGCGAAATCCACCCAACCGATCACGCCTGAGAAAGTCCACAGCAAAGGGTTCTGAGAGGTCCACCAGTAGGCGGGTATCAACCAGCCCGATAACGCGCAGGCCGAAAGCAACAGCGCCAGGCGGCGTCGCGAGTACGCCCGCCACGCCACGACAGCGGCGATGCTGAATATGAGAGCTCCAGCGACGCGTCCGTACCACACGCTGGGGGCCGCGATCGAGCGGAACCACGCGAACAGGAGGAAGGTCACTAGCAACGAGGCGAACACGGCCACGCCGGCCAACACTTTGGGAGCCGTCGGCTCTCTCGTACCAGCCTCGATAGTCATCGATGTTGACCGATATTAGGGCCGACACCCTGCCTGGGGCAGCCCAGGCACCGCAAACGTCTGCACGAACACATCGGTCGGTCCTTCGGTCGCTTGGGACCCGCCGAGGACAGCGGAGACCACGAACCCACAGCTGGAGGAACCGAGGCCGGTGAAAAGGCCTAGCCCCGCATCTTCAACCTCGGAGAAATAAGGCACCGTTGTGTGATCGAAGGGCTCGCCGATCTGTTCGGTCGACCATGTCGCCCCACCATCTCTTGATACACGCAAGACCTCTGTCGTCAGGGGTCGTCCGTCCGCATCGTACGAGCGCGAGTAATGCAGGACTCCGATTGCGTTGGATCCCATCACTTCTAGAGAGGGGTAGGGACCACCGCGGCCGTCGAGCTCGTACGACCCAATGGAGGAGCTCGACCAGGAGACTCCGAGGTCGTTCGACGTCATCAGGGACATCCGGAAGGCCCCGCCCGTCTTCGTGACCAGCAACATGCGCAGAGTGCCGTCGGGTTCCGCCACGACCTCGGGCCACAAGGCCTCCGACTCGGGTGCAATCACACGGGGGTCGCTCCACGTCAGCCCCTTGTCTTCTGAGGAGACCACGTAGATCGGACCCTCTGATGCGCTCCCAGCCGTGAGCGCTCTCACCCCGTTGCTCTTCTGGAACAAGACCAGGATCTCGCCTGTGGGAAGTGCCACGGGAGAAGCCTGCAACAATGAACCTGTTCCGAGATCGACGTCGACCACGTGACGATCTATAACGAGTCCATCCGCCACCCGCACGAGCTGCAACACTTCGGCTCCTAGCTCCATGTCCGTGACGAGGACATCCAGAACATCGGTATCTGGTTCAACGGTGGCCATATCCATATCGGCGAGCACTGGTCCGTCGCCGAGCTCTATCGGGGGCAGCCATGAGTCCCCACCGTCCGTCGAATAACTCAGCGACACCGAATTGACCGGATTTTCCCAGGTCAAGTGCGGATGCGAGATCAGATAGAGGCCGCGGTTGCCCGTGAAGTGAAGCCGGGGGTGAAGTACGCGGTCCCGTTGGCCACCCGTGCAAGTGGTAAGCCCAGGGACGAGTGAATTCTTCCAGGTCGATCCTGCGTCTTTGCTGGACGCGGTGACCACCCCCAGACCTTCGTCTTGGACCCAAGCTGACACGATCCGATCTGGGTTTCCCGGATCGGCTGTCACGTCAGTCTCCCACTCCCAATGCGGATTGCCTCGGTCGACGTCGCAGTCATGGCTGCCCCCTGCCACGAATGGGCTGGAGCTAGAGACCTTGACCGCGCCCGCTGAGGGCCTGGCTCCTGCTCCTGCCAGCCCTGAGAAAACTGATAGCGCACTAAGAACCGTCACAAAAGCTGCCCTACGTCGTTTCACTGATCGCCTCCCTTGTCTGATGACACAAGGTGGCATCCGAAGTGACTATCCGGCATCCGTAACAGCGCGCTTTCCTTTAGGTGCTAGCACGGAGCCCGATGAGGCCTTATGCCACACTCCACCTAATGAGAGTCGTCATCGGCGAAGACTCGGCACTCTTCCGCGAGGGCCTGAAGCGCCTTCTTGTCGAAAACGAGATCGAGGTTGTTGGAGAAGCGAGCGACCTTCCGAGCGTTCTAACGGAGGTCCATAATCAGCAGCCTGACGTCGCTGTGATGGACATCCGCTTGCCGCCGACGAACACCGATGAAGGTGTGCGCGCGGCGGAAGAGATATTCGTCACCGCTCCTGATGTTGGTGTCCTCGTCCTGTCTCAAGTTGTGGATGCCCGCTTCGCTACGCGACTGCTCGAGGGGCGAACTACCGGGATCGGGTACCTCCTCAAGGATCGGGTAGTTGACCTAGGCGCCTTTATCAGCGCCATCAAGACCGTGGGGGCCCGTGGCTCGGTGATCGACCCAGAGGTGGTGACTCAACTGGTTCAGCGCGAACGCGATAAGGGCCCCCTCCACTTACTAAGCGAGAGAGAAACGAACGTCCTCACACTGATGGCACGCGGCATGTCGAATGCTGCGATCGGCGGCGAGCTCTTTTTGAGCGAACGCACCGTCGAATCCCACGTCGCCACCGTCTTTAGGAAACTCAACATCGACAGTGGCACGGAAAGCAATCGCCGCGTCCTCGCGGTTCTCGCATACCTAAGGGCCACATAGGCCGCCTCCTATCAAGAATCGCCTGACACCGCTGAGGTAAGCCAGCCCATGAGCGGCCTTGGTTCACGAGCCTCGATCGCGTAAAAGTTCAGCCAGCTCCTTTGCATTTCGTTGTGCGTAATCTCTGTGGCAGTTGTTCATCAGCACGTGCGTTTCCTTCGCCTCGCTCGCCAGCTCCTGCACCCGCGCGGCCCATTCCTTCAGCTCCTTCTCCGAGTACAGATATGCGAAGCGGCGTTGCACGGAGCCGCTCTCCCACTCGTCACGGTTGTGACCGTGGAAACGAACCACGGCTAGATCAGAGGTGGCGGCCACTACCGGAGGCACCGAGCTCTTGAAGCCCTGCGGCATGTCGACGCAGACGTAGGCGAGGTCGTGGCCCTCCAAGAACTCCAGCGTCTCCTCGCGGTTGTCCTCGCTCATCCAGGTCGGCTGACGGAACTCGACGCAGATCTTCATCGGCGCAGCGCGCCTCGCGCACTCGAGGATGTATTCCTTGTTGCGCCGGGAGATCGGGAACCAGTGCGGGAACTGGAACAACAACGCACCCAGCTTGCCCGCCTGGTGAAGCGGCGCGAGCGCCGACAGGAACCGCTCCCATACCTCGTCCACTGTCTTCGGATCGAGATCGCCGATGTAGATGTTCTTCTTGTCCGACTCCGGCCGAAGATCCTCGTACAGCGCTTGCAGCTTGGTGGGGTGCTGGGTCAGCAGCGAGAAAGCCTTGACGTTGAAGGTGAAGTCCTTCGGCGTGCGCTCGACCCACAACTCCGAGTTCTTCTCGCTCGGCGGGAAGTAGTAGGTCGAGTCCACCTCGACCAGCGGGAAGTGTTCCGCATAGAAGCGCAGCCGCTCCTCCGCGGAGTCCACTCCCTTCGGGTACCAGCCTGACTGCAGCAGGCTCTTATCGGTCCAGGAAGCAGTACCTACGAGGATGTCGCCCATGCTGAGGAGGAATTGTCGCCTACCGTCACGTCGGTCCGAGGAGGGACCCGCGTGACGTCGTGCCCGGCCTCCTGCATCAGGTCGTGGAACCAGATCGCATCACGAAGGGCGCACGCCCGGGGGTCGTTGTTGAAGAAAACGTAGCTGTCTGCACCCGTCCCCCACTCGGCACTGAGTCGCTCCACCCACGGGACGAGGGCTTTCTTGCGGTAACAGGGAATCGGCTTGCCGTAACCCTGGTGGAAGCGCAGGAACGTCCACTCCGCCGTCTTCCAGATGGGTGTCAGAGGCTTCTCGCCACGGTCGGCCATGCAAAGCGCCGCTTGATGTTTTTCGAGGACTCCTCGAACCTCGTCGTTCCACCACGACTCGTGGCGGGGCTCCACGGCCAGCCGCAGCCCCGGCGGAAAGGCGGTTAACGTGCGATCGAGGTTCTCCGGATCGGATCTGAGCGTCGGGGGTAACTGGATGAGGATCGGGCCGAGCTTGTCTTTCAAGTGCCGGACGTGCTTCATGAACCGCGCCACGGGCTCTTCAGGCTCTTGCAGCCTCTTGATGTGGGTCAGATAACGGCTCACCTTCGCCGCGAACAGGAAGTCGTCCGGCGTTTTGGCGTACCACTTCGCGAACGTCTCTTCTTTGGGTAGACGGTAGAAGGTGACGTTCAGCTCGACGATTCGGAAGCGTTCGAAATAGAAGTCGAGCCACTTCGTCTGAGCTGTCCCCTTGGGATAAAAGGTCTCACGCCAGTGCGCGTACTGCCATCCCGAGGTTCCGAGGTAGACGGTCACCTCGCGTCCTTGCCTTCAATCGACAACCTCTACGCGCCCTTCTTCTTCAGAGCCCGCTCGAGCTCGGCTTTGTTCATCGAGGAGCGACCCTCGATGCCGCGACGCTTAGCCTCGTTGTAGAGCTGCTCTTTCGTGCGACCTTTGGGGCGGTTGGTCCCAGACCTCAGCCCGCCGCGCCGCGACGATGACATGTCATCGGTAGAGGACTTGCTGGCTGTCTTGGACTGGCCCTTTTGAGCCCGCTCCTTGTTGACGGTTGCCGCCGCTATGCGCTTCGCGGTTTTCGTCGACTTCCCTTGATCCTTCGCGGAGTCCTTGATGTGCTCGTACTTCCGCTCCTGCTTCGCCGTCCACTCCTTCGGCATCGCGCCCTCCTCCTCGTCGGGAATCCTCCCCTAGGCCCATACCCCACCCTTAGCATCACAACTCACTTTGGGAGCCGCCCACGTGCGTGCCTTCCTGCTGTTCCGGCTGTTCGAAGCCGAGAGCTCCAGAAGAGCTTCACTCGAAACTCTGTAGCGATGTCAACATGGGGGGGATGAAGCCGCAGCGGATCGAACCCGGGCCGGGACAGGAGTCGGTATGGGACTACCCGCGGCCGCCTCGGCTAGAGCCGAGCCGCCGCCACGTGAGGGTGGTCTTCGCGAACGAGGCCGTAGCCGAGTCCGGCTCGGCCCTGCGAGTGTGCGAGACCGCGGGTCCACCCGTGTACTACGTCCCGCCGCAGGATGTCCGGATGGATCTGTTGGTTCCGGTGGAGCATGCGTCGTTCTGCGAATGGAAAGGACACGCCTCCTACTTCGACCTCGACCTGGGGGGCCGCGTCTCGCACCGGGCAGCATGGAGCTACGCGCAGCCGACGGAGCCATTCCGCCAACTGCAGGGGTTCATCGCGTTCTACCCGGGCCGCGTCGACGCCGCCTATCTAGACGACGAGAGAGTGCGACCACAGCCGGGAGATTTCTACGGAGGCTGGATCACCGACGACATCGTCGGCCCCTTCAAGGGGATCCCCGGCAGCGACGGTTGGTAGACCTGAACGAAACTACGACTCGAGGTCTGGGAGCCCCTCGAAAGTGGTTGAGGCCTCTGCATAGAGACGCCGCGGGATCCGGCCCGCGTTCCGCGCAAGTCGTCCGGCTTCAACCGCTTTGCGGATCGCCTCCGCCATAGCGGCCGGTTTCTCTGCGCGCGTGATCGCGCTGGCGGCAAGCACGGCCCCGCAGCCGAGCTCCATCGCGAGCGCTGCGTCGGACGCCGTTCCGATACCCGCGTCCAGCACCACCGGCACGCGCGCCTGGTCGGTTATCAACCGGATGTTGTAGGGGTTGCGGATCCCCATCCCGCTGCCGATGGGAGAACCGAGCGGCATCACCGCGGCGCAGCCGAGCCGCGCTAGCCGCGTCGCCAGGATGGGATCGTCATTGGTGTAGGCCAGGACGACGAATCCCTCGTCGACCAGAGCCTCGGCCGCTTCCAGCAGCCCGACCGGGTCCGGCAGCAGGGTCCGGTCGTCGCCGATGACCTCGAGCTTTATCCAGTCGGTGCCGAACGCCTCGCGCGCGAGCCGCGCGGTCGCGATCGCGTCGCTTGCGGTGAAGCAGCCTGCGGTGTTGGGGAGCACCTTGCACCCGGTCCGCTCCAGAACGTCGAGGATCGAGCCGCGCGCGGTGGGGTCCACCCGCCTCAACGCGACGGTCGCTATCTCGGCCCCCGAGGCGATCACGGCCTCCTCCAACGCGTCGAGGCTGGTGGCTCCTCCGGTGCCGATGATCAACCGGGACGAGAACACCTCGCCCGCTATGACCAGTGGATCTTCCACCTAGCCTCCTCCTACAGCGCGCAGCACCTCGACGCGGTCGTCTTCGTGGAGCTGGAGAGTGCGCCATGCCGCACGCGATACCACCTCTCCGTTCACCGCAACCGCGACACCTCTCATGGCTGCATCTGTGGGGTTCAACGACAAGACCGCGTCGAACACCGTGGCTTCGTCGCGAAGGTTCGCGCTCTGCCCGTTCAGCGTCACGTTCACGACGCTTGCTCCACCCGATCGAACCTGCGCGGCGAGAAGGGCGCGATCTCGCCCGGCACCTCACCGGTGTTCAGAAGCGCCGAGATCGCGTCGGCGGTGACGGGCAGCAGCAGAACGCCGTTGCGGTAGTGCCCTGTGGCGATGATCAAGCCGCGCACGCCCGCCGGTCCCAGCAGCGGCGCGTTGTCCGGCGTCCCGGGGCGGTGGCCAACCGCGACCTCCACCAGCTCCATCTCTGCAACCCCGGGAAAGAGCTCCGAGGCCGCTCGCAACAGATCGTGTACCGCGCCGGCGGTAACTGCTGGGTCGAAACCCTGCTCCTCGACGGTGGCGCCGACGACGAGACGCCCGTCCGGGCGCGGCACCAGATAGACCTCCAGGCCCCTGATGTTGCGCGAGGGCAGCGGCGTCGCGTCGCGCGACCGCAGATGCAGGAGCTGCCCCTTGACGGGCCGAACCCGGAGCAACGGGGTGCCGTCTATCCGCCCGCTGTGCGCGCCCGCGGCGATCACGACCTGCGCGGCCGCGAGGTGACGCCTGTCGCTCAACACCACTCCGGTCACCGAGTCGTCCTCGATGTCGACGCGCGCCACCTTCGCTACCTCGAACGTCACGCCTCTCGCGGCGCACGCGCGCAGCAGCGCCTCGACGAGCGATCGGTTGTCTACCTGGTGGTCCCCCTCGACCATTATCCCGCCCCGCACGGACGGCACCAGTGAGGGCTCCAGGTCGCGCACCTCGCGGCTTCGCAACCGCGTGACCTCCAACCCGAGACGTTGCTGGAACATGAACACCTCCGCGAGCGCGGCGTTGTCGTCTTGATCGCGCGCCACCAAGAGGGTGCCGCAGCGCCGGTGGCCGACCGCTACACCGGCATCGCGTTGGAGCTCGGCCACGAAGCGCGGGTAGCGAGCATGCGATTCCAGGTTCAACGCCAACAACGGCACCTCGCCGTAATGGACCTCGGTTACGGGCGCGAGCATCCCGGCGGCTGCCCACGACGCGCCTCGGCCGGGTCTCGCGTCCGCCACCACGACCTCCAGGCCTGCGGATGCAGCGCGCCACGCGATCCCGAGGCCGATGACGCCGCCGCCCGCGATCACCACCCGGTCCTTCGAAGCGGATGAGCTGGAGATGACGGCCTCCCCACGCGGGCATTACCCCGATCGGGTCCCAGGGTCGCGAGCTCCGCTCGCCTCTCAGCCCGGGTTCGGGCTCCCCTGCTGTCTCCGCGAGTCTAGAGCGCGCTAGACCTCTTTCGGCTCCAGCGGCTTCGTCGCGGGCCCCTGGATGACGCTCCCGTCCAGGTCGAAACGCGACCCGTGACAGGGGCAGTCCCAGCTCTTCTCGGCGGTGTTCCAGTGAACGATGCAGGCCAGGTGCGTGCACACCGCCGAGAGACCGCGGCAGGTACCGTCTTCGTTCTTGTAGACCGCCACCGGCTGGGGCCCCCGCCGTATCACCGTGCCCTCACCCGCGGGGAGGTCGTCGAGCGACCCTCCCGGTGGCTGGAGCCGGTCGACGACCCAGCGCATGCCGACCTGGACGTTCTCCTTGACGAACTCCTTGGCGGCCGCGGGCGCGTTGATCCGCTTGGAGTCGTAGAGGTCCGCCCACGGATTGTCTCTGCCCATGATCCGGTCGGTGAGCAACATCGCCGCGAGCGTCCCGTTGGTCATCCCCCACTTGCGGAAACCGGTGCCCGTGAAGAGGTGCTCGGAGCTCCTCGTGTAACGCCCGATGTAGGGGACCTGGTCGACGGGGACGGTGTCTTGCGTCGACCAGCGGTAGTCGATGCTCGTCAGACCGAAACGTTCGCGCGCGTAGGCCTCGAGCCGCTCGTAGCAGCGCTCCGTGTCCGGCTCCTCCCCCGTCTTGTGACCCTCCCCGCCGACCATCACCAAGGTCCGCTCGCCGTCGCGGATGAGACGGATCGATCTGGTGGGGCTCTCGGCCGAGATGTGCATCCCAGGCGGGGCCGACGACGCAGCCTCTGCGTAGCCGGCGACCACGTACGAGCGATGCGGATGGACCTTCGCGAAGAACAGGCCTCGGTCCAGGAACGGCATGTTCGTGGCCACGATCACGTCCGTCGCCGAGATCGTCCCGCGTTCGGTTACGACGCGGCAGGGCTCGCCCTCGTCCACGTCCAGCGCTTTGGTGCGTTCGAAGATGTGGCTGCCGCCGCCCTCGACGAGTCGCGCCAGAGCCAGCAGGTACTTCCGTGGATGGAACTGGGCTTGGTTGGTGAACCGGACCGCGCCCTTGATCGGGAACGGAAGCGGCCCCTCGCTCACGAACGATGAAGGCAGCCCCAGCGATGCCGCGATCTCGGCCTCTTCCTGCACCGACGACAGCTCTGAGTCGGTCTCGGTGTAGACGTAGTTGTCCTGGCGCTCGAAGTCGCAGTCGATGTCGAGGCTGGTGACGAGGTCGGCGATCTTGGCCAGGGCCGCCTCGTTCGACTCGCCGTAGGTGCGCGCGCCGTCTTCGCCCACCTTCTTGACGAGCTGCGAGTAGATCAGGCTCTGGCTAGAGGTGATCTTCGCGGTCGTGTAACCCGTCACGCCGCGCACGATGCGATCGCCCTCGATGACGGCGACCGACCGCCCCTCCTGCTTCAGAAGGTAGGCGGCCGTGATCCCGAAGATGCCGCCTCCCACGATCGCCACGTCTACGGTGTGATCGCCCACGACCGGCCGGTAGCTGGTTTCGGGAGTGGACGCGATCCAGAAGGATTCGTTGCCGCCGGAAAGGTGCTTCACCTAAGAAGCAGCGCCCGCTACGAGCTTCGCCAGCACAGAATCAGGTTCGAGGTCCAGTTTCTTCGTCAGCCGCACGACCGTCCCGGTCTCGGGGGCCGAGGTGAACTCGATCTTGTCGACCATGGCGCGCATCAAGAAGATGCCTCGCCCGCCCTCGGCAGACGGCTCCGCGTGCGTGTGCCCCTCTAGTTCGTGCTCGAAGCCCCCGCCCGTGTCGATCACGCGGATCTCGCAGAGCTTCTCGTTTACCTCCACCTTCACCTCGTAGGCCTCCTCGGTCCCGTCGACGTGCTTCAGGACGTTGGTGCAGGCCTCGGACAGCGCAACCTCGATCTGGTCGACGCAGGGGATGCCGACGCCGAGGGTGTGGAGCGCTTCACGAGAGATACGCCTGACCACGGGCACGCTGGTCTCGTCGCGCGGCAGGTTGAGAGAGAACACGATGTTCACGTAGAAGAGTTTCCCCTCCTGCCGCTGCGCGAAACCAACCCAAGCAAACTAGGACGCGCCGGCGGTGTCGGAGGCCAGGACGGAGCGGAAGGCCGCGAGCGCGGCGTCGATGTCACCCGAGTTCACGTCACGGTGGGCCACCAACCGCATGCGGTAACCCGGCATGCCCAGTGTGAGAACGCCCTCGCGCTTGAGCGCTGAGCTCACCTCGGGCGCCTGGACCGAGAATGGCTCCAGGTTCAGATAGATCATGTTGGTCTCCACCGTCCGGACGTCGATCGCATCTTCGTGCAGGTCTTTCAGACCCTGTGCTAGGCGCAGGGCGTTGTCATGGTCCTCGTGCAGCCGCGCGGGTCCGGTTTCGAGAGCCACCCGAGCCGCGGCCGCAATCACGCCTACCTGCCGCATCCCGCCCCCCAGCCGCTTGCGCAGGACCCGCGCCTCGTCGATGACGGCCTGGGTGGAGCAGACCATCGAACCGATCGGACCGCCGAGGCCCTTCGAGAAGCAGAAGGTGATCGTGTCGGCGCAGGCTGCCCATTCAGCGGCAGCGACGCCGGTAGCCGCCTGCGCGTTGAAGATCCGCGCGCCGTCCAGGTGCACCGCAGCGCCGGCATCGTGAGCCACCTTCGATACCGCCCGAGCTTCCTCGATGGGAAAGATGCGCCCGCCGGCCGCGTTATGCGTGTTCTCGATCGCGACAACGGAGCTCCGCGGGTTGTGCATGTTGCCGGCTCGGACAACGTGGCCCACCTGCTCGGCCGAGATGATGCCGTGGTCACCCGACAGGGTCCGCATCATGAGCCCTAGGTGCGCCGCAACGGAGCCGCCCTCGTAGTGGAGGAAGTGGGCCCCTGCGTCGCAGACGACCTCGTCGCCCGGACGCGCCAGGGCGCCGAGGCAGACCTGGTTGCCCATGGACCCCGTCGGGACGAAGAGACCGGCCTCTTTCCCCAAGAGGTCGGCCGCGTACTCCTGCAGCGAGTTCACGGTCGGGTCGTCGCCGAAGACGTCGTCTCCGACCTCGGCCTCGGCCATCGCCTTTCGCATCTCAGGTGTGGGACGCGTGACGGTGTCGGAACGAAGATCGATATGTCGTTCAGGCATGCGACGAGGATAAGGCCGCGGTTCGTTCGAAGCCGACGCCGTTCAGCCGAAGAAGACCGCTGCCGCCGCGTAGACCTCCGGGTCAAGCGTCTTCAGCTCGCTGACGCCGTGGCCGATCGGAACTCGCACGATGTCGGTCCCCTGGAGAGCCACCATCTTTCCGTAATCGCGCTCCTCGACGGCATCGATCGCGGCGATGCCGAAGCGGGTGGCGAGTACCCGGTCGAACGCGGTCGGGGTGCCGCCGCGCTGGATGTGACCCAGGATCGTTACGCGGGTCTCGAACCCGGTGCGAGCTTCGATCTCTTGCTCCAACATCACACCGATGCCCCCGAGCCGAACGTGCCCGAAAGCGTCGGTCGTCTCCTCTTGCAAGGTGGCGGTCCCTTCGACAGGTGTGGCGCCTTCGGCTACCACCACGATCGAGAAGAACCGTCCTTTCTGATGGCGATGACGGATGTGCTCGCAGACCTGCTCGATGTCGAAAGGCCGCTCGGGCACGAGGATGACGTCGGCTCCGCCCGCTATCCCCGCGTAGGTGGCGATCCAACCCGCGTGGCGGCCCATCACCTCCAGCACGATGACGCGGTTGTGCGACTCCGCGGTGGTGTGCAAACGATCGAGCGCGTCCGTGCAGATCTGGACCGCGGTGTTGAAGCCGAAGGTGAAGTCGGTGGCATTCAGGTCGTTGTCGATGGTCTTCGGGACGCCCACCATGTTCACCCCTTCAGCGGCAAGCTTGTCGGCGACCCCCAGGGTGTCCTCGCCACCGACCGCGATCAGCGCCTCGATCTTCTCGGCGGCTAGGTTCTCGCGCACCCGGTCTACCCCTCGCTCCTCTTTGAACGGGTTCGTCCGTGACGAGCCGAGGATCGTCCCGCCGCGATGCAAGATGCCCGAGGTGTTGTCCGGCGTCAGATGCACAACGTTGTTGGTTAGGGGGCCGCGCCAGCCGTCGCGAAACCCCACGATCGCGTGGCCATACTCGTTCACCCCCTTGCGCACCACCGCCCGGATGACCGCGTTCAGCCCGGGACAGTCACCACCTCCCGTCAGGATGCCGATCCTGGCCACTCGCTCCCCTTCCACGAAAGAGCCGTCGGAAAAGAGATTCTCACGCCATGGGGCGAACGGCTCAATCCGGCCACGACGGGAGCCGACGACATGGACATGAGAACCCGGCTCGATCGGACATCAGCGGCCGCGCTCGTGGTGGTGGCATGCGTGGGCGTCGCGGCGCTGGCGACGCCCGGTGCGTCCGCAGGCGACCTCGAGTCGCTTCGCGCCCGGGCGCAGCTCGTCGCGGACCAAGTGAGCGCGCGGGAGCACGACCTCGAGCGGCTGGAGTCGCGACAGGTGTCGCTCACCGCCGAGATCGCCGAGGTCAGCAGCGACATCGGGCTATTGGAGCTGGAGCTGCACCGCGCCGAGGCCGCGCATCAGCGAGCTCTGCAGAGATACGTCGACCGCGCCGTCGAGGCGTACATGGACGGCTCCACGACCCACCTCGCCCTGTTGCTGTCGGCCACAGACATGAACCAACTGTTCGCGCTTGCGGAGGCAACCGTCGCTTCGGCCGCAGAAGATGTAGACGCGGTCCAGGCGGCGGTCGATCTGCAAGCGGCGGCCGAACAGAGACAGCTGGAGGTCGACGAGCGGAAGCAGAAGCTGCTGGCGGCGCAGGCGCGCGTTGACTCCGTCGAGGCGTCGATCACAAACGCCCTCTCGGCCCGCAGGCAGCTGCTCGCCCGGCTAACAGCCGACATCGCGGAGCTGGAGCGCCAGGCGCGGGAGGCCGCGGCACTCGCTCCCGACCCCGACGAAGAATTCCTGCGGCTGCTAGGAGGCAGCGGGCCGTCGCTCGGGATCCCCGCGGGCTACGTCGGCACGGGCGTCACCTTCGAGGGCCTCGCGTCCTGGTACGGCCCCGGCTTCGAGGGCAACTACACCGCAAGCGGCGACATCTTCGACTCGAGCCTCTACACCGCCGCGAGCAAGGAGCTTCCACTCGGCACCTGGCTCTTCGTCCAGCACAACGGCCGCGGCGTGGTGGTCCTCGTCAACGACAGGGGCCCCTACGTGGGCGAGCGCATCTTGGACCTCAGCCGCGCCTCCGCCGACGCGATCGGTCTCACCGGCGCCGGAGTCGGCTGGGTGGAGGCGGAGATCCTCGTCAAGAAGTAGGCCCTACGAGCCCACCGCTATCGCTTGGGTTCGGACTCCTGCTCGCGACCGAACGGGAGCTTCTTCTTCAGGCGCCCGAGCCACTCCTCGTCGTCGGCCCCCGAGTCCAGGAAGTCATCTCCGGCGTGCTCGGGGACGAAGGACCAGAAGTCGCCGTCTTCCGGCTGGTTCTCGCTCGGCGCGCCCTCGCCGTCGAGCGAGATCAACGCGGCGTTCTCCTCCAGGTCGTCGGCAACCTCGGCGTACTCGTCGTTGGTGCGGACCAACCTCATCGAGTACTTCGCCGCCCGGGCTGCGTCCTTCTGTGCGGCCCACGACGACGCTTGCGCGGCCTTCGCCGCGCCCTGAGCCGTCTTGGCGGCCTCGGTCGCGGACGTCATGGACTCCTCCCAGCTGCGCCGGGCCTCGTTCTGCTCCTGCTCGAAGGTCCTCCACATCTGGTTGATCCGCGCCAGGGTGTCGTCCGAACCGGTCGCCGCGGCTTGGGCCGCAGCCGTCGCCTCTGCCATAGCGCCCCGCACCTGCTCCTGCTCGGCGAAATGCGCGTTCGCGTCCTCGATGGCGCGCATCAGCGCCTGTTGAGCCGTGTCTGCAGCCCGCTGGCTCGCCTCGGCGGCGTCCTGCGCAGCCCGCGCCGCGGCCTCCTGGGTCGCTCGTGCCGCAGCCTCCTGCGTCGCCTGGTCGGCGGCCTCGCGCGCGGCCTGAGCGGCTTGTTCGGCTGCGGAGATGGCAGCGGCTTGCGCCTCGTGCGCGGCCTGAGCTTGCTGGGCATGCGACTCCGCTCGCTGCGCCGCCTCGGCGGCCTGGGCGCTGGTCGCCTGGAACTCGGCTCGAGCCGCGGCGAGCACCTGCTCGAGCGCCTGGACGGCCGCTTCCTGCAGGCGGCGCGATTCCTCCCGCACGAGTGCGGTCTCTCGCTCGAGCGTGGCCCGCGCCTCGTTGGCGGCGGCGGCCACTGCGGCTGCCCGGGCGTCGTCGACGACGGATCCGGCAGACGCCAGCGCGCTCTCTGCCGTCTGCGCGATCTGTTCGATACGCGCGGTCCTCTCCTCCGTCGATTGCGCCGCGTCCTTCGCCTCTTGAACGGCGGAGGTCACACCTGCGAGTGCCCCGGCTGCGGCCTCTTCGAGTTGGACGCGGCGGCGATCCGCGGCGTCGGCGATCTGAGCCGCTACACCCGCCGCGGCGCGCTCTGCCTCTTCGCGAGCGGCTTCCTTGGCTGCATTGATGGCTTCCTCGACCGCGCCGTTCGCCACTTCGCGGCGCGCGCTCCGAGCCGCCTCGTGGAACGAGCTCTGGGCGCCCTCGGCCGCCGCCTCGGCGGCGGCTTGGGCCAGCCGCATCTGCTGGATCGCTTCGTTCGTCGCCGCGAGCGTGGTCTTACTCGCCTCTTGCACCGCGCGGGCCGCCTCTTCCTTAGCCGCGCGGGCCGCGGATTCGCGCGCGCTCTGCACCGCCTCGCGGGCCGCCGTGATCACCTCTGCAACCGCTTGCTCGATCGCGCCGCGGTTGTTCTGCGACGACGCCGCCACCTCGCGCGACACCCCGCCGGCCGTCTCCCGTAACTGTTGGAGAGCCTGTGAGCTCTCCTGCCGCGCGGACGCCGCGGCGTCGGTGACGGCTTGCACCGCACTGCGCATCGCCATCTCTGCGGCAGCGCGGTTCTCCGAGATGGACCGGTTGGATTCCTGAACCATGTGGTCCGCGGCCTCGCGCGCCTGGTGCGCCAAGCGAGACGCCTCGACCTGTGCCGCCGACGCGGCGGCTGCGCGAGCGCGCTCGATGCCCTCCTCCGAGGCGCGGATCGCGTCCTGTGCCGAGCGAGCCGCGGCCGCGCGGGTCTGGTCGAGCGCATCGACCGCCTGCTGGAGTGCCAGCTGCGTAGCGTCCTTGACCTCCCGACCGGCGCGCTCTGCTTCCTCACGTGCCGCTACTCCAGCCTCCTCGCGAGCTCGCGTGACCGCCTGTTGGAGCGAGCCGATAGCCGCGCGAACAACGTCTCCCACAGCGGTTTCGACCTCGCGAGTGATCCCCAGCGCCATCTGCTTGGCCTCTTGCGCCTCCGCTGCCGCCATACGAGCCGCCTGAAGAGCGGTCTCCCGGGCGATGCGCGCGCTCTGTTCTTCGCTCCGTTGGAGGTTGAGCTGCTCGGTCGACCGAGCGGCCGCCTGCTGGGCGAGCTCCACGGCCTCCCGGGTCGTGCGGACCGCTTGCTGCTCTGCAACCAGGGCCGCGGCTTGCCTCTCGACCTGGCTCGCCGCTCGCTCCGCGGCCTGGGCAGCGCGCTCTGCTTGCGCCGTCGCCTCTCGCGCCTGCTTCAGCGCCGCGTGCTGAGCGGCACGAGCGGCGGCCTCCTGCGCCTGGAGGTCGGATGCGATCTCGACGAGATCCTCTTTGAAGTTGGCGATCTCCACCTCGGCCTTGGCCGCCCGGTTCCAGGCCCCGGCCAGCTCTCCCACCCACTGCGGCATGTCGTCGGGGTGCGCCAGGGTGCCCGAGGGCGCGGGCGGTGGGGGCGTGTGGCCGTCCGCCGGGTCGTGGACCTTGCGGATCAGGTGAGGCGAGTGGTTCGGGTCAGACATGACTGTTCCTCCCGCAGGGTGTGCGTGAACGGTTCCAGCATTTTCCTTTTTGTCTCCCGCACCGGGGAGAGTAGCGCTATCGGATGAGCTTGGTAAGGGAGATGGTGCGCCCGCGTGGCCCATCCAGAACCCTCACATCATCCATCAGGCTCTTCATCACCGCCAGGGGTAGGTTCTCCCCCACCGCGTCGGTACCTGCCACCGTCGCAGAGCGCCCGGACGGATGGGACGCCTTCGAGGCGGCCCGCGAGCACGTTTCGCGCACCTCGAAGCAGACGTGGCTTCGGTCGATCTGCCAGGTCACGGCTGGCTCATCTCCATCTTGGCGACCCTTCAGCAGGACCTGTGTGCACGCCTCCGTTATGGCGACCAGACAGTCGAAGGTGAGCGAGGGGTCGACGCCCGCTCGACACAGGTCGGCGCGGATCGATCTCCTGAGGCCGGACAAGCTAGCTTTGTCCGCCACCGGTCTGGTTTGCACCCGACCATTCTGAACCCTTCCGAGGAGGCGCGATGCCCGAGCTGGTGGTCTCGATCGATGCCGGCACCACCGGGATCACTGCCCTCGTGCTCGATCCGGGGGCCGAGGTCCGTGGACGCGGCTATTCAGAGTTCTCTCAGAGCTATCCGCACCCGGGGTGGGTGGAGCACGACCCGAACGAGATCTGGGACGTCGCCGTGCGCATCTTTGCCGCGGCGATCGCGGATGCCGGTGTAACCGCGGCCGATGTCGCCGCGGTCGGGATCACCAACCAGCGCGAGACCGCCGTGATGTGGGACCGTCGCACGGGGGAGCCGATCGCTCCCGCGATCGTGTGGCAGTGCCGGCGGTCGGCCGCGATCTGCGACCGGCTGCGCGCCGACGGGCTCGAGGAGGAGATCAGCGCGCGAACGGGGCTAGTGATCGACCCTTACTTCTCGTCAACGAAGATCATCTGGTACTTCGAGAACATCGACGGACTGCGCAAGAGGGCGGAGGCAGGAGAGGTGCTGTTCGGCACCGTCGACACCTGGCTCATCTGGAAGATGACGCACGGAGAGGCGCACGTGACGGAGCCCTCGAACGCGTCGCGCACGATGCTCTACTCGCTGGAACAGCAGGCGTGGGACGACTGGATCCTCGAACGGCTGGACATCCCGCGCGCGATCCTGCCCGAGGTCCTCCCCACCAGCGGCCGGTTCGGCGTCTCCGCGCCGGGGGTGTTCGATGCCGAGCTCCCGATCTCGGGTGTCGCGGGCGATCAGCAGGCTGCGCTGTTCGGCCAGGCTTGCTTCTCGGAGGGGATGGCGAAGAACACCTACGGAACGGGTTCCTTCCTCCTGATGAACACGGGCAAGCGGGTGCCGCACTCGCAACACGGTCTGCTCGCGACGACGGCGTGGGACCTCGACGGCACCACGAGCTTCGCTTCCGAGGGCGCGATCTTCGTGACAGGTGCAGCTATCCAGTGGATGCGCGACGGCCTCGGCATCATCGGATCGGCCGCGGAGACAGGTCCGCTCGCGGCCAGCGTGCCCGACGCCGGCGACACGTATCTCGTCCCGGCCTTCACGGGCCTGGGTGCACCGCACTGGGATCCCTACGCGCGCGGCGCTTACCTCGGGATCACGCGAGGAACGACGAAAGCCCATCTGGCGCGGGCCGCGGTGGAGGCGATGGCGTATCAGACGCGCGACGTTGTGGACGCGATGGCGGCGGATTCGGGAGTCGGTCTCGCCGAGCTTCGGGTGGACGGCGGCGCCAGCGTGATGGACGTGCTCTGTCAGTTCCAAGCCGACCAGCTCGGGGTGCCGGTGAGGCGTCCGGCGAACCTCGAAACGACGGCGCTCGGCTCGGCCTACCTCGCGGGGCTAGCGGAGGGTGTGTGGTCGTCGCCAGAAGAGATCGGGCGCGGCTGGCGCGCCGCGGCGGAGTTCGAACCGGACGCGTCGCGCGATGAAGCCGACTCCCTGTACGAAGGCTGGCGCAAGGCGGTGGAGCGATCGAAGAACTGGGCGGGCTGAGCCCGGTTACCCGGCGAGCGGCTCTTCCGACAGGACGATGTCGTCGAGCGACCTGGTCGATTCCGGCAACACTTCCGTAGCGGTACGGGATGCGTACTCGTCGACGTACTCCTGACCCGACAGTTGCATGATCTCGTACATCAACTCGTCTGTGATCGAGCGCAGCACGAAGCGATCCCGTTCCTGGCCCGCGAAACGACCCAGGTCCAACGGCCTGCCGAAACGCACCAACACCTTCGGGCGCCCCAGCAGACGCGGGAACTTCGCCTCCTTCGGCATGACCTCCTCGGTCCCGATGAGGCCACACGGGATGATCGGAACCTTGGCCGCGAGCGCGAGGCGCGCGACGCCCGTTCGACCCCTGTAGAGCTTGCCGGTGGGCGAGCGGGTCCCCTCGGGATAGATCCCGAGGAGCTTTCCCTCCTTGAGAACGCGCAGCGCGGTATTGAGCGCCTGCTCAGATTTCTGGCCACCCTCGCGCTCGGTTGGGATCTGGCCCGCCATGTTGAAGAACCACGCGGTCTTCCAACTCTTGAAGTAGTCGGCCTTCGCGAGGTACGTGACCTTGCGGCGCCTCACGACGAGAGGGATGAAGAAGGAGTCGAGGAAGGAGACGTGGTTGGCGGCGATGATCGCCGGTCCCTTCCTGGGGACATTCTCTAGCCCCTCCACCTTGATCCCGTAAAGCAGTCGCAGGATCGGTTTCAAGATGGCCTTGAAGACCCAGTAACCCAACTGAAACGACCTCTCTCCGCGCTCTGGCGCGCCTTACCCCCGACTCAGTAGGTCACCATGATGTTGGAGAATCGTCAAGCCGGCGACTCGAGCAAGCGGATGTGACTGCGAGCAAGCGTTACAAGGGGGTGCGATGCAACAGGAGCTAGAGATCCGCGAGGGGGCCGAGGAGTTCACGCTCGGTAGTGGCCCCGTGGGCGCGTTGTTGATCCACGGCTTCACCGGCAGCCCGAAGTCGATGCGGGGTCTGGGCGAGCATCTCGCCGAGAAGGGCCTGTCGGTTCGCGGCATCCGGCTGCCGGGGCACGGGACCTCGTGGGAGGAGCTCAACCTCAAGAACGCCGACGACTGGGTGCAGGCGCTGGACACGGAGTTCCTCGATTTCTCGGCGGAGCACGAAGAGGTGTTCCTCGTCGGTCTCTCCTTCGGAGCCGCCCTCGCGATCGATTGCGCGGTGCGTCGCCCGGACCAGGTCGCCGGCGTCGTCGCCATCGCCCCGTTCCTCTTCACCAAAGACCCGCTGCGGTTCGCGGCTCCGGTCGTCGGAAAGGTGCTGAAGTCATTCCCGGGCGTCGGCAACGACATCTGCGAGCCGGGTCAAGACGAGCTCTGTTACGACCGGCTGCCGGTCCGGGCCGTCCCACACATGTTGAGGTTCGCCGCGCGCGCCAAACGCCTGCTCCCGAGCCTCCGCGTGCCGATCCTCACGATGCACAGCCGTAACGACCACACCGCTCCACCGGAGGCCTCGCAGGTGATCGTGGACCAAGCTGGCTCCACGGATAAGGAAGTCGTGTGGTTCGAGCGCTCGTATCACGTGATCACGATGGACCACGACCGTCACGAGGTGTTCGAGCGGACCTACGACTTCATCACGAAGAGGGTCAAGCATGGCGACTGAGATCATCACGCTCGAGGGCCACATCATGGATACGGGCACGCTGCCGAAGGCTCTCGACGAGATCAACGCCAGCAACGCGAGTTTCGAGATGCTGGACCTTCAGATCGGCACGCGGCACGAACACACGTCGGCCGCACGGATCAAAGTAATCGCGGAGTCGGAAGAGGAGCTCACGGCACTCATCGAGCGGCTGAGCCAGCACGGAGCGAACACGGAGAGCATCGTCGACGCCTTGCTGGCGACCGCCGACGTCGCGGGCGCGTTCCCTCCCGGCTTCTACTCCACCACCAACCTGAGAACAGAGGTGCGGATAGAGGGCCGCTGGGTCGAGGTCTCGCGACCAGAGATGGACTGCGGCATCGTCGTCCGCGAAGGGCGCGCCCGCACGATCCCGATGGCGGACGTCGAGACCGGTATGCAGATCGTGATGGGAGGACTCGGGGTCAGGGTCACGCCTCCCGAACGACCCGAGGGCGCGGGAGAAGCCTTCTCGTTCATGTCGTCGGACGTCTCGAGCGAGAAGCCGAAGGCCCTCCTGGTCGAGCAAGTCGCGAGCCAGATGCGTTCGGTGAAGGCGTCTGGACGCCGGATCCTGTGGGTGGCGGGTCCCGCCGTCGTCCACACCGGATCGGCTCCGGACCTATGCGCTTTGATCCGCGCCGGGTACGTGGACGCCCTCTTCGCCGGGAACGGGGTGGCCGCGCACGACATCGAATCCAACATGTTCGGGACGTCGTTGGGCGTCAACCTGGCGCAGGGAATCGCGGCCGAGCACGGGCACGAGCACCACATCCGCGCCATCAACGAGATCAGAAGACACGGCTCCTTCAGAGCGGCGATCGACGCGGGAGTGTTCGCCGGCGGCATCGTGTACGAGCTGGTGAAGCACGGGTGCGACTACATCTTCGGGGGAAGCGTGCGTGACGACGGCCCCCTACCGGAGGTCGTGACGGATATGCGCGAGGTGCAACATCTGCTGCGCCACGTCATCTGGGGCGACGGCGACGAGAACCCGATCGGCTTCTGCATCGTCGTCGGGACGATGTTGCACGGGATCGCGACCGGTAACTGCCTACCTGCGCACGTCCCTCTCGTCTGCGTCGACATCAATCAAGCAACGGTCACGAAGCTCATGGATCGCGGCTCGTTCCAATCGATCGGCATCATCACCGACGTCGGGTTGTTCATCCGCGAGCTGGCGGAGAAGCTCGCGCGGGAGGAGCTCCGTCCCGCGGGGGCAGACGCCGAGGTAAGAACCGCAGGATCCCGTACCACGCTGTGAGCGCCGGTCGGCTAGAGGCTCAGGCGCTTCGTGAGGATGTCCTTGAGCGTCGGCGTCGAGATCTCCTCTAGCTCGTAGGTCGCGCGCACCGCGGGTTTGCGGATGTCGCACACCTTGCGTAGGTCTATCGGCGTTGCCACAACGACCACGTCTGCGTCAGACGCATTGATCGTGTCCGACAGGTCCTTGCGCTGCCGGTCGGAGTACCCCATGGCGGGCAGCAAGGTCCCGATGTGCGGGTACTTCGCGTAAACGTCTTTGATCGTCCCGCTGGCCCACGGCTTCGCGTCGACCAACGATGCGGCCCCCGCGCGCTTGGCCGCGACCACTCCGGCTCCGTAGGTCATCTCACCGTGCGTGAGTGTGGGGCCGTCCTCGACGACGAGAACCTTCTTCCCCTTGAGGCTCGTGTCCTCGTCCAGCGTGATCGGCGACTGCGCCTCGACGACGTGAGCGCCCGGGTTCACCGCTTCGATCGTGGCGCGTAGACGCTCGAGGTCCTCCAGCTTCGCCGAGTCCACCTTGTTGATGACCACCACATCCGCCATCCGGAGGTTCGTCTCGCCCGGGTGGTAGGTGGTCTCGTGACCGACGCGCAGCGGGTCTGCAACAGTGATGTGAACGTCCGGGGCGAAGAACGGGAGGTCGTTGTTGCCGCCGTCCCAGACCACGATGTCGACCTCTTGCTGCGCGCGTCTCAAGATCTCCGCGTAGTCGATCCCCGCGTAGACGATCGAGCCCTGCGCGAGATGGGGCTCATACTCCTCACGCTCCTCGATGGTGCAGTCCGCCGCGAGCAGGTCCTCGTAGCTCTCGAACCGCTGCGCGACCTGCTCCTCGAGCCGGCCGTAGGGCATGGGATGCCGAACCACCGCCACCCTCTTGCCCGCCCCTTTCAAGATGCGCGAGACCGCGCGGGTCGTCTGCGACTTCCCAGACCCCGTGCGGACGGCCGCGATGGCAACGACGGGAACGGTCGCGCCCACCATCGTGGAGCGGGGCCCCAGTAGCGTGAAGTCTGCCCCCGCAGCGAGAGCGCGCGATGCAAGGTGCATGACCGTCTCGTGCGACACATCTGAGTAGGAGAAGACGACCTCGTCCACGTGTTGCCCGTGCACGATCTGCTCGAGGTCGTCCTCGGGACGGATCGGGATCCCCTGCGGGTACAGCGGCCCAGCGATCGCGGCCGGATACGTACGGTTCTCGATCCCGGGGATCTGGGTGGCGGTGAACGCCACGACGTCGACCAACGGGTCCTCGCGATAGCGAACGTTGAAGTTGTGGAAGTCGCGACCTGCGGCTCCCACGATCACGACGCGTCGCCTGCTCGACACTTCCACCATCGCCGGGCGGCAGCGTACAACCGACGCCGTCGTCGTCCGAGGGAGCGGCTAATCTTTCCGCCGATGACGCAGCGGAGGCTCACGAAACGGGGTTCCCAGAGGCGCGAGCAGGTCCTCGAGGCCGCCGCCCGTCTCTTCGCAGAGCAGGGCTACCACGGTGCGGCGGTGGGCGACATCTGCGACGAGGTCGGCGTCGGCAAGGGCGTCTTTTACTGGTACTTCCCGTCCAAAGAGGCCTTGTTCTCGGAGCTCCTGCAGAGCTCGTTGCTGCAGCTACGACGCGCGCAGCAATCGGTGATCGAGGGAATCGACGATCCCGTTCAACGGCTCGAGGCCGGCATCAAAGCCTCCATCGAGTTCTTCCGCAGCAAGCCCGGATTCTTGAGCCTCATCCGCACGGCCGCCCGCTACGACGAGTTCGCCGGCTTCGTCGAAAAGGGTCAGCAGATCATCGCCGCCGACACCGCCGTCCACATCAAAGAGGGCATGGCAACGGGCTCGATCAGGCAGGGAGACCCGGAGCTGATGGCGCACGGGATCCTCGGCGCGATCTTCCACTTCGTCGAGGTCTACTTCGGCACCTACCCCGAGACGTCGGGAGACCGTCCCGAGCTCGCCGCGGAGGCCGCCGACTTCTGCCTGGCGGGTCTGCGCGAGCGCTAGCTCGCGGAGTCCAGGAGCGCTAGCTGGGGGGCCCTTGCTCTAGGGCTCTGCGGATCCCTCGGACGGCTTGGCGGATGCGCTGCTCGTTCTCGACCAGGGCGAAGCGGACGTAGTTGTCACCCAACTGCCCGAACCCGACGCCGGGCGACACGGCCACCCTCGCCTCGCGCACGAGGTACTTCGAGAACTCGAGGGAGCCCATCGCGCGGAACGGCTCCGGGATCTCCGCCCACGCGAACATCGTCGCGGGGGGCCTCATCATCGACCAGCCGATGCGGTCCAACCCGTCACACAGGGCGTCGCGTCGGCTGAGGTAGATCTCGCGGATCTGCTTCGGCACCTCGGTGCACTCGTTCAAGGCGATGATCCCGGCGATCTGGATCGGCTGGAACACCCCGTAGTCAAGATAGGACTTCAACTTCGTGAGCGCGCCGACAAGCTCGGCGTTGCCCACCGCGAAAGCGAGGCGCCATCCCGCCATCGAATACGACTTGGACATCGAGAAGAACTCGATCCCGACGTCCTTCGCCCCCGGGACCTGGAGCAGCGACGGCGCGCGCTCTTCCCCGAACACGAGATCGGCGTACGCGAGGTCGTGAACGATCACCATCTGCCGCTGTTTCGCAAACTCCACGAGCTGCGCGAAGAAATCGAGATCTACGACCGCAGTGGTCGGGTTGTGCGGGAACGAACAAAGCAGCACCCTGGGCTTCGGCTGCGACCGCTCATACGCCGCAACCATGTCCGAGAAGAAGTCGGAGCCGAACGAAAGCGGGACGCTCATCACGTTCGCGCCGGAGAGGATCATCGAGTAGGTGTGGATCGGATACGTCGGCTCCGGAACCATCACCGAGTCCCCCGGCTCCAGCAGGACCCAGGCCAGGTGGGAGAGCCCTTCCTTGGCACCGATCGTGGCGACCGCCTCCGTCTCAGGATCCAGGTCGACCCCCCAGGACCGTTCGTAGTGGTCGCAGATGGCCCGCCGAAGCTTCGGGATCCCCTTAGACGCGGAGTAGCGATGGTTGCGCGGGTTCTCCGACGCCTCCTTCAGCTTGTCGACGACCGCGTCCGGTGTGGGGATGTCGGGGTTGCCCATGCCGAGGTCGATCACGTCCTCGCCGTTGCGCCGGGCGCGCATCTTCAGGTCGTTCACGATCGAGAAGACGTACGGCGGGAATCGGTCGATGCGCCTGAAGTCCATCCCGAGAACCTACAAGGGGCACCGAGGTGGATCGGTCAGCGCGGCCCTTGCGCCCGGACCTTCTCGACCTCCGTCAAGGCTCCACGAAGTCGCTCGATCCACTCGGCCTGGTTGTCGCCCACCAGCCGGACGCACCAGGCGAGGGCATGACTACGACTGCGCGCCACGCCGGCCTCGACGAGCGTGTCGAGTACCGCGCGCTCGCGCTTCCTCAGACGCGTCATCACTGGGAGCGCCAACGCGGTGAAGTGCCGCTCCACGTCGCCGCAACGCGCTCCCCAAGACACCTTCCGGCGGTACCGCGCTTGCGCCTCGTCCGCAATGGCCATGCGATCGGCTCTCGTTTCCTCGCGGAAGCGCTTGATCCGCGCGGCGCGGGCGGCGCGAGCCGCGTCCGCCGAAGCATCCGGGCCCAGATCCACGTCCGCTAGCGCCCCCACCACCAGGATCTCCTCGCGATCGACCTCGACTGTGGGCGCGCCCTCGAACCAGTCCTCCGGCAGGCGGCCCGCGAACCACCCCGCTATCTCCTCCATCAGGGCCCCCCTTGTCCTGTAAGTTTGCTTACACTATTACAAGCAGCGGGAGGAGGCGCGGTGGAGGCTCTGGACGCGTACTCGCAAACGGTGGTTGCCGTCGCCCGGCGTCTGGGGCCGGCGGTCGCAAGCCTGGCCGTTTTTCACCACACCCGGCGCGGCCCCGCATCCGGTAGCGGGTCCGCGGTCGCCGTCGCTTCCGACGGCTTCCTCCTCACTTCCGCCCACGTGGTCGCCGGGACCGAGCATGGGTCCGCCACGTTCTGGGACGGGATGGAGACGCCTTTCGACGTGGTCGGGGTCGATCCACTGTCCGACCTGGCCGTGATCCGCACCGTGGCCCGCGACCTCGAGTCCGCGCCTCTCGGCGATGCGAGCGACCTGGTGGTCGGTCAGCTCGTCGTTGCGCTCGGGAACCCGATGGGCCTGTCGGGCTCGGTGACCGCGGGCGTCGTCAGCGCGCTTGGCCGCTCCTTCCCCACCCGCGCGAGCAGCGCCAGCCGGGTCGTGGAGAACGTCATCCAGACCGATGCGGCGTTGAATCCCGGGAACTCGGGAGGAGCACTGGCCGACGGAGCCGCGCGGGTGGTCGGTATCAACACGGCGGTGGCAGGAAACGGCCTGGGCCTTGCGGTGCCCATCAACGAAGTGACCCGCAGGATCGTCGGAGCGCTCATGCAGGAGGGCCGCTTCCGCCGCGCCTACCTCGGGATCGCCGGAGGGCATCGACCGTTGCCGCCGCGCGTCGCGACCGCGACAGGGAGGAGCCACGGCATCGAGCTGGTCGAGATCGTTCCGGACAGTCCGGCAGAACGAGCCGGGCTACGCCCGGGCGACCTCATCCTCGACCTCGACGGGTCTGCGGTCGAGGATGCCGCGGACCTGCAACGCCGGATGATCGACACCGCGATCGGGCGCCCCGTGGAGCTGCGCATCTTCAGGGATGGACGCGTTCTCTCGGTAGGGGCAACCCCGGAGGAGCTGAAGGTTTAGCGAGGCTCAGTCGTTCGGGTCGTCTAGGTCGGGCGTCGCGCCGTCCAGGCGCTCCAGTCCCCACACGGCCAGCTTCCCATCTCGCATCTCGGCGTTCATCGATACGATGCCGCCGTTGCCGACGCCGCGCAGCCGAGCGGAGCTCCGGTCGTCGTAGCCCAGGGCTTCCGCGCACATCCACCTGATCGTCCCTCCGTGGCTCACGACGACGATGGGGCCGTCCGGGTTCGCGCGGACCGCCTTCTCCAGTCCACCCATAGCCCGCGATCGCACCTGATCCGGCGACTCGCCGCCCGGGCGCGCGCTGTAGTGGCGGGCGGTCCCCCACAACCGCGGCCACCTTCGCGCGATCTCATCGACGGACAACCCTGTCCAGTCGCCTTGATCGATCTCGCGGAAGGCGGGGTCGGTCACCACGGCCAACCCGATGACGTCGGCGATCGGCTTGGCGGTGTCCACTGCGCGCTGCAGATCGCTCGTGTACACAGCCCGGACGCCGAAGCCGCTCAGTTGCTTCGCCGCATCCAGCGCCTGCAGCCGTCCCTTGTCGTTCAGCGGGACGTCGGCTTGTCCCTGGGCACGCTTTTCGGCGTTCCACTCGGTCGCGCCATGACGGACCAGGAACACGCGCGTCATGAAACGCTCCGCTGGTCGCGGTGTATCCGCGGCCGGATCTCTTCCGCCAGCGTCTCGTAGACCCCGGACCGCCACGCCCGAGCGTAGGTACAGACGAGATGCCTGGCGCCGGCCCGGACGAAACCCGACAGCTCCTCGGCGGCGGCTTCGGGGGTCTGCTCCTTCATAACCCCGCCCCAGGTGAGCTCCACCGGCCGCTCGCCCGCGTACGACACCACCGTGGTCGCATCGCGAGCGAACGAGTCGGGATTGCCTCCCCACCCATTCCAGGCGTCGCCGTAGCGCGCCGCGAGGTCTAAAGCGTCATCGGAACGCCCCGCAACCCAGAGCTGGACGCCGGATGCCGCTAGCTCGGTTCGCAGGAGAGCCAGGACCTCTTCGAACTGAGCCAGGCGATCCGCCCCGGCCCAGTACGGGATGCCGAACGCCTCGTTCTCGGCGCGGCTCATGTGGTCGCCGCTGCCGATCCCGATGATCAGTCGGCGCGGCGCTATGGCAGCCACGGTCTTTGCCATGTGGACCAGAAGGGCGGGGTTCCTGAGAGACGAGCGCGTCACGAGCGTTCCGATGGCCACGCGCTCCGTCGCCTCGGCTATCCACGCGAGCGACGTCCACGCTTCCAGGATCGGACGGTCCTTGTTGCCCGACAGCGGCCAGAGGTGATCGAACAGCCAGATCGAATCGAACCCGAGTGCCTCCGCACGCTGCGCACCGTCCGCGAAGCGGGCGCGATCGTCGGTGAACTGCGGCAGCGTGACGCCCACCAGCACGTCGGTCACGCCGCGTTCACCATCAGGTAACGGAGCAAGAACTCCGAAACCCCCGCCGTGAGGATGGCGACGTAGAAAAGTCCGGTCGCGGACTGGATCGAGCGGATGGTGACGCACCGCCGTGCTCCCCACGCGACCGCCCCCGTCAGGGCGAGCATCGACAGCCATACAGCGAAGAAGACGATCGAGAAGGACTCGCCGAACCCGGGTATCCCCAATACCGCGCCCTCGGTGGACGCCCCGGCAAGCTCGCGGTAGGCGGCGACTCCCGACAGCGCAGACAGCACGACCGCGGCGATGCAGAGATTGGTCAACCGGCCGAGCGCCCAGGTCTTCAGGCCGGGCTGGTTCAGGTACCAGTGACCCAGCATCATCCCGTTCGTCACGGCGCCCAGCAACAGCGCGCCCGAGATCAGCCCGGTTGCCGCCAGCGCATCCGACCAACCGCGTATGTATCCCGCCGAGACGATGAGGGCCGCCGCCCCCAACACCCCAGCGACCGCGCCCGCGGCGACGCCCGCGGCATCGTGGCGCAGGTATTGAGCGACCGCGAACCCACCCGCTACCGCTGCCATGCCGGCGACGAGGGCCGGCTGTGACCCGGCATCCGCTAGCTGAGCCACGGCGTCACGGTTCGCCACCAACGCCATCCCGCCGAGGATGGCGACGATCCACCCCGTGATGCGGAAGTGGCCGCGCCTGACGACGTGCCAGGACTGGCTCCACGCCGCGATCGCGGCCCAGCCCGCGGCCCACTCGATCAGAACCAGGGCCAGCACGGCCCCCGCACCCGTCATCCGGCTGGGCGTCTAGCTGCCGAAACGGTTCCTCAACCACCCCGGGACGAACGCGGTGGCGATGTCGAGGATCTCCTTGACCACCTGAAGGATGTCCTCGTCGCCGTCCCAGTGCTCGCGCACTATCTCCTCCGGGAGACGGTTGAGCATCTGATCGAGGACGAACGCGAGGACCGCGATGTCGTCGAGCTGCCCGATCCCGGGGATGAAGTCCGGGATCATCTCGATCGGAGACCACAGATAACCGCCTAGCAGGAACAGCGTGGCCTTCGTACGCGCGGGAACGCGGGGATCGCGCGCCAGGCGCCACACGAGCTTCAGCAACCGCGGAAGCAGAAGCAGGTACTCCTTCAGGTCGGTTGGAGCCGCCGGACTCGCTGCCGACGCGGGAGTCGTGGTCGCCAGGTCGGTTCCGCTGGTGTCATCGGTCATCAGGTCTCCTCCTCTGTCAGCCCCGCCAAAGCGAGAGCAGCCGCACCGACGATGCCGGCGTCGTTGCCCAGCCCCGCCACGTCCAGCCGTACCGGGCGGCGGCGCTGCGCGCTCATCATCTCTGCCAAGCCGTCGCGCGCCGCACCAAGGTAAGGCTCGCCCGCGGAGACGGCGCTCCCGCCGAGGACGATGATCTGTGGGTCGAAGATGTTCACGATGTTCGAAAGACCCACCGCGAGGGCGCGACCAGCGCGACGCAGCACGCGCACGGCGGCCTCGTCATGAACCGAAGCGGCGGCGGCAACGTGCTCGCCCTCGATCTCTTCGGCAGAGCCGGCGAGGTCGATCATCTTCGTATCGGGATCTTGCAACGCAGCCTCCCGCCCCATACGACCGATGGCGCCGCCAGAAGCCAGTTGCTCGAGACACCCCCGGAGCCCGCATGGACACCGCGGGCCCGACGGGTCGACGACGGTGTGGCCGAATTCGGCTCCCGCACCGGTCGAACCCCGGATCAGACGCCCGTCGACGATGAATCCGCTGCCGATGCCCGTGCCCAGCGTCAACAGTGCGACGTGGTCCAGCCCGTGCGCAGCTCCGAAGGCGCGCTCGCCCCACGCAGCCGCGTTCGCATCGTTGTCTACGAAGACAGGAACCTCCACCCTCGTCTGCACCGCGCTCCGGATGTGCGGATCGTCATAGACGAGGTTCGGCGAGAACGTCACGCACCCTGCGGCGTGGTCGATGAAACCCGCGGCTCCCACCCCTAGGCCGGCTACGCCTTCCCCGAGCTCGAGTGCGCGCGACGAGAGTGACTCGGCAACCCGGATGATGCTCTTGGTCGCAGCGCGATCTTCCGTCGGCCACTCGACCCGCTCGGACACGCGGCCGCTTCCGTCGACCAGGGCGCCTTTCGTCGTGGTGCCGCCGACGTCGATCCCGATGACGATGCTCATGCGGCTCAGGATAAGGGCGTTAGGAGATGTCTATGCGGCGAACGTTCGCATCCGCGCCACGGGGCGAACGGGCCTTGGCCGCCTCCTCCGCGGCGGCGACCACCTCACTCGCCTCGTCAAGCAGTATCGACGCGGCGGCGATGAACTCTCGCGCGGCGGCGGCGAGATGCTCCAGGACCTCGGGTTTGGTGTTGCGAAGAAGTCCGACGGTTGCGCAGATCGGGCAGTAGGCACAGTTGTTTTCGCCGGGGTCGTGATTCGGCCCGAACAGGTCACTGTAGCGCGCGGCGCGTGCTTCATCGGTCATCTCTCTGGACCTCTCGTGAAGGGAATCCACAACCGATCGGTCAAGCTGCGCGGCGTCCATGTTCCTGCTCGCGAGCGACTTCGCAGCATGATAGCCATCTTGCCGACGCCGCCTTTCCCGGTGAAGAGAACGATGCGCACGAGCTAGCGGGACTCGACGCGCTTCTTGAGGTCGTGCAGCGCGGCCCTCACCAGCTGCCTCTCTCCCTGACGCTTCAACATGCTCGGGATCTTGAAGCCCGGGTCGATCGACGTCTCGTAGCTCACGTCGGTCACGTCTTCGAACTCGTCGAACTCATACGACCCGCTCAGCTCTTTCACGTCGCCATCCATGAGCTTCCACGAGAACTTCTTCGGGGCTCCTGTGTAGCTGTACTTCAGCGTGTATTGCACCTTCTTGACCTTCGCGTCGACCTCGAACCACACCTCCGTCGCGCGACCCTTCGAGTCCGTTTTCCTTATCTCCACTTTCTTGATGTTCGGGTTCCAGTCCGGATACGCTTCGAAGTCGGTCGCGACCTCGAAGATCTCTTCGGCCGTCGCGTCGATGTCGATCGAGTCCTTCACGGTCTCTGCCACGGTTCCTCCTCCTCTCTGTAGCTCAGTCGCAGGCGTGGCGCCAGGCGCGCTGTGTCGAGCGGAAGTAGCCGACGTTGATACACAGCGTGCGCCCGACATGCAACGCGGACACCAGAGGCTGATGAACGTGCCCGAAGTACGCGCGCCGTGGCTGCACGTCTTCGATATAGCGCAGCAGTCCCTCGCTCCCCCGCTCGTGCTTGCCGGCGACCGTGTCGTAGCAGAGCTCCGGGATAGACGGAGGTATGTGCGAGCACAGGACATCCACGTCACCGAGACGCTCTATCGCGGCCGCCATATCTTCCTCCGACACCTCCCCTGCAACGTGCAGAGGCGTCGGAAGCGCTCCTCCGACGAACCCGAACCGCTCTCCCTCGAGCGCGACCACCTCGCCGTCGACCAGGTGGACGCCGGGTGACACCGCCGCCAGGGAGCCCGCGAGCGCGGGATTGTCGACGTTGCCGAGGATCAGGTACGTGGGATCCACCAGCGCCTCGAAGACCGCCCGGTACTGCGCTTCGACGCGTCGGCCGATCTCCGCACGCACCTCGTCCTCGCGCCCGGCGGAGCGCTCCCTCATGACGCGGCGGGCCTCCTCGACCTCGCCTGCCGTGCGCAGATCGACGACCCGCTGCACGGCCTCGATCGGAAACACCTCCGTCAGGATGCCGGTCATCGAGATGTAGTCGAGGAAGTTCACCAGGTCGCCGAGCAGCAGCAAGGTCGACCCCTCCGGCACGGCCTTGCGGAGCGCATCGACGGCGCCGTGGAGGTCGGACACCACATAGATCGACATTGCCGCATCGTAAGTTGTCGCCCGTGACGATCGTCTATGTGCACGGCGGCGTGTCCGGCATCGCGAAACCCGAGACGATCTGTCTCGACGCTTTCGTAGCCGCGGGCGCGGGCGCAACCGACCGCCTCGACGCGGTCGAGCTGGCGGTCCGAGCACTCGAGGACGATCCGCGCTTCAACGCCGGGTACGGCTCGGTGCTGAACAGTGAAGGGATCCTCGAGATGGACGCGGGGCTGGCCTGTGGGGCGACCGGTCGCGTCGGCGGTGTGGCGAACGTCCGGGTGCGCCATCCCATCTCGCTCGCTCGCCGGGTGATGGAAAGAACGCCGCACGTGCTGGTGACGGGTAACGGCGCCGTGACGCTCGGGCGGGACATGGAGCAGCTGCCGGACACCTCACCCGAGGAGAGGCAGCGGTGGGAGGAGGCGCGACGCGCAGGCTCGCTGACGCCCGAGGCTTACGGATCACCCGAGCACGTCGACACCGTCGGCGCAGTGGCGCTGGACGACGAGGGACGGCTGGCCGCGGGTTCGTCCACCGGCGGCGTGTTCGCGAAGCTTCCCGGACGGGTCGGCGATGCTCCGATCTTCGGCGCGGGGCTGTACGCATCGCCCGAGGCGGCGGTTCTCGGAACCGGTGTGGGTGAGACCTTCCTAGAGGAGCTGGCCGTCGTCCGCGTCGCCGTCTTGATCGAGCGCGGCGCCGCGCCTCAAGAAGCCTGCGAAGAGATCATCACACTTGTCGGCCGCAGGTCGACGGCGACCGCCGGATTGCTGGCGCTCGACCGCGAGGGGCGCGCCGGCGCCGCATACCGCGGAGGATCGTGGGCGGTGGGAGGTCCGGCGGGCGCGCTAGCCGCCACCCGCCTCCCCTAGCCGCGGGCTCGCAACCCAGACGACAGCAGGAGCACGAGCAGCAGGACCAACAGGCCCAGCACGAGATACAGGAACACCTTGCCCTTCAAGAGGACCTGGCTTGCTTCGTCCCGCGCTTCGCGATAAGCGTCGTGCGCGGCCGCGGCCCACAAGCCCGTCGCGGCGATCCCGAAGACGACCGAGATGAGAGCCGAACCCGCCTGACCCCGCTGCAGCAGTGAGATGAGCACGACGAAGAGGACCCACAGGCTGAGCACCGCTCGGGCCACCGCCTGGCCCCACAGCCCCAGGTACCCGTGGCCGGCTCCGGGCAGGAACAACGACACCATGGCGGCCATCCCCGGGTCGCGCTGAGGCCGCTCCGGCTTCGGACGCACGACCTCCGCGAACGTGGTCCCGCACACCGAACAGGCCGGGGAGTCGAGCGGGTTCTCGGTCTCGCAGCGGGAACAGGTCCACACCACGCCGTGCTCGCGCACGGTGAAGGCCCCGTGCGACACGCCCACGGCGGGCGGACGAGGCACGGCCTGAACGGGACCTGGTGGCGGAGGAGGAGCGATCGCAGGCTCGGTCACAGGCGGCGGAACCATGCTGAGTGGGCCGCGCCTGGGCGTGAAACGGTCCAAGCACTGGCCACACCACTCCGCGGTCACCGGATTCAGCCCGCCGCACTTCGGGCACCGCTTCGTCTCCGCCATCGGTTGTGATGCTACCGACACAACCGCGGCGGGCCGGTCCTCTTACTGGTAGCTGTGCTCGGGCCCCGGATAGGTTCCCGCCGCGACCTCTTCAGCGAACCTCGCGGCCGCGCCCTTGATCTCGTCGGCCAGGGACGCGTACCGCTTCACGAACTTGGGCGCCTTCCCGGTAGTGATCCCGAGGAAGTCGTGCCACACGAGGACCTGGCCGTCGCATTCTGGTCCGGCGCCGATGCCGATGGTCGGGATCGTCAACGTCCGCGTCACCTCGGCCGCCAGGTCAGCGGGCACTGCCTCGAGCACGAGGGCGAACGCCCCGGCGGACTCCAGCGCCTTCGCGTCCTGCACGATCCGCAGGGCGTCCGCGGCGTCTCGGCCCTGGACCCGGTGGCCGCCCAGCTGGTTTACCGATTGAGGCGTGAGACCGAGATGACCCATCACCGGGATCCCCGACTCGGTGAGCCGCGCCACGAGATCGACCATCCGGCCTCCGCCCTCCAGCTTCACGGAATTCGCACCGGCCTCTTTCAGGAACCGGCCGGCGTTGCGGATGCCCTCCTCCATCGACGCCTGATAGCTCATGAAGGGCATGTCGCCGACGACGAAGCAGTTCGAGGACCCGCGGCGGACGGCCGCCGTGTGGTGAAGCATGTCCTCCATCGTCACGGGAACGGTCGAGGTGTGACCCAGCACGACCTCGCCCAGGGTGTCTCCGACGAGGAGAACAGGGATGCCCGCTTCTTCGAGAAGCCGGGCCGAGGGAGCGTCGTACGCGGTGAGCATCGCGAAGCGCTCGCCGCGCTCTTTGTACGCGCGGATGTCGCGAACGGTTACTGGCACTGTCGCCTCCTTCGTAGGTAGCCGCAGCGCCCGCGATGATACGCCCGAAAAGAAAGAGCCCCCGTTCCCGGGGGCTCTTTGTTGGAGGAGTCCTGTCGCTGTTGTTCTAGAGGAGGGTCATGATCGAGTTGTAGGCGCGACCCACAGCGCCCTCCTCGGCGTCGCTAGCGGGGTCGTACTTGACCTCACCCAGCCACAGCTTCAGGTCGAGCTCGCCGCCCTCACCCAGGTAGGTGTAACCGGTCACGGTGTAGCCCCCGCAGTCTGGGGTCAGGATGCCCACCAGGTTTTCTGAGCTTGCCGTGGTTTCGCCACCCCGGTTGCTGGCGGTGTTCGACTGGTCGGCCGGGCCAGGCAGGCCCTTCGTGTCGATAAGCGGGTTGAACCCGTGGGAGGAAGCAGCTTCCTTGTTGTCGGAGCCGGGGAAGTAAGCCCACAGGTCATAGTCCCGACGGGCGGGGAACTCGAGGGTCGCGTACAGCCCGACCTCTTTCAGGTTGGTGTCGACCTGGACGTTCACGCTGGTCGGCTTCGCGTCCCCAGCGAGACCTTCGTCGAACTTCCGCTCCATCGTGACCTTCTGAACCAGCGGCTTGTCTGCGGTGTTCTCGTCGGTGAGGGTCACAGCCGGAGCGTCGGCGCCGGCGGTCGCTGGCGCCAGAGGTGCACACGCCTTCGTCTTCGGGGTCTTGGCACAGCCCTTCTTCTTGCCCTTGCCCTTGTCGCAGCCCTTCTTCTTGCCGGGGGTCGGGTTCTTCCCGGGAGGGGGCGTACTCGCGTCGCTCTCCTGGAGCGCGTAGTCGGTGCCGATCTTGGTGTTGTCCGCCGTGGCAGAGGAGAGGTAGGTCTGTCCTTCGGCTCCCGCGACGAGCTTGCTCACGGCATAAGGCTGGGTGAGCGAAAGGCCATCCTTCAACAGGGGGCTCGCCGAGCGAGGTCCAGTGATCGTGATGATCCCGTTGTCGCCGCTGGCCTCCAGCGTCAACTTGCCGACGACCTCGTCTGTTCCGTTGCAGATGTCGTCAAGGGCGCCGTAGTCCGCGCCGCGGTAGGTCGAGGTGTCCTGGCCCTGGGTCTTGCCGCCGATGATCGCGAGGAAGCGCAGGCATCCTTTCGAGTTCTTACCCTCGGGCCCCTCGCCGGGAGACGTGTAGATCCGGTAGAGCAGCGTTGTGGATGCAGGAGGAACTCTCTCGACCAGGATGTGTGCGGAAACCTCCTCAGCGGTGTTCGTGAACCACACCTTCAGAAGGTCGCTCACACTGCCCGCATCGGCCGGGGTGACTATGTCCCCTTGACCGTTGGGTGCCTGGTCCTGGTCGTTCAAGAAGTTCGCGTCGTTGAGAGGGTCCTCGATCTGGACCACGTCCGGAACGACCGTTGGGTCTCCCTCAGCAGCCGCCGCTGCCGGAACCACATGGAGCCCTCCCGCGACCAGCGCCAACAAGGCACCAAGGATGACGATCCGCTTCATATATCTCCGCTCCCAGATCGAGCGAGGCATGGCATCGCCTCGCAGCCGTCTTCGTCCTGGGTCAGGATTCGGCGGGCCTGCGCGGATTCCTCCACGCGCAGAAGAGCCCACCCCGGTCGGAGTGGGCTCTTCGACTGAGCTCGCGTTGCTGTGACTACTTGCGGAGCGGCGCTTTCGCTCCCGCGCCCGAGGGCGACTCCTTCGAGTACATGTCCTCGATCACCTCGCCGTAGATCTCGTTGATCTTCTTGCGCTTCACCTTCATCGTCGGGGTGATCTCTTCTTCCTCCTGCAAGAAGTCCCGTTCGAGTACGCGGAACTTCTTGATCCCCTCGACCTTCGCGAGGCCCTGGTTCAGCTGGTTGATCGCGCCCTCGATCTCCTTCACGGTGCGGTCGTGGTGCGCGATCTCGGCGATCCCGCCCTCGATGCCGTGCTCCTGCCCCCAGCTCGGCGCCTTCTCTTCGTCCAGCGTCACCAGCGCGGTGAGGAACGGGCGCTTGTCGCCGATGACGACGACCTGCGAGATGAGAGCGTGGCTCGTCTTGAGCCTGTTCTCCAACTCCTGCGGCGCGATGTTCTTGCCGCCGGCGGTGATGATGAGGTCCTTCTTGCGATCGGTGATCTTCAGGAAGTTGTGCTCGTCGAGCTCGCCGACGTCACCCGAGTGCAGCCACCCGTCTTCATCGATCGTCTCGCGCGTCGCCTTCTCGTCCTTGTAATAGCCCTTCATGACGTTGCCACCGCGGACCAGGATCTCGCCGTCTTCCGCGATCTTCACCTCGAGACCGGGGAAGGGGGTTCCCACGGTCCCGATCTTGATCGCGTCGGGCGGGTTCCACGTCGTCGGGCCGTTGTCTTCGCTCTGGCCGTAACCCTCGGTGATCTTGATCCCGATCGCGTGGAAGAACCAGATCAGCTCGGGGCTGAGCGGAGCAGCCGCGGAGAGTGGCAGCTGACACTCGTCCAGCCCGAACTTCGCGCGGATCTTGTGGAGAACGAGCTTGTCGAGGGCCGCGTGCTTCACCTTCAGGCCCAGCGGGATCTTCGCGTCGGCCATCTTGCCGCCGCGGGCGACCGCCTCTTGCTCGGCTTTCGTAACCGCCATGCCCGCGTCGACGGCCGACTTCACGAGCTTGGCCTCGCGCTCGAGCTTCGCCTTCTCCTTGCCCTCGGCCTTGGCGATCTTCTGATCCCGCTCCGCGCGAGCGGCCATGACACCGGCGTAGAACTTCTCCCACACCCGCGGGACGCCGAAGAAGTACGTGGGCTTGCACGCCTGCAGGTCCGCGACCAGCGTGTCGATCGACTCCGCGAACCAGGTCGTGCCGCCGTAATAGATCTGGTAGATGTGCGAGATCATCCGCTCCGCGATGTGAGACAGCGGCAGGTACGACAGCGCACGGGCCTCTTCGCCATCTTGGATCGGGATGTGGGCGTTCGACATGTTGCAGGTGAACCAGATGTTGGAGTGCGTGAGCATGACGCCCTTCGGAGGCCCGGTGGTCCCCGATGTGTAGACGAACGTCGCCAGGTCCTCCGGCTTCACGTTCGCGGTCGCCTCTTCGAACCTCGCGGTCTCGATCCCGCTGCCGGAACGGAGGAAGTCGTCCCATGCCGTGACGAACTCGGGGTCGGCATCACCTTGATAGCCCTCGAACACCACGACCTTCTGAAGGTTCGGCAGCTCGGACCGCATCTTCAAGACCTTCTCGAGCTGATCGGGTCCGTCCACGAACGCGACCTTCGACTCGGAGTGCGACACGATGTATGCGACCTGCTCCGGCGAGTTCGTAGCGTAGATCGCCGCGGTTGCCCCACCCAGGCACATCGCCGCCACGTCCGTGATGTGCCACTCGGGCCGGTTGTTCGAAAGCAGGCTGATCTTGTCGCCGTGGCCGAAGCCCAGCGCCATCAGGCCTTTGGACACCTGCTGGACCGTGTTGCCGTAGTCGCGCCACGTGACGTCTTTCCACTGGCCTCCGGACTTGTAGCGGAACGCGACCTTCTCGGGATGCGTCCGAACGCGCTCGTGGAACTTCTCGATGATCGTCTGGGCCATAGAAGGTCCCCCTTGTCCAGATCGATATCCGCCGACGGTTTCGACGTGTTGGAGCCAGAAGTTTATTGCGCCGGGGCCCTTTCGGCCACGGCGGCTTCGATCCGGTCCGCGACGGGCGGGTGCGAGTACAGGAGCCAGACCGCCGCCGCGGGCGGCCGCAGGTCCGCGATGTTCGAGAAGGCGAGCCGGCGGTGAACGCGGATAGCGGTGTCGGGGTCTCCCGTCAGGTCCAACGCGATCTGGTCCGCCCGCGCCTCGAAGGCGCGGGACACGACGTTCTGCAGGGGCAGGACGAGAAGGCCCGCGAGCGTCGCGAACACCAGCAGCAGCGGCAGCACCGCCGGATCGGCGATGCCGTCGGCTCCCGCCCACCGCCATAACCCGGAACGTCGAGCCAGCAGCCCCAGCGCGCCGAACCCGACGGCCAGCCCGACCGACGACAGGACCAGGTTCTTCAAGATGTGGTTCTCCACCTGATGACCCAGCTCGTGGGCTACGACGTAACGCGTCTCCGCGGGACTGCCCGCCGTCAGCAGGGTGTCGTAGAGCACCACCTGCTTCGTTGCTCCCAGCCCGGCCACGTACGCGTTCTCCACCGTCGAGCGCCGGCTCGCGTCGGCCACCAGCACATCGTCGACCTCGACGCCTGCCTCGGCCGCGAGCGACCTGATGTCGCGCTCGAGCGCGGCGTCGTCCAGAGCAGTGAACCTGTTGAACAACGGCGCTATCACGACCGGATACAGGAAGAACAACAGAGCGGTCAGAAGCGTGAAGCCGGCCCAACCCCACACCCACCAGGTGCGCGGCTGCCACCTGACCAGCGCGAAGAACGCGGTCGCGCCGACGAGAGCGACGACGACGCCGACCAGCAGCGATCGCAGGCGGTCGACGAACCACGGTCCCACCGTCTGGGTAGAGAGATCCCACGCGTGTTGGACCACGTAGCCGTGCACGTACGCGAGAGGCATCTGCGCGACCCACGTCATCAGCGCGAGGAACGCGGCGGCTAGCAGCGTCCGGGTGAACCATCCCCCGGGCAGACGTTGCCCGGCCTCGAGCACAGAGCGCAGCGGCCCCCGAGCCAGCAGCAACAGCGTCGCTACCTCTACGACGAGCGAGGCCCCGAACGCCGCGTACGAGGCCTCTCGGTAGGCACCGTGGCGGCGGACCTGAGATTCCGTGAAGGTCGCGCCGTGGCTGGGATCGGTGGCGTCGGCGGGAGCCCTGTCCAGGCGGACGTCCGCGGGAGTACGAGATACGAGCGCCACCACCGCGGCGGCAAGCAGCGACAGCACCGAGATCGCGAGAAGAGCGCGCGTGGTGGTCATGCGCGCAGGATAAGCAGGTGTGAGGCTTACCCGGCGCCCGCGACCTGGTCGTCCTCCTCCGGAGACGGCGCCGCGGCGCGGGGCCTGAACCTGAGGATGGGGATCAATCCAGCCCCCGACAGCGCCCGCAACCCGGGGTCGAGATCCTCGTCGATGTCGACCACGCCATCGGGCGGATGGAGCAACGCCGTGACCAGACACTCGTCGCAGTGCTGCGACCGGTACATCTCGCAGTCAGAACACTCGATCCGCATGGGGGGACCCCTCTCTCTCGCCGACGTACAACCGAAGTTAGCGAGGGGGTACGACAGGTTTTCGCGACCCGCTAGCGGAGCTGGGCCAGGAGTTGCGCGGAGGTGGCGATCGTCGCCCGCTCCCGGCGGGCTTCGTCCTGCAGTCCCCGATCGTTCGTCACCAGCACGACCGGACGGGGCGGCATGGTCTTCAGCCGACCGACGATGTGCCTGTCGGCGCGATCCCGGTCGGCGCCGGTCCCGCTCCGGTCGGCCTCCGAGTACTCCTCCGTCAGGTAGCCGGCGCCCGGGCGTCTGGTGCCGGGTTCGACCTCGCCGCCGTCCCACACCAGAACGGTCTCCACCTTGAGGCGATTCGCCAGGTTCTTCAACGAGTCCCGCAGTCGCTCCCGCTGCTGCTCGAGGGCCAGATGGCCGTAGCCGGTCGCGCTCCGGGTCACGTTGTAGCCGTCGACCAGCAGGGTGACGTCGTCGCGGCGTAGCCACTCCGCCAGCGTCTCGGGAGCGTCTGCCAAGCGACCCTTGGGGACCGGCAGGACGACGCGGGGACCCCGCGGCCGCTCCTCCGTGGCGGGGCTCTTCGCGGCCGCGGCCCGCTTCGAGCTCCGCGACGCGGCCGCGGTCTCCCGCTCGAGCGCGGTCAGCTTCTTCTTGAGCTCCCGCGCCTCGTCACGAGACTGCTGTAAGCGCTCCCGTAGATCGTCCACGTCAGAGCGCGCCTTGCGCTTCGTGCGCTCGAGCTCTTTAGTCGCGCGCTCCGCTACCGCGCGAGCATCTCGTACGTCCGCCTCGCGCTCCCGCATCAACGCCCTCAGATCCGAAAGCTCCTCGTCGAGGCGCAGCGACCGCGCCCGCTCGACCTTGATCGCCGCGAGCTCCGCGCCCTTCGCCCGCTTCGCCTCCTCCTTGGCCTTTCGGTGCGCCTCCTTCTCCCGTTCGAGCTTGCGCTCCAACTCGACCACGTTCGAGCTCGACGACGGAGCAGGGCCGCGAGCCGCTTTCGTCCGCTCCGCCAACCGGTCTGCCCACCCCTCCGGCCTCTCCGTCGCCAGCTTCAGAGCTTCGACCTCACCCTGCGAGAGCGCCGGCTTGCCGTCTTCGAGCCACTCCAGGATCAGAGCGCGCTGCGCCTCGTCCTCCAGCACCGCGAGCAGCCGGTCCCGCTGGCGCGCCAGCGCCTTCGGCGCCTGAACCGTCTTCTTCAACGTCGCCAGCGCGGGGGGAAGCTCCGGCGTCGCCGCCGCCCTCAGGTACGCGGCGACGCCCTTGGCCACCGTTCGAGCGACGTCCTCCGGAAGCGCCGACATCAGATCGCTCCCTCGCCGCGCAGCGCCTCGATCGCGGCCACGTCTCGCCCAAGTTCCCGCAGCACCTCGTCGGTGTGCTCGCCCATCCGCGGCGGCGGCAGACGCAGTGACGTCTTCCGGGCGGAACCGGAGAACTTCAGAGGGTCTCCCACGTGGGTCCACCCCGGCGCTCCCGGTACGTCGGCCTCGAACGCCATCGCGCGAGCTCGCGCCTGTGGGTCCGCCAACGCCTCCCCGAAGCCGTTCACCGGCGCGACGCACACGTCGCGCCCGCCGAAGTGCTCCACCCACTGCGCCCGCGTCTTGGTCGAGAACAGCCCTTCGAGCTCCGCTATCACCACGTTCCGCCGGTCGCCCGCCGCAAAGGCATCGTCCCGCAGATCCGGCCGCTCGATCGCATCGCACAATGCGGCCCAGAACTGGGGCTCCAAGGCACCGACGGTGAGATAGCCGTCGCGCGCGGGATACACGCGATAGCAGGGGTAGGCGCCCGATAGGTGCATCTGCTCGCGCTCCGGCTCGGCGCCCGTCGCAACGAAGGAGGCCGCGTGGATCGTCAGCCACGACATCGCGCCGTCCATCATGGAGATGTCACAGAACTCCCCGCGCCCGGTGCGCTCCCGTTGGTTCAAGGCCGCGAGGATCGCTACCACCGCGCCCATGCCCCCGCCCGCAAGGTCGCCGATCTGCACGCCCGGGAGCACCGGTCGCCGTCCTTCTTCACCGGTGATCGCGGCAAGTCCTGCGTAGCCGATGTAGTTGGCGTCGTGTCCGGCCTCCTGCGCCCGCGGCCCATCTTGGCCGTACCCGCTGATCGCGCAGTAGACGACGCGAGGGTTACGTGCCGCCAGCGTGCTCCATCCGACGCCGAGCCGTTCGAGCACGCCGGGGCGGAAGGACTCGACGACGACGTCGTGCGCGTCCGCAAGCTCCAGGAACAGTTCCCGTCCGGCTTCTGACTTCAGGTTGAGGGTCATCGATCGCTTGTTGCGGTTGAGAGCGATGTGCGCGGCGGAGAATTCGCCGACGAGCGGGGGGGTCCACCGGATGTAGTCGCCCTTGCCGGGCTCTTCCACCTTGAGAACGTCGGCGCCCATGTCGGCCAGGAGCAACGTCGCGTAGCCGCCGGGCAGCAGCCGGGTCAGGTCGAGGACGCGCAGGCCGGACAGTGGCCCCGCGCTCAACCCTTGTCCTCGAGCACACGATCCGACTCCGGAGCAGAGACGTCTGCGGAGCCGCACCACCTACAGACCACGCGCTCCACCTCTCGCTCGAGTATCTCTTCCTCCTCGACGGTCATCTCGCCGCCGAGACTGAAGTGCTGGAACGTGCGGACACGCTTTTTCTCGAACACGTCGAAGCGCGTCTTGTTGCCGCACGCGTTGCAGAGGTAGGCCATCAGGCGCGGTGCTGGTCGAGGAACTTCAAGGCGAACACGACGGTGTCGTCGCTGATCGACCCGAACTCCTTCGCATCCTCCAGCAAACGCTGCGTGAGCTCGGCTGCGCTTGCGCCGGGGGCGCGCTTCAACAGCTGCTGCTCGATCCGGCGACGCCCATAGAACTCCTTTCCCGAACGCGCCTCGAGCAGCCCGTCGGTGAAAGCCATCATCACGTCGTCCTCGTCGAAGGTGAACGTCTCCTGCTGGTACTGCTCGTCCTCGAACACGCCGAGGATGCTCCCCTGCAACTCGATCGTCTCGACCGTCTCCGTCGCGCTGCGATAGATCAGCGGAGGCGGATGCCCGGCGAGGCCGAAGCTGCAGCGCTGCTGCGTGGGGTCTAGGAGGCCGTACATCAGCGTGACGAACTTCTCGGCTTCGAAGTCGTGCACCAACGCGTTGTTGAGATGGAACAGCACCGACGGCGGCGCCGGGTTGCGGATGGCGAAAGCCCGCAACATGTACTTCGCCATCGCGGTGAGAGCTGCGGACTCGGCCCCCTTGCCCGAAACGTCTCCCACGACGATGGCGTACCTGCCGCCGGGAAGATCGAACACGTCGTAGAAGTCACCCCCGATGTCGGCCTGGCCGCTCGCGGGGTCGTACACGGCCGCTAGATCGCACCCCTCGAGCGTGGGGAGGTCGGTCAGCAAGAGACCCTCCTGCAGGCTGCGCGCGACGCGCCGCTGACGCTCGTAGCGCTTGGCGTTCTCCACCGACATCGCGGCCTGTCCGGCGAGAACACTCAGTGCCTCGGCCTCGTCGGGCGCGAGCGTGACGGCTCTCCTGAAGAAGACCAGCACCGCTCCCACCACCCCCTCGCCCTCGCCCGGCACGGGGGCGGCGACGATCGTCCAGGGGTCCGAATCCTCACCTCCCAGGCGCAGGTCCGGCACGACGATCGCCCGCTCCTGACCGAGGCCGCTCCACGGCGCCTCGTTGAGGTCGACGCGCAACAGCTCGCCGTTCGCGGCGCCTGCGACTCCCGGGGGCGCCACCAGAGTGCGGCGGTCCGAGTCGAAGAAGTAGATCGAGGCGGCGTCGCCCGCCAACAGCTCGGCGGCTCCGTGGGAGATCTCTTCGATGACTTCGCTCAGGCGGAGCTTCGATGCCACCCGGAGCCCGAACGCCCTCAGTCCGGCCAGCAGGTTGAAGCGGCGTGCGTTGACCAACGCCACCCCGACCTGGCGAGCGATCCCTCTGGCCAGCGCGAGGTCCTTGGGCTTGAACTCCCTCGGCTCGGAGTATTCGAGCCCCAGCCCACCGAACTCCTCGCCCCAGCGCACGAGCGGGATCCCGACATAAGCGCCCAATCCGGGCTGCTCCCTCTGCTCGGCGCTCACACGCTCGTCCACGGAGGCGTCGGGGATCATCAGGGGCGTGCGTTCGACCAGTGCCGCCGACAGCAACGGCAGGCTCTCGGGGCCCGCGGTCGCCTCGCGCAGCCTCTCGACCTCTTCGGGCTCGAACCCCGCGTGGGCCATGATCGAGAACTGACGCCCCATCCCGAGCCGGGTGGCGGCGAAGCAACGATCCGCACCCAGGAGCTCTGGGACCACGCGCACCGCCGTCTCCAGCGTCTCCTCCACCGACCGCACCTCTGCCAAGAGGCCGGCGAGACCCAAGAGGACGTGGGCGATCTCGGAGTCCTCGCGCAGCGACTCCAGCGTCTGCTCGAGGTCGAGGACCCGGCGTTCTTGCTCCGCGGAGGAGCTGCCGGTGATCTCTTGCACCATAGGAGGACCAACCTTACGGGTTCTTGCGGTATCGAACATATGTTCGATAAACTGCCCGCTCATGCGGCTGCAGCGCTCGTTCGACGACCTCGGCACGCCCTTGGCGGGCGTCACCTTCTGCGTGTTGGATCTGGAGACGACCGGCGGCTCCCCCGCCGCGTCCGAGATCACCGAGATCGGCGCCTGCAAGGTGGTGATGGGCGAGGCCGTCGGGACCTTCCACACCCTCGTCAACCCGCGCCAGCCGGTGCCTGCATTCGTGCGCCTGCTGACCGGGATCTCCGACGACCTTCTGATCGAGGCGCCTCCGATCGAGGCGGTGCTCCCGTCGCTGCTCGAGTTCCTCCGCGGCACGGTCCTGGTCGCTCACAACGCCCGCTTCGACGTGGGGTTCGTCAACGCGGCCCTCGCCAGAGCCGGGTACCCAGAGCTCGAGAACCGGGTTGTGGACACGGCGCTCCTGGCGCGCAAGATCCTGGCCGACGAGGTCCCGAACCACAAGCTGGAGACGCTGGCCCGGCACCTTCGCTGCGCGCATCAGCCGACGCACCGCGCCTACGCCGACGTCCTCGCCACGATCGACGTCTTGCACCACCTGATCGAGCGGGTGGCGGGGTTCGGCGTGACTACGCTCGAAGACCTGGTGGCGATGTCCAGCAGCCGGCTCGACGGGACCTTCTCCAAGATCAGGCTCACCGACGGCCTGCCGCGGCGTTCCGGCATCTACAGGTTCGTCGCCGCGGGAGGAGAGACGCTCTACGTCGGCAAGGCCTCCGACCTGCGAGCGCGGGCGCGCTCCTATTTCTACGGAGACCCGCGCCGCAAGATCCGCGACCTTCTCCGCCAGGTCGACCGGATCGAGGTCGAGGAGTTCCAGACGATGCTCGAGGCCGAGGTGGCCGAGGCTCGGGCGATCAGCGCGGAGCAGCCGCCGCACAACCGCGCCGGCAAGCGGACCGCCGCCTGGTATCTGAAGTTGAACGCCTCCGTCAAGGTGCCGAAACTGTCGACCGCGAGGGTGCCGCGCGAGGACGGCCACCTCTATGTCGGGCCGTTCACCAGCGTCCGCGTAGTGAAGACGCTGATGGGCGCCCTCCAGGACGCGTACGCGATCCATCGCTGCAGCGACCCGGTTCGCTGCGGCGGCTGCGCGTTCTCGGAGATGCGACGGTGTACGGGCACGCACCGGGACGAGCACGCGGCCGAGATGCGACGGCTCGCGGAGGCGCTGCGGGGAGACCCGGAGCCGATCTTCACCGCGCTCGAGGACAAGATGCGGCGGCTGGCCCGAGCGGAACGGTTCGAAGAGGCCACCGAGGTCCGCGAGCGAGCGGCGGCCGTGGAGCGCGCGTTGGCGAACGCGTTTCAGCTGCGATCGTTGCTCGACGCGGGCGACATCGTGCTGCGCATAGGCGGTCGCGGCGTGTTGATCCGGGACGCACAGCTCGCGGCCGCCGCTCCCGACGGGCCGGAGCTCGTCGCGCGACTCAGGCTCGCCGCGCGGAGCGAGAAGGTCGGCTGCTTCGCGTCCTCACAGCTCCAGCGAGAGGCGCGTGTCATCTGGGGGTGGGTGCAGCGCAACGCGCCGTCGTGCGAGATCGTCAGTGTCAGCGGTACCTGGGCGATGCAGGTCGGCGCAGCAACCGGCGGCCGCCGATTCGCACAGACCGACGCCCGCGGCCGCGCTCGCTCAGGCGTTAGACGCGGCGACCAAAAGCTCCAGCGCGCGGGCGGCGGCCCCGTCGTCGACCGCCTGCGCCGCGAGCTCGAGCCCGTGCGCGATGTCTCGGGCGCGGCCCGCCGCCAGGAGACCGGCGGCGGCGTTCAGGAGCACGATGTCTCTGCGGGGTCCGCCCTCGCCTTCGAGCACGCGCCTGACCAACGCCGCGTTCTCGTCACGGGAGCCTCCGGCGACGTCTTCGAGGCGTGAGGGCGGAAGCCCGAGCTCGGACGGGTCCAGCGTCCACTCCTTGGTCTCGCCGCCGACGAGCTCGATGACGCGCGACGGGCCGGCGGTCGACAGCTCGTCAAGCCCGTCGTGGCCGCGGAACGCGACGACGTGCTCGCTTCCCAGCCGCTTCAGCGCCCGCGCCATCTTGTCGAGCATCGCCGCGTCCGACACGCCCAGCGCTTGCCGGCGCGCCCCCGCGGGGTTCGTGAGGGGGCCGAGGAAGTTGAACACCGTTGCGACGCCCAACTCGCGGCGCGGAGACGCCGCATGACGCATCGCGGGATGGAACATCGGCGCGAAGCAGAAGCCGATCCCGGCCTCCGCGATGCAGTAGGCGACACCCTCGGGCCGCAGGTCGATCTTGACGCCGAGAGCTTCGAGGACGTCCGCCGACCCACAACGCGACGACGCGGCTCGGTTCCCGTGCTTCGCTACCTTCGCGCCCGCCCCCGCGCACACGAGCGCGGCCGCGGTCGAGACGTTGAAGGTCCCGCTGCGGTCGCCGCCGGTCCCGCAGGTGTCGAGCAGATCCCCCTCTACCTCCACACGCTCCGAGTAGGACCGCATCGTTCGCACGAGCCCCGCGATCTCGTCGGTCGTCTCACCCTTGGCGCGCAAGGCAACGACGAACCCGGCTATCTGCGCGGGCGACGCCGCGCCCTCCATGATCTCGGTCATCGCGGCCGACGCCTCGTCTTCGGACAGGTCTCGCCTCTCGAGGAGTGAGCTGATCGTCTGACCCCACGAGAACGCTGAGCTCACGTCACTTCCCGTTCGACAACAGACGCGCGAACGCGAGCGCGTACGCGACGGCTCCTCGCTCTAGCTCGTCTAGATCGATCGACTCGTGAGCGGTGTGGGCGAGCGTTATGTCACCGGGTCCGCACACGACGACGTCCGCGCCCTGCGCCGCCAGGAAGCGTGCGTCGGAGGCGCCGCGGAAGCCCATGATCTCGCCGGGGCTTCCCAGCGCGTCCTCGACCGACCCCAGAACCTCCGTCACGACCTCCGACGACGGCTCTACCTCGAAAGGGTCGCCGTAGAAGGGAAGCTCGACGGTCGCATCGAGCTCGGGGAACCTCTCGCGCGCCAGCTCCACCGCCTTCTCGACCGACGCGATCACGTCCTCTTTCGTCTCCGGGGGGACGCTGCGCCGGTCGATCTCGGCGATGCACGAAGCGGGAACGATGTTGACCTTCTCGCCCCCGCGGATGGTGCCCACGCCGATGCTGGGGCCGCCCACGACCGGGTGCACGATGTCGGGCAGCGTCTCTTCCAGGTGGAGAACTATCTCGGCCATGTGCTTGATCGCGTTGACGCCCCGCTCTGGCGCGGAGCCGTGGCCGGCGCGCCCCCGCGTCGTGATGCGGAACCAGCACACCCCGCGCTGAGCGCGCACGACCCGGAGCGAGGTCGGCTCGCCCACGATGGCGACGTCGGGCTTGATCAGACCTTTTTCTGCAAGGTACCCCGCACCCTTGAAACCGGCGGCCTCTTCGTCGGCGACGAAGGAGAGCTCCAACATGCCTGGGAAGTCGAACCCGGCGGACCGAAGAGCGGCCACGGCCTCGAGCGCGGCCGCACAGGGCCCTTTCGCATCGCCCGAGCCACGGCCGTGGAGACGTCCGTCGACGACCTCGCCCGAGTATGGGTCGCGCGCCCACAGCGTCGGGTCGCCCGCCGGAACGACATCGATGTGGGAGCAGAAACCCACCACTCGTCCGCCGCCACCGCCCCAGCGCGCGACCACGCTCGGGCGATCCGGCTCCGCCTCGTGGGTCGACACGTCCAGCCCGAGATCGCGGCATTGCGCCTCCGCCACCCGTGCCGCCTCGAGCTCCCGTCCGGGCGGGTTCTCGGATTCGGCGCGCACCAGCGCGCGGAGACGCTCCACCAGCCGCTCGGGGTCGACGAATCCCTCGATATCCCGCCTCTCGAGGGTCATGCTCTGCGACACTGTCCCTCGTGACCCGCTACCAGATCGTCCTGCTCTTCGTGCTGGCGGCGTGGCCGTTCGCGATCCTTGGGCTGCTGTTTCTGATGAGCCGGCTCGAGACGTACGTGAAGCGGATCGACGCGCAGACGCCGGAGGAGGCGGGGCTGGAACCGGTCTCCGGGACCTCCAACGAACGAGAGGTCCAGATCTTCGTCGGCGATCGGATCGTCGGGGAGCCGAAGTAGCCGCACCCCGGGGCGGGTGCTGAGCCTCATCGGAGCGCCACGCACTCGATCTCGACCCGCGCCCCTTTCGGCAGCGCCGCCACGCCGACGGTCGCTCGCGCCGGTGGCTCCGCCGGGAAGAAGGCGCCGTACGCCTCGTTCACCTGGGCGAAGTCATCCATGTTGGTGACGTAGATCGTCGTCTTCAGGATGCGCTCGAGGCCCGACCCGGCCTCCGCCAGAACCGCCTCGAGGTTCCGCATGCAGCGTTCCGTCTCCTCTCCCACAGACGCCGACACCAACTCCATCGTCGCCGGGTCCAGCGGGATCTGTCCCGAGCAGAACACGAGGTCCGCGGCCGCTACCGCCTGCGAGTAGGGGCCGATCGCTTCGGGGGCCGAGGTGGTGCTGACGACCTTCTTCGACATGGGCGCTCCTTCGTGGCGGGATGGGCCTCCCAGGGTGCCAGACGCCGCGGTCTCCTCAGGGAGAAGAGTCCGAGGCGCCTCGCCAGCTCGTGGCGAGGCCGGTAGGTGGAGTCGCGCTCCAGTCCACGGAGCCCGCGCCGCGATAGACGAGGCCGGTGTTGCGGGCGGTCCCGCCCTCGGCGATGTGCCAGACCTCGGTGCTCTTGGCGCCGGAGCGCTTCCGCCCGAAGATCAACCCGGCGCCGCGCGGCCCCCAGTCCACGAACACGTCGCGGTACCCCGTGTCCGTTACCAGCTCCCGCACAAGGGTTCCGTTCCCGTTCAACAGAACCAGCCGTCCTGCCCGCACGGCGGCTATGAACCCGCCGTCGGGTGAGCAAGATGCGGCCGAATAACCGGCGTCGGTCTCCGTCAGGTAGTCCCGGCCGCGCAACCCGATCGCCGCGACGCTGCCGTTGACGATCCCGAGCAGCCGCTTCCCGCACAGCTCCAGGTTCGTCACGGGCGCCGCCACGATGCCTCCCTCTTGAGGAGGTTCAGCGGTGCTGACGAAGCTGAGTCCGCTCCCGCGCGCGAGGGACAGGTACAAGATCCGCCCGTTGGGGCTCCAGGCGCGCAAGCTGAGCCCTCGATGCCCCACGGTTCGTTGGATCTCGCGCATGAACAGGGCGCGCAGATCGGCCACCCACACCGAGGTCGTCCGTCCCTCCTCCACCACGATCCCCAGGCGAGCGCCGTCGGGGGACACGAGGACGTCCCTCACGCCCTCGTCGACCAGCGTCGCCGTCTCTCCTCTGGACGTCTCGACGACGAGGCTGCCGTCGGACCCGAGGGCGAACCCGCAACCACCTACCGGAGACCACGCCCACGCCCGCACCTGGTTCCGAGGGCGTAGCTGCGTGAGGTCCGCGGGCCCCACGACCAGGGTCTTCAACCGAGCGAGAGCGGCAACGTTGCGCCCCCTCGCGTCGAACCCGATCGCAGTGCCGGCGCGGCCGGTCGTGACCGCCCGACCCGCCACCGAGCCCACCGTCAGACGAGGGCCGGTCCCGACGACGATCCTCGCGCCCGCTGCCCGCGACGCGGATCGGGCGAGGCAGCTCTTCGGGTACGGCGCCACCAGGTCTTGGCGCCGGAAGGGGCCCGATACGGCGGCCGCGGCGTCGTCCGGCTCCTCGGTCGGAAGCGGGGTCGGCACCGGCTCCGGTTCGGGCTCCTCGGCGGGCTCGGGAGGCGACGCGTCCTTGTCACCAGCATCGGCCTCTTGACGCTCGCGCACGGCTCCCACCGGAGCGGTCTCGACCGCCTGCAGGATGGGCTGGATCAAGACCGTTCCGATCACGACGACGAACGCAAGCGCGAGGAAGGCCTTGAGGGTGGTGTGCATACGAGAATCCTAGGCGCCAACCCGCTTTAGGACACCGGACGTGTGCGGCGGCGGTAGCCGGACGCGAATGGGCCCCCGCAGTGGGGGCCCATTGATCGTCTAGCCGACGGCGTCTAGAAGTTCTTTACGTTCAGGAGCGACTCCTTGATCGGGTCGGCGTCGTCGAGGTTGCTCCAGTCGGTTCCACCGTTCGCGATCAGAGCATCGCGGACCTGGGCAGGGCTGGCGCTGGGGTTGTTGACCTTGTAGAGCGCGGCCGCGCCGGCTACGTGCGGCGACGCCATCGACGTACCGGAGATGGTGGCGTACCCGCCGTCCTTGTAGGTCGAGTAGATGCAGACGCCCGGAGCGATGATGTCGACATCGGAGCCCCAGTTAGAGAAATCCGCGAAGGTGTCGTCGACGTCGGGGCGGCAGGTCGCCGCTCCGAGTCCGCCCGTGAGGCCGTCGAAGTCCGCCAGCGCGGACACCGTGATGACCTCGTCGTAGGCCGCCGGAACGGACTTCGCAGAGTCCTCGTCAGAGTTCCCTGCGGCGACTGCGAAGGTCACGCCTTTGGCGACCGCGTTGCAGATGGCCTTGTGCTCGGCGTCGTTGTTGCTGTTGCCGCAGTTGCCGTCGTCGGAGCCGCCACCGCCGAGGCTCATGTTCGCGACCTCGATCTCGGCCGCGTTGGCAGCCACGTAGTCGATCCCGGCGACGATCCAGGACTGGTAGCCGCTGCCCTGGGAGTTGAGAACCTTGACCGCCCACAGCCGCGCACCCGGAGCGACGCCGACGGGACCGGTCGAGTTGTCGAGTGCACCGATGGTTCCCGCGACGTGCGAGCCGTGGCCGTTGTCATCATCCCCGCCGGTGCCGCACTTCTTCTTGAAAGGAGAGCCGCCGGAGCAGTTGGTGGAACGGTAGACGTTCAGGTCCGGATGCGTGAGGTCGATCCCGGTGTCGAGCACGGCAACGTCGACGTTCACACGATCGTCGGCACCGTCGATCTTCGCGGTGGTGCTCAGCTCCGCGTCGGCCCGGTCGATCCCGGTCGGCAGCGTCTGCGCGAACGCATGCACCTCTGCGTCCGGCTGGACCCAGTCCACCCGTGGGTCGTTAGAGATGTTCGCGGCGGCCTGGGAGCTCAACGTCGCCGCGTATCCCTTCAGCGCGTGCTCGTACACATGAGTGACCCTGGCCCCGAACGAGGCCGCGTGATCGTCCGCGGCCGAAGATGCGTTCGTCCCGTCCTTCAGTACGACGATGTAGCGACCCGGCTCTGCAGCCGATCCCGAGGTGGCCATCGCTCCCGCGACGAGCCCTCCGAGCGCAATGACCGCGACCCTCCGCAACCAACCACCGTCCACGGGACCCCCTCTGTCGTAGACCTATTACTGGCCGAGAGGTTTTCGGGATTCGTCCGTTTTGCACCTTTCAGAGCAAGCAAACATAGTCCCCCAGGGACAAAACGAAAGCGGGCCCCCTCGCCTCTCGGCGAGAGGGCCCAAGCCTGGGTAACCTCAGGGGAATACCCCACCTGCGGTGGGGCCCCAGGCCGGCTCGGCTTTCTAGCGAAAGCGGGCCCCCTCGCCTCTCGGCGAGAGGGCCCAGGTCGTGGAGCCGGCCTATAAGCCGGATTCTGTCCCGGGCACAAAAGCCCGGGGGCGACCATCCATCTGGGACGGACGTTGCCGCCCGCCTCATGCGACCTACCCGGAGGCTGCCGGCTCGACGCCGGCGGGCGGGCCACCCATGCCTCCTGCTCGGTCTTGCTCCGGACGGGGTTTGCCTAGCCGCACCGGTCACCCGGTGCGCTGGTGAGCTCTTACCTCACCCTTTCACCATCACCCCGGCGGACCGGGGCTGTCTGCTCTCTGTTGCACTTTCCGCGGGTCACCCCGCCTGGCACTTTCACCAGCGTCCTGCCCTGTGGAGTCCGGACTTTCCTCGACCCGAAGGCCGCGGCCGCCCGGCCGGCTCCACCACTGATTATGCCCCTCTGACCTCGAGGTGCATCCGGCGGGCCGATCTATCGAGCGAGCCGAGCAAGGGCCGCGCCAACACGACCACCATCACCGCGTTCCCGACCGCCCTGAACATGTCCCACCCCAGCGAGGTCGCCAGGTAGAACGCGGCGTACCGGCGCAGGTTCTCCCCCGCCCCCGCCGCAGGCGCCCACCCGAGGCTGGACGAACCGGTCGCGAACGGCCAGAACCACAGGTTCATGACGGCTCCGAACAAGAAGCCGGCCGCGAAGCCGTACGCGGCGAGCGCCGCGATCCGAAGCGGCCACCGGCCCGAGCGAGGCATGACCCCCGCGCCCATCCCGACCCACCCGACCGCCACCATCTGGAACGGCAGCCACGGGCCTAGGCCGCCGACGAAGAGCCCGGAAGCGAACGTCCCGACCGCCCCCAGCACGAAACCGAACCCGGGGCCGAACGCGTTGCCGGCAACGAGCACGACGATGAACATCGCAGAGAACCCTGCGATGAAGCCAGGCAGGCGGAGCGCCACCATCGCGGCCCCCAGCACACCTACCAGCGCGACCGCTTTCGGCCCGAGCCCACCGCGTCCGAGCTCCGCGAACAACAGTGCGCCGAGGCACACCATGAGAACGACGAAGATGATCGGCGCATCCAGCTCGTGAGCGGCCGCGCCACCTACGGCCCCCGGCAGCGCGAACGGCCACAGGAACGCAGCGAGACCTACCAGGTTCGCCCCGATCAACAAGATGCGCCGGAGCGGCGAATCCGTCACGACTCCACCGCGTCCCTCACCTCTTCGGGCGTCAGCCACTGCGGCCCGAAGACGCGCGCTGTTTGGGGGGCGAATACCGGCGAATCCGAAAGCACCTCGCGCGGCGTTCCGTTCGCGATGACCTCTCCGCCCGCCAGCATGACCACCCGCTCCGCCAGCTCCGCGACCAGCTCGACATCGTGTGTGGCGAAAAAGACCGCTCGGCCCTCGGCCGCATAGCCACGGAGGAAGTTGCTGAGTCGCTCCTTCGTGCGAGCGTCGAGCCCACGCGTCGGCTCGTCCAGGAGAAGCACCTTGGCACCGGCCGCGACCACGGCCGCGACCGCCGTCAGGACTCGCTCGCCCGAGGAAAGGTCTCGCGGGTGCCTAGATGCCAGATCACCGATCCCAAGCCTCCCCAGGATCGCCTGGGGGGTGTCATCGCGAGCGTGTGCTTCGAGCGTGGCCCGCACCTCATCTGCGACGCTGTCTTTGAACAAGATGTCCTCCGGTGTCTGCGGCAACAAAGCGACGTCGCGCCCGGGTCGCGGAGCCGCGCCGGCGATAGAGACGGTGCCGTGCAGGGGGGCATGAAGACCGGCGAGACATCGCAGCAACGTCGTCTTCCCCGAGCCGTTGCGGCCCATCAACGCAACCACCTCGCCGGCCGCCAGTGACACCGAAACGTCGCGGAGCACGCGCTGTTGCTCGTAGTCGACAGAGAGGCGCTCGGCGCGGAGCAGGGTTGGGGCACCGGCGGGAACCTCCGCCTTGGCGGGCGCGCGCCGCGGCGCGAGCCCGCGCTCCGCAGCCATCCGTCGGGCTTGCCGCACCGTGAGAGGCAGGGGCGTCCAGCCGAACAGCCGGCCCAGCCGGGAAACGGTGGGACCCGCTTGCATCCGCTCGAGCATCGTCGCCGGATCGCCCATCTCCACCCGGCCCCCGCCGAAGCACCCGATCGCGAGGTCGACGAACCCGGCCACGCGCTCCACCCGATGCTCCGCCAGCACCACCGTTACCGCGTGATCGTGGACGAGGCGGTGCAGGGCGGCCAGAACGTCCTCGGCCGCCTGCGGATCCAGTTGGCTCGTCGGCTCGTCCAGCAACAGGATCTTGGCCCCCGGCGTGAGAGCGGCGGCTATCGCAACGCGTTGGCGTTCACCCCCCGAGAGGGTTCTCACGCTTCGCTCGCGCAGCCTCTCGATGTCGAGCAGGTCCAGCGTCTCTTCCACCCGGCGGCGCATCCGCGATTGCTCGACGGCCAGGTTCTCCATCGCGTATGCAAGCTCGTCCTCCACCCGGTCGAGCACGAACGAGGCGCCGGGATCTTGAGGAACGAACGCCACCACGTCCGCTAGATCGCGCGGCGCATGATCGAGCGTGTCGCGGCCGCCGACGGCGACGTGACCCGAGAAGATCCCGCCCGTGAAGTGTGGGACGAGCCCGTTCACCGCGCGCAGAAGCGTCGACTTCCCCGCCCCCGTCGCACCACAGACAAGAGCGAAGGAACCTTCCGCAACGCTCAGCGTCACGTCCTTCAACGCCCACTCCGGCCGGTCCAGGTACTGGAACGACACATCGTCGAATGCGATCGCGTGCGTCACGGCTGCCCGACCGGGATGAACGCCGGAGTCGCCAACGCGAGCGCGGCGACAACCAGGTGAGGAGCGACGTCCGGCCACGTCAGTGGGAACGTGGAGATCGACAGGTCGGCTCCTCCGACCAATGCCGCGACGGTGAAAGCCCCCGCCGAGACCACGGCGGTTACCGCCGTGGTGATCGCGCCACGCCCCAACGTCTGCGGCCTATAGCGAGTCCGACGTCCCCTGCCGTGACCGCGCGCGTCCATGCTCTCGGCCAGCGTCACCGCCTCTTCCATCCCGGTCTCCAGCACCGGCACCGCCAGCGCAGGAAGCGCGCGCAGACGTCCGACCGACAAGCCCCGCATCCGCTGAGCCTCCCTCACGCGCATGACCGACGCCATCGTTCGAGGAGCGATCGAAAGCGCAAGCGCCGCCGCCAGCGCCGGCTCGTGGAAACGCCGCGGCGCCAACCTCAACACGGCGAAGGGATCGGCAACAGAGTTAAAGGCGCCGAAGACGGCGAGCAGAACCGCGAGCCGGAAACCCTCGACGAGCGCCAACACCAGCGACGAGCTCGAGAGGTCGCCCGGGACGAGGAGGACCAACAGCGTACGCGTCGTCATCGCAACCCCTCCGAACGCGACGAAGACCCTGAAGGAGCGCGCGTGCGGGCCAACGCTCCGGTGCGCTGCGTGCACGGCCCACGCAGAGGTCAGGACGCACACGAGATAGAAGGGATTGATAGTCGACATCGTCACGAGGGCGGCGCTCGCAGCCCACGCGATCCACGCGAGCGGGTGCATCAAGAGCGAGAGGAGCGCCGGCGCCGCGCCAACAAGAGCCCGGCGCCGGCAACGGCGGCCGCGGCACCCAGGGCCGCCACACCTGCAGCGGGTGGTCCCGAACCCTCAGAAGACGTGTCCACCGCTGCCTGCACTTCATCGGGCGGGCCCTCTACGGAGGCATCCGCCGGGGTCCGTCCTCGCGAAGCAACGCGCTCCCGTTCATCCCCCTTCGCCGACGATGGTCGCCTGGCGCGGCGCGGCCGGCCGCTGCGCGGTTGCCGCGGCCGCGCTCGCACGTCCTCGTCCGCCGAAGCCACCTCCGCCGCGTCCTGTGGCTCATTCGGCGCGCGCGCCTGCGAGCGTGGCCCTGTCCTCGTCTCGTCCGGCTCCCGCGGCGCTTGCGAGTCCGGCTCCTGTTCAGAGACCTCATCGCACACCGACGCGAAGCTGGTGATCGGCGGCGGGGGATGAGTGCTCCCGTCGTTGCCGCTGCCCCACGACCACCCCTCGACGTCGCCGCTGGTGACCGTCGTCGAGCCCGCTCCGCTTCCCGACCAGGTCCAACCGCCGGATCCGTCACCGCGCCAGTAGCCCCAGAAGTCCGGATAGTCCTCGAAGCAGTCGTCTCCGGTCGGGCCAACCCCCGCGAGCATGCACACGGCCTCGCCGCCGAACCCGAACTTGTACGAGAGTCCGTGTTGCTCGCTCGCAAGGACGATCAACTCGAGCCCTGACACCTCGTCTTCAGGCAGCGCAACGCAAAGCCGCTGGTCGCTCTCTCCGGTATCGACGACCAACGCAGCGCTGCCGCCTTCGCCGGCACAAGCTGGAGGAGCGAAGACGGCGAGCGGGAACAAGGTGGCGAGCAGGAAGGCCCCGCTCGCCACCCAACTCCCGAAGCTAGTCACATCCCTAGCAGGCGGTCGCGCGCGGAACCGGTCGGGTCACCGTCGCCGGCTCCACGGGGAGCGGCTCCTTCAGCAATCCGAGGATCGCGCCGATGGTGGCGCCGGGGTCAGGCGGCGTCTTCTTGTAGGTGCCGTCCTCTCGCTGCTCATAGCTGCGCGCGAACGCTCCGCGCTTCTGCCCGCACAGCCGGTACTGCAGCCTCGTCAGCGCCTTCATCGCGCCTGCCGGAAGTCGCTTGCCGAAGGCGGCGAAGGCCTGGATGACGAGGGCGGTGGAGTTCGCATCGGTGAGGTTGAAGGCGCGGTCGAATCCCCAACCGTTCTTCTCCGGGTCGCGGATCTGCCGGAAGAACCGGAAGGGGCTCTTCTCCAGCGGAGCGGTTGCCTGCGGATGCGCGGCGATCGCCTGGACCGCATAGCTCGTGGTGTTCGTGTCCGACTGGAAGAAGTCGTTGGGATCCTGCGGGTTCTGGCAGTGCTCGTTTTCGTTCTGGCGCTGCGGCTCGTCGAACTGCCACCCGCCGTCTCCGCACTGCGCCTCGATCAACCACGTCAACGCGTTGCTGGAGGGATCGGCACCGGGAGCCGCGACCAACGCGAGGATCGCAAGAGCGTGGTTGAAGACCTCTGTCGTCGCGCCGTAGCGGCCGTTCTGCTGCTCGGAGTCCAAGATCTGCTGCACGAGGTTCTCGCCGCCGAAGTTGCGCGGGTCGCGACCTCCGGCCACGGCCGCCATCACCAGCTTCGCCTTCTCACCGATCGTGTCCGCCTCGGCGACGTTAGCTTCCAGGAAGTCGAGGCCCTCCTCTATCGCGCGCGGCCCGCGCCGGACGGCCACCAGAGAAAGGATCGCGTCGGAGGTGGAGCCCAACGGGGAGAAGCCGGGGAACGAGCCATCCTCGTTCTGCTGCGACGCGACGTATCCCGCCGCGACACGAGCGCGTTTGCCGAGCGTTGGTCCCGCCGTGGCCGGGCCGAACAGGCCCAACACCATGACGGTTGCGGTGATGAATCCCACAGAACGGCGCATCACGCCGCGATGCGTGGGGTGCCTCATGTGCTGCCCCTCTCTCCCGGTCCGCGCCGGGCGGTTTGTGCCCTTCGCGGGTACGAGAAGAGTCGGGAGAGTCACATCCCGGCTCGTCCTTTGCCTCGAAGGACCGTGAGCCTGTGCGTTCCGCCGGGTTCCTGGCTCGTCCGCCTCTAGCGGACCTACAGTTGCGGGACAGCGCCGGCTTGGACCGGACTTCCCCGACACGGGACGCCTTTACGGGCCGAGTCTACCTGCGGCTGGTCAGGGGCGGAGGTAGCCGTCTCTGAGGAAGAGGCGCGCGCGGTCGTCGCGGCCGAGTTCGAAGGCGACCCAGAACCAGGCGAGGATCGCGATCCCGACCAGCTCGCCGCCCCAGGTCGCGAGATGGTCGAGCGGGTGCACGAACAGGTCCCAGGTGTAGGGCTCCGCGGGCGCGGCCGAGAATGTGTTGCCGAAGGCCGGCCACAGGAAGGTCTCGGGAGACGACCACATGCCGTCTCCTACTAGATGCAGCAACCACCCAACCCCCAGGCCGAACCAGGCGAGGCGCGCGTCCCCCCGCAGGCCAAGGATGGTCACCACCGAGACCACGACGACCGCCAAGATCGAATGTGCGGGGCCGCGTCCCGAGGGTCCAAGAGGCCAGAACAGCCCCACCAGGGGGTCGACGAGATCCGGAAGCACCGCGCCCAGCAGGATGAAGCGGTAGTCGATGCGCCTCCTGCCCAGAGTCACGTAGACGATGACGGTCGCGAGGCCCAGGTGCCAGAAGATCACTCGAACAAGGGACGCTGCTCTGCGCTCTCGCGATCGAGCGCCTCGTCGAGGGCCGCGGCATCCATCCCCTGGTTCGCCAACCGGTCTGCATCGGCGTTCAACTCGCGGGCTACGTGCGACAGAGAGAACGAGTCGAAGCGTCCCATGAGAGCCCGCGCCTTGACCGCCAGCGGGCGAAGCGTGTCCTTCTTGATCTTCCACCGCCCCAGGAGCTGAGACACGACCAGCTCGGAATCCATGTAGATCTCGATATCGCGAACGCCGCTCTCGAGGGCGAGCTCGAGCCCCGCGATCAGGGCCTCGTACTCGGCGACGTTGTTCGTCGCGTCACCTATCCCGCGTGCGATCTCGCCGACGACGTCACCGTTCTCGTCTCGCAGCACCACGCCGATCCCCGCAGGGCCCGGATTGCCGCGCGCGCCGCCGTCGGTGTACAGGGTGGCTCTATTCATCGGGGCGCTCAGGTGACGACGAGGATGCGCCGGCAATTGTCGCAACGTTGGAGGCCCTTCTCCTTGCGGATCCTCTCGGCCTCCACCGCCGGCAGCTTCGTGTGACAGCCCTCGCAGGTGCCGCCGCGCAACGCGGCCGCTCCCACTCCGTGTTTCGAGGCGCGGATCTTCTCGTAGAGGGCGAGCAGGTCGGGTGGGAGCGGCGTCGCTGCCTCGTCACGTTTGGCCGCGTGCTCCTTCAGCTCGACATCGATGTCACCGCTGAGACGAGCCACTTCCGCCGACAGCTCGTCGGCTTCCGACTGCGCCTGAGACCGCTCTCCGTCCAGCTTCTCGACCAAGGCGGTGGCGGCGTCCGCCTGGACCATCACCTCTAGCAGTTGGTCCTCCACGGTCCCGCGTTTGCGTTGGAGGCCGGCGATCTCGGCTTGAAGCGCCGACAGCTCCTTCGGGTTGGCGACCTTCCCCGACATCATGCGCTGGTCTTCGCGCGCGGCCTTCTGATCGATCAGCTCGATCTCACCCTCGAGCCGGCTCTGCTCGCGCGCGATCTCCCCTTGCTGCTTACGTGCGATCGCGAGGTCCGCCTCGAGCTCTGCGAGTTGCTCTCGCACCTCGGCCAACCGAGCCGCCTCCGGCAGCGACGAGCGCCGTTCCTGGAGGCGAACGATCGCGCTGTCTTCGCCCTGCAGATCGAGGAGCTGACGAAGTGTCTGATCGTCGTAACTCGCCATCGCTGCGGAGGGTAACGCAGCCACCGGGAGGGGCGCCCCGGGCAGCGAATAGGGTGCTGCATCATGGATGTATGGCCCGGGCGGGCCTACCCCCTGGGAGCCACCTGGGAAGGCGAGGGAACGAACTTCGCCGTCTTCTCCGAGAATGCCGAGCGGGTAGAGCTGTGCCTCTTCGACGATTCAGGCAGCGAAACGCGGATCCCGCTGCCCGAGATCACTGCCTTCGTGTGGCACGGCTACATCGCCGGGGTCTCGCCCGGCCAGCGCTACGGGTACCGCGTGCACGGTCCGTTCGACCCCGCGTCGGGCAAGAGATTCAACCCGTCGAAGCTCTTGATCGACCCCTACGCGCGAGCGATCGAAGGCGACGTCGACTGGGGGCCTGAGGTCTTCTCTTATCCGTTCCTGGACAAGAAGGAGGACCTAGCGTTCTCGGGCGCCGATGACGCCGCGCGGGTCCCCAAGTCGATCGTCGTCGATGGCTCCTTCTACTGGGGCGACGACCACGCCCCCGGAACACCGTGGCACGACACCGTCATCTACGAGACCCACGTACGTGGGTTCTCGATCACGAATCCCGGCATCCCGGAAGACCTGCGCGGGACCTATGCCGGTCTCGCGCATCCCTCGTCGATCGAGCACCTACAGCTCCTCGGGATCACCGCGGTGGAGCTGCTTCCCGTCCACCACTTCATCCATCCACAGCACCTGCTCGAGAAGGGGCTCCGCAACTACTGGGGCTACGACTCGATCGGTTACTTCGCGCCGTACTCCGGCTACAGCTCCGCGGGTGCAAGGGGTCAGCAGGTGAACGAATTCAAGGAGATGGTCAAGGCGATGCATGCCGTAGGCATCGAGGTGATCATCGACGTCGTCTACAACCACACCGGCGAGGGCAACCACATGGGGCCGACGCTGTCGCTACGCGGGATCGACAACGAGACGTACTACCGGCTGGTGCCGGCCGCCGAGCGCTACTACATGGACTTCACGGGGACCGGCAACACGTTGAACGTCCGACACCCGCAGGCGCTGAAGCTCATCATGGACAGCCTCAGGTACTGGGCGATCGAGATGCACGTCGACGGTTTCCGCTTCGATCTCGCCTCCGCGCTGGCGCGCGGGCTGTTCGAGGTCGATCGACTGTCCGCTTTCTTCGACATCATCCATCAGGACCCGGTGCTATCGGAGATGAAGCTGATCGCCGAGCCGTGGGACGTAGGAGACGGCGGCTACCAGGTGGGGAACTTCCCCTGGCTCTGGACCGAGTGGAACGGCAAGTACCGCGACACGATCCGTGACTACTGGCGGGGTGAGGACGAGACGCTGACCGAGTTCGCTTTCCGCTTCACGGGAAGCTCGGACCTGTATCAGTGGGATGGACGGCGTCCGCTCGCGAGCATCAACTTCATCACCGCGCACGACGGCTTCACGCTGCACGACCTCGTGTCGTACAACGAGAAGCACAACGAGGCGAACCTCGAGGGGAACGCGGACGGGGAGAGTCACAACCGTTCCTGGAACTGTGGGGTGGAGGGCGAGACCGACGATCCAGAGATCCACGCGCTGCGCGAACGTCAGAAGCGGAACTTCCTGACCACGCTCGCGCTGTCCCAGGGAGTGCCGATGTTCCTCGGCGGCGACGAGATGGGCCGCGCCCAGCACGGCAACAACAACGCCTACTGCCAAGACAACGAGATCTCCTGGTTCGACTGGTCGCTGCGCGACGAGAACCTCGCCCTCCTGGGATTCACCCGCCGCCTCATGGACTTCCGCCGGCGCCACCCGGTCTTCCGACGCAGGAACTGGTTCCAGGGCCGCGCTCTCTATGGCTCGGGTGTCACCGATATCGGTTGGTTCAACCCGGACGGAGCGGAGATGACCGAGGAGCAGTGGAACGCCGGTTTCGCCAAGTCCATCGGGATCTTTCTGAACGGCGAGGAGATCCCGAGTCCCGATCCGAAGGGCCGGCGGGTCGTCGACGACAGCTTCTTCCTGCTGTTCAACGCGCACCACGACATGATGCCGTTCACCCTTCCGCAGGGGTGGGGCGAGGAGTGGTCGGTCGAGATCGACACGAACGTGCCCTTGCTGGACGGCACCCGTTCCTACAAGGCCGGGCAAGACGTTGCGGTGGAAGGCCGCTCGATCATGGTGCTCCGGCGTGAGTCCTGAGGTCCGCGCCACCTATCGCGTTCAGCTACACAAAGGCTTCGGCTTCCGCCACGCCGCGGACATAGTTCCGTACCTCGCGCAGCTCGGCATCAGTCACCTCTACTGCTCGCCTTACCTGCAGGCCCGGCCCGGCAGCACCCACGGCTACGACGTCGTGGACCAGCGCAAGATCAACGAGGAGCTCGGCGGCGCCGAGGGACATCGCCATCTCTGCGAGACGCTGGCGGCGCACGGGATGGGGCACGTCCTCGACGTCGTTCCGAACCACATGACGGTGACGGACCGCGCCAACGAGTGGTGGTGGGACGTCTTGAAGTTCGGGCGACAGAGCCACTACGCGACCTACTTCGATATCGACTGGGACCCGCCCGAGAGCAAGCTCCTGCGCGTGATCCTGATCCCGATCCTGGGCGATCACTACGGCCGCGTGCTGCAGGCGGGCGATCTGAAGCTGGAGCGCGAGGGCGACGACCTCGTCGTGCGGTACTACGAGCACGTGCTGCCGGTCGCGCCGGGGTCGGTGGAGAGCGATGACCTCGGGCAGCTGAACTCGCGGCCCGAGCTGTTGCATGAGGTCCTAGAGCGGCAGCACTATCGGCTCGCGTTCTGGCGCGCTGCGGGTCAGGAGCTGAACTACAGGCGGTTCTTCTCGATCAACGACCTCGCGGCGCTGCGCATGGACAACCCTGATGTCTTCGACCGCGTTCACGAGCTGGTCCTGGAGATGGTGCGCGACGGGCGGCTCGACGGCCTGCGTATCGACCACATCGACGGGCTGCGGGACCCGGAAGGTCACCTGACGCAGCTGCGCTCATGGGCGCCCGACGCGTACATCATCGTCGAGAAGATCCTGGAGCCCGAGGAAGAGCTGCGGACGACGTGGCCGGTGCAGGGGACGACCGGGTACGACTTCCTCAACCGGGTCGGCGGGCTATTTGTGGATCCGCGCGGCGAGGCTCCGTTGACCCGGATCTACGAGGAGTTCGTGGGTGAGTCGTACGACCCACATCAACTGAGACACGACAAGAAGTTGATGCTGATGGAGACGGAGCTCGCCGCGGACGTGGAACGGCTGACGGAGCTGTTCGCCACGCTCTGCGAAAGCAGCCGCGACTTCCGGGACTTCACCCGTTTGGAGTTGCGCGACGCGCTGAAGGAGACGATCGCGTGCTTCCCGGTCTACCGGACCTACGTCAGTCCTGTCGGCGACCGGCGGACCGATCAAGACACGTCCTACGTGATGACGGCGATCAAGCTCGCGGGAGAGCAGCGGCCCGACCTCGACCAACAGCTCCTCGGGTTCCTCTCCGAGATCCTGTTGCTCGAGGTCGACGACGAGATCGCGGTCGAGCTGGCGCTGCGGTTCCAACAGACGACGGGCCCCGTGATGGCCAAGGGCGTGGAAGACACGATGTTCTACGTGTACAACCGCTTCGTCGCGTTGAACGAGGTCGGCGGCGATCCTGGTCGGTTCGGCGTCTCCCTCGACGAGTTCCACCGGGTCACGGCGCAGGCGCAGGAGCGGTGGCCCCTGGGGATGCTCGCGACCTCGACGCACGACACCAAGCGCAGCGAAGACGTACGGGCTCGGCTCGCGCTGTTGTCGGAGATACCCGAACGATGGGGCGAGGCGGTGGCGAGGTGGTCGGAGATGAACGAGCCGCACCGGCGCGAGGGCTGGCCCGACCGCAACGTGGAGTACCTGCTGTACCAGACGCTGGTGGGCGCGTGGCCGCTCGATGCCGGACGGGCCACTGCTTACATGGAGAAGGCGGCCAAGGAGGCGAAGGTCCACACGTCGTGGATCGACCCGGATCCTGCCTACGACGCAGCGCTGCGCGGGTTCGTCGAGGGAGCTCTGGCGGACGAGGCTTTCACGACCGACCTCGCCGCGTTCGCGGAGCCCTTGGTGAAACCCGGCGCGATCAACGCGCTGTCGCAGACGCTCGTGAAGCTCACCGCTCCGGGGGTGCCCGACACTTACCAAGGCACCGAGGTGTGGGACCTGTCGCTGGTCGATCCCGACAACCGCAGGCCGGTGGACCACGCGCAGCTCCGCAGCCTGGTGGCAGAGCTGCGGGAGGCGTCGTCGGAGGACGCTCTGACGCTCGCCGAGACGGGAGCTCCCAAGCTGTTCGTCATGCAGCGTGCTCTGCGTCTCAGGGCGCGTCTGCCTCATGCGTTCGGGGCCGACTCGTCCTACCAAGCGCTGCGAGCGAGGGGGCCGCGGGCGGAGCACGTCATCGCGTTCGCACGCGGCGGTGAGGTGGTGACGGTGGCTCGACGACTGGTGCTCGGGTGTGACACGTGGGAAGGCACCACTCTCGAGCTACCGAACGGGACCTGGCGAGATGAGTTCTCGGGCCGAGCTTTCGAGGGAGTCGTGGCGTTGAGCGACCTGCTCAGCCCGTTGCCGGTCACCCTTTTGGTGCGCGAGACCGCCGAACAGGATTCCCCTGCAGATGTCTGAGCGCTTCGAGGTGTGGGCCCCTTACGCCCAGCGGGTCGAGCTGGTTCTGGACGGCGGACGGATCCCGATGAGCTCCACCGGCGGTGGCTGGTTCGAAGCCGACGCCGACGCGGCCCCCGGTGCCCACTACGGCTTCTCGCTCGACGGCGGTGATCCGCTACCGGACCCGCGTTCTGCCTGGCAGCCGAACGGCCCCCACGCTCTGTCCCGGGTCGTGGATCACTCTGCCTTCGAGTGGAGCGATGGCGGATGGAGGGGGTCTCCGCTCGCTGCCGGGGTTATCTACGAGCTCCATATCGGAACGTTCACCGACGAAGGAACCTTCGAGGCCGCCATCGGGCGGCTCCCCCACCTCGTGGATTTAGGTGTGACCGCCGTCGAGCTGCTTCCGGTGGCGGAGTTCTCGGGCGATCACGGGTGGGGCTACGACGGCGTCGACCTGTTCGCGCCTCACCACGCCTACGGCGAGCCCGACGACCTAAAGCGTCTGGTGGACGCCTGTCACGCGCACGGCCTCGCGGTCATCATGGACGTCGTCTACAACCACCTGGGTCCCTCGGGCAACTACCTCGGGCAGTACGGGCCGTACTTCACCGAGAGGTACGCGACACCCTGGGGCCAGGCGGTGAACTTCGACGGCGCCGGCAGCGCCGCGGTGCGGGCCTTCTTCATCGAGAACGCCCTGATGTGGCTCGACGACTACCACTGCGACGGGCTGCGCCTCGACGCGGTGCACGCGATCCTCGACAGCTCCGCGTTGCACATCCTCGAGGAGATCGCGATCAACGTGGAGAGACTCGCGAACCACCTCGGCCGGGATCTATTCACGATCGCGGAGAGCGACCTGAACGACCCTCGGGTGATCCAGCGCCGCGAGGCCGGCGGCTACGGGATGGACGCGCAGTGGAGCGACGACTTCCATCACGCCCTCCACTCCGTCATCACCGGAGAGACCAACGGCTACTACTCCGACTTCGGCAACGTCGAGCACCTGGCGATCGCATTGGAGGAGGCGTTCGTCTACGGCGGCCGTTACTCCGCGTACCGGGACAGGGTGCACGGGCGGAAACCTGTCGGGATCCCAGGCAAGCGCTTCCTTGCCTACATCCAGAACCACGACCAGATCGGGAACCGCGCCACCGGGAATCGCCTCTCCGCGATCGTGCCGCCGGACCTGTTGAAGGTCGCCGCCGCGCTGGTGCTCACGTCTCCGTTCGTGCCGATGCTCTTCCAGGGAGAGGAGTGGGGCGCGACGACCCCGTTCCTCTACTTCACGAACCATCCCGACGAGGAGTTGGGCCGGGCGGTCAGCGAGGGCCGCAAGCGCGAGTTCGAGGCCTTCGGCTGGGATCCCGCTTCGATCCCCGACCCGCAGGACCCAGGCTCCTTCCGGAGATCGAAGCTGAACTGGGACGAGATGAACGAGTGGCCCCACGAAGAGGTACTCGAGTGGCATCGCGCGTTGATAGGTCTGCGGCGGGAGGTTCCCGCGCTGGGCGATGGCGACCTGGAAGCTGTGGTGACCGCCTTCGACGAAGACCAGCGCGCGCTCGTGGTGCAGCGGGGGCCCGTGGTCATCGCCGCGAACTTCTCCGACTCGGATATCGAGGTGCCCGTGGAGAACGGCGACGCCCTGGAGCTCCTGCTGTCGTCGAGCGAAGAGACCGAGTGGCGAGACGACGCCCTGCTCCTACCCCCCACGAGCGTCGCCATCTGGTCCGCCTAACCCGCCGCGCAGAACCCTCTGCGTTAGAGCTGGGTGGAGGAGCGGGCCGGGACACTCCGGGCGCAAAACCGAGGCGCCCTCCGGAACCCGACCCGGCCCTCTTACCCATAGAGATCACCCCGCCCGGGCGCAGAGCTGTGCAACGAGCGGAGGGGCTGCCGGCGGCGCAACCGTGCAACAACGGAGGCGGTGGCGTGTACGGGTTTGAGCGGACCGTTCGGAGGGCGACGT
>JALYHL010000006.1:35196-201366 GCA_030776625.1 Actinomycetota bacterium | reverse complement strand
CGCGTCGTCCGCCCAAGCTGCGTCGGGTTCCTCAGCGAGGAGCTCTCCCGCGCCCAGGAGCCGGGTCGCGCGTTCCGCCGCCACGCGCGCCAACGTCGGCTCCGAGCGCGCCAGGCGCGCCTCGCTCTCGGCGGCCAGGCGCTCGGCCTCACCGAGGTCGACCTCCAAGAGCGGTCCGAGCACGAGCGAGTAGGCGTGACGTCCCCCCTCGATCGCGCCGGCCCCGATGACCGCGCGCAGCCGGCTGACGAGGGTCGCGACGTTCTCCTCGGCCCGCGCAGGAGGCGCGCTCGCCCACAGCGCATCGACGATCCGATCCACCGGGACCGAGGTACCTGCATTCACGGCAAGCAGCTTGAGCAGGGTGCGCCCCTTCTTGCTGCCGATCTGCTTCTCGGGCACCGCTTCGCCGTCGCGGAGAAGCTGGAAACGGCCCAGCAGATGGATCCGGAAGCGGGGCGGGCTGGTGCTCGCTACGCGCACGAACGGTCCCTTGGAGCGCGCGGCACGAGCCTGCAACGGCACTGCAATGACCCCCCGCTATCTTGCTGCGTATGAGACAGACTCACGAGAGCCTCACAGCCGAGATCGTAGACCGGCGCCCGTTGGGCGCCGGGGGTGCCTCCGGGAACAAGCTCGAGCGGGTGACCCTGCGCGACGGACGCGAGCTCGTCCTCAAACGGGTGTCGCCCCAATGGGACTGGATTTCTAGGGCGACCAACGACCGCGGCCGCATCGTGTCTATGTGGACCGACGGCATCATCGAGCGCCTGCCGCCGGTCATCGACCACGCCACCGTGGCCGTGGAAGCGGGTGACGACGGCTCCTGGAGCGTCTTCATGACCGATGTGTCCGACGTCTTGATGCACGACGGCGAGCAGCTCGACCGTGCTCGGCTGGAACGGCTGGTGGGCGCCCTCGCCGCGCTGCACGCGACGTTCTGGGAAGAGAGCTTCCCGGCGCTGTGCTCGCTGGAGGAGCGGTACAACCTCCTCTCGCCTGAGACCGGCCGGCGCGAGGCCGAGGAGGGCGATACGTGGGTTGGGAACACCATCGCTGGATGTTGGGAGCTCTTCCCCAAGCTCGTGCCTGCCGACATCGGTGACGCGATCCTGAAGCTGGCCGAGCAGCCTCAGCCTTTGGCAGACGAGTTGAGGAAGTGTTCCCAGACCCTCGTCCACGGGGACGTGAGGCTTGCGAACCTCGGGTTCACCGACGAGCGCGTCGTGCTGGTCGACTGGGGTGAGAGGACGGGGACGGCGCCGGCGGCCGTCGATCTCGCGTCGTTCCTGGTCTTCGAGGGGTCTGTCATCCACGCCCCATACGACGACGTGATCGAATTGTTCCGCGCCTACTCCGGCGACCGCCACGACGAACGCGCGCTGCAGCTCGCCCTCATCGGAGGACTCGTGCAGTTGGGCCCCAACTTCGCTTTGGAGATCGTGATAGCGAGGGACGAGGCGAAACGAGCCGCGGCGCAAGCGGCATCGGAGACAGCCTTGTCCTGGTGGATCCCGACCATCGACAAGGCATTGCAGGCCTGGTCACCGATCTGACATCCCCGGCGGCCTGAGGTCGCTAGCCGTGGAGCGGCTTTCCTGCTAGCTCGAGGAACGTCTCGCCGACCGCCTCCGAAAGCGTCGGGTGCGGGTGGATGATCTCGGCGAGCTCCGCCGGGTACGCCTCCCACGACGTAACCAGCATGGCTTCCGAGATGAGGTCGGAAGCACGCGGCCCGAGGATGTGGATCCTACGATCGCACCGCCTTGTCGGCCACCGTCTTCACGAACCCCCGGCCGCCTCCCAGCATGAGCGCGCGCGCGTTCGCCGAGAACGGATAGAGCTTGGTGAGGACGTCGCGTCCTCGATCGCGCGCCTGCTGCTCGGTCAGCCCGACGGCGCTGGTAATCCTGGGTGTCGGAGGGGGGACTTGAACCCCCACAGCCTTGCGGCCACTAGCCCCTCAAGCTAGCGCGTCTGCCAATTCCGCCACTCCGACGTAAGAAAGGCCCCGGGTGCAGGGCCGGGGCGATTATATCGGGCGCCTATCCTCCGGCCGGCGCCAGGTACCACTCGTGGGCGCGCGACAGCGGCCCCTCAAACGTCGGTACGACGCTGATACCGCCGACGCCGGCGCGCCACGCGATCACCGACTCCACCTGGAACAGGGGGATCGTGTCCAGCGAGCGCACGGCGGCGGCTTCAGAGCCCGCGGCCGGTCCCCCGGCGACCCGGCGGATGGCGATATCGACCGGGTCGTCGCGGCGCCACTCACCGTAGAACGTGCGCGCGTCGAGGTTGATCAACTCGACATCGAAGCCGGCCCGGTCGAGTTGCACCTGAACGAGGCGCTGGATCAACTCGACCAGCTCGTCGCCCGAAGGGGTCCCGATCTGCACCGAGGTCCCGTTGCCGCGGCCCTCGCCGCGGAACACCTCCGCGAATGGGCCGGTGCTCTCGGCGTCACCTGGGTCCGCGTACAGGCTGTCGATGATGTGGCCGTCCCGCCGCAGGAAACCGGTCGCGATGGCGCGGCGATCTATCGCCTCCGCCACCTCCTCGCGCTGAGCAGGAGTGAGATCGCTACCCTCCATGTCGAGCACCACCCGCTCCCATCCCGGGACGTCTGCGTGAAGCAGACCCAGCTCCTCCATCCTTTGATCGAGGTTGATCGACGAGGGGATGACGGCGACGTCGAGATCACCCGCTCGCAGCAACGCGAGCAGGAACTCGACGCCTTCGGTGAAACGAACCGTCACCTCGTCCAGGAGTGGCGCGTCGACTGCCGCCAGGTTGGGGCGCAGAACGACCTCGAGTCCCTCCGTTCGCGACGCGATCGAGAAAGGGCCCGAGTACAAGCCACCGCCCTTCTCGGGAAGGACGAACGAGATCCTCGCGAGCGTCTGCGGCCAGTCCTCCACCCGTCCCGTGAGGACCAGGCGCTGCGGCCCGTGTCGCTGGACGGAATCGATCTCGGTCAATCCGGACGGTGGCGTGGCGCGAGCGATCGTGGCGGCAACGTCTGCTGATGTGATGGGGCTCCCGTCGCTCCACCTCGCGTCCACGAGCGTGACCGTCGCGACCTCACCGGAAACGTCCAGCGACTGGACGAGATCCGGGACGGAGGCCCCCTCTTGATCGAACCGGTACAGACTGCGGTACACGGGCGCCGCCAGCGCGTACGTGAGGTCGGAGGCGACCGGCGAATAAGGGTCGAGAGTGGCGGGCTCGCCGAACACACCGACGACCACCGCTCCTCCGCGCGGAAGCTCCGCCGGGACCGAAGGAGCCGCCGGGACCGGGGCCCCCACCTCTGCGTCCCGGTCGCACGCGACGATCGTGAGAGACAGAAAGAGGCAACCGGTGACAACGCGGTGCCGCCGCCGGATCAACCCTCTTGGTCTTCGGCTTCCAGGAACACGTTCACAGCATCAAAGCCGCCCATCACATCGAAGCGCAGGTCCTTCACCCGAGACTGCGTGGCCCAGTGGGTGACGAACGATCCGATCGGCGCGACGGGCACCTGCTTCAAGATCTCCTTCTCGGCCTGGATGTAGAGCTGCACCCTTCGCCCGTCCGACGGCTCGGCGTGAGCCTTCGTCAACAGCGTGTCGACCTTCTGGGACGAGAACCCGGAGTGGTTGTCGGGAGAGTCGGAACGGAACAGAGGTGACAGGAAGACGTCCGGAACGGGGAACTCAGCTATCCAACCCAGCCTGTAGACGCTCTGTTGCTGATCGCGAAGCCGGCGCAGGTACTTGGAGAAGGGGAAGGACCTCACCTTCACCTGCAGACCCACCTCCTCGAGGTCGCGGCGCACGAGGCGGGCCACGTCGTCGTGTGGATCGCCCTTCGTGAACTCGACGACGACCTTCCTCTCTTTCTTCGACAGCGACTTCACCAGCTTGCGGGAGACGCCCGGGCTGTAGCGGCACATGACCGCGCAGATGTTCTCTTGGAACCCGGGCATCCCCGCGGGAACGATGCCGCGCGGCGGGGTCATGGTGCCCTTGTAGATCGAGGTGCTGATCTCGTTGCGATCGATCGCGCGGTTGATCGCTTTGCGGAGCCGGATGTCGCCGAGCGCCTTCGAGCGGAGGTTGAAGCCGTAGTAGTAGGAGGCCAGGAACGGCTGGAACCCCCCGGTGCCGTATGCCTGCTCGGCGTCTTCTATCTGCCCTGCGGGGACCTCCGCCACGTCGAGCTCCCCGTCCCGGAACCGCAGCCACGACGCGGCGGCGTCCGGGTGAGGGAGGAACCGGATCCCGTCGAGCTCGGGGGTCTCGATGAACCCGGGGAAAGCCTCGAGGATCACCGGCTGTCCCGGCGACCACTCTTCGGCGATCTGGAAGGGGCCGTTCCCTATGGGCGCGGAGAGGAACCGGTCGATCTTGTTCACGATGCGCTGCGACAGCGGCACCAGAGCCGGGTGCGTGAGCAGTGCGGGCAGGTCGTAGAACGGTTCGGAAAGCGTGATCTGGAAGACGAGGTCGCTCGGCGTCCTGAGGCCGGATAGGTGCTGCGACTCCCCTAGCTGGTTGACCTCCGTGAACCCCTCGACCCGGTCCAGCGTGTATGCGAGATCCGAAGCGTTCTCCTTCAGTGCGATGCGATCGAAGGCGTAGCGGAAGTCCCTGGATGTCACCGGCGACCCGTCGTGGAAGGTCATCCCCTGGCGCAGCTTGAACGTGAACGTGCGCCCACCGTTCGAGACCTTCCAACCCTTCGCCGCTGCCGGGCGAACGCGCTCTTCTATCGGGTCCCACCGGGTCAGGCCCTCGTAGAGCTGCCGCGCCACCAAGACCGACCCCGGGTCCTGGATCCGAAGGGGATCGAGGCTCGCCGGCTCGGGGATCGCGACGTTCAACACCTCGTCCGTGGGATCGAACACGGCCGAGGTCGCTTGAGGATCCGGAGGGGTGACGTCGTCTTCGGGCCCTACGCCCGTTTCGCTCTCGGTCGCCTCGGGAACCCGATCACCGCCCGCCTCCGTACATGCGCCGGCGAACAGCACGAACGCGAAGAGCAAGCAGAAGAAGGCGCGCGCGTTCCGGCTCGGCATCGGGGCGTCCGGCTAAGAGAGCCGGGAGGCGAGAAGGATGGTGGTGCCGGCGAAGACGATGGCGGTGATAACGGTGATGCGGTCGAGGTTCTTCTCCATCACGGTGGATCCCATCGCCTGGCTCTGCATGCCGCCACCGAACATCTCGGAGACACCTCCGCCTCGTCCCGCGTGGAGCAGGATCAGCATGATGAGGGCGCCGCAGGCGGCCAGATGGATGACGATCAAGATGTTGGTCAGCACGGGCGAGGCTCCTGTGGGCTAGCGGGTTCAGCCCCTACAGCGTAACGGCCGCGCCGCGCTAACGGGTTCACGACCGGGCAAGCTCGACGAGGTTCGGCATGATCTGGGGGCCGAGCAGGTGCCCGATCGCTCCCCGTCTCGAGGCCGATTCTCCGTATGTGTCGACCGCGTCCGAGCTGACTCCGCCCCCGGAGACCAGCAACGGCACGGGCCCGTCGGTATGAGCCTTCCGGGCGCAACTCGTGGAGTGGTCTGCCGTGACGGCCAGGATCGAGCGATCGAGATCGAGCGACCCCAGCAGCCGCCCGAAGAAGATCGAGTCGATCTCCTCGATGCTGGCGATCTTGGCCTCGTGGTCGCCGTCGTGGGCGGGCACATCCGGGCCTTTGATGTGGATATAGAGACCGTCGTAGCCCTCGTTCGCCTCGAGCGCCAGGTCGGCCCACAGCTCGTACTGCTCGGCGGCAGGGATCCCGGTCGGCGCCTCGACGATGCCCATCCCGGTGAGTCGAGCGATCCCGAGCTCTACCGGCATCTCGACGAAGCAACCCATCTGAGGCCCGAACTTCTCCTTGAACGACATGAGCTTCGGGAGGTGGTCACCGCCGTCCCTGGTCAAGATGAAGTTGCCGGCGAGCTTCCCCGCCTTCCTCCTCCGCCCGTTCACCTCGGATGCATCGAGCACGGCGAATGACCCGCGCAGCCACTCGTTCGTGAGATCGGCGGCCCGGCGGGCGGCGGGATCTCCCTCGTGACCCGACACGGGCGAGACGTGCACGACGTGGTTGTCGAAGGTCTCGCGCGCCACACCCAGCGCCCCTTGGCGGCCATAGGCGGGATCCGAGTTCTCGACCTCGGCCGAGAGCTCGCCTTCGTCGGAGCGCAGGACCACGATCCCGCGGTGCCCGACGGTCGCCTTCAGCTCGAACGTTGCACCGGGTAGCGACACCTTCTCGTTCACCTCGGCCGCCAGCTCGTGAGCCTCCTCGGAAGAGAGATCACGGCCGACGCGGCGGTCGACGATGGCCCACCGGTCCCCCTCGGGCTCCACCGTTGCGAAGTTGACGCGGTAGGCCAGGTCGCCATCGCGCACCTCGACGCCAGCGCCGACCGCCTCGAGGGGGCCACGACCGGTGTGGTGCTCGTGGGGGTCGTAGCCGAGTATCGAGAGGACCGCGATGTCGGACTCGGGGGCGATCCCCTCGCCGACCGTCGTGACGTACCCGTTGCGGCCGTCGCGGGCGAGACGATCCAGGTTCGGGGTCGCCGCCGCCTCGAGAGGGGTGGCGCCGCCGAGCGGCTCTAGCGGGTCGTCGCCGAGACCATCAAGGATCACGTAGACGATGTTCTTAAGAGCCACCGGCCACCGCTTTGACCATCGCCGCGAACTCGCCCGCATCCAAGGAGGCTCCGCCGACCAGACCCCCGTCGATATCGGCCTGCCGCACGAGTGCGGCCGCGTTCCCCGCCTTCATGCTGCCCCCGTACAGGATCCGGATCCCGGTGGCCACATCGTCGGAGAAGAGATCCGTCAGGACCCCCCTGATGAACGAGATCGTCGTCTGCGCATCTTCGGGAGTAGCCGTCTTCCCGGTGCCGATCGCCCAGATGGGCTCGTACGCGACGACGACCTCACGCGCCTGCGCCTCGGCCAGACCCGACAACCCCTCTCGCACCTGGGCTTCCACCTTTGCCTCGGTTCGCGCGTTGGTGCGCTCCATATCGGTCTCGCCGCAGCACATGATGGGGATGAGCCCGTGGGCGAACGCGGCGCGCACCTTCTGGTTCACGCTCTCGTTCGTGTCGCCGAACATCTCCCGCCGCTCCGAGTGTCCGAGGATCACGTACTTCACGTGCAGAGCCTTCAGCATCAACGGGGAGACCTCGCCGGTGAAGGCGCCGGAGTCTTCGAAGTGCATGTTCTGCGCGCCCAGCCCGAACGTCTGGTGCCGGTCGTCGATCGTCGTCTGAACCGAACGAAGCGCGGTGGCGGGCGGGCACAGCACCACCTCCACCCGGCGAGCGTCGTGATTCGCGAGCTCGTGACCCAGCTGCTCGACGAAGTGGATCGCCTCGAGGTGCGTCTTGTTCATCTTCCAGTTCCCCGCGATGAGCGGCGTCCTCATCAGGACTCTCCTTTCTTCCGCAACACAGCCACGCCCGGCAGGTCGCGCCCCTCGAGAAGCTCGAGCGACGCGCCGCCACCGGTGGACAGGTGGGATACGGCATCTGTCATGTCCATCTGCGCGAGAGCGGCCGCAGAGTCTCCCCCGCCGGCGACCGTGTAGGCGCCGTTGCGCGTCGCGGTTGCCACGGCCTCTGCCACGGCGCGGGTCCCGTGCGCGTACGGCTCCAGCTCGAACATCCCCATCGGGCCGTTCCACAGGACCGTCTTCGCGCCCGCGACGACCTCTGCGAATCGAGCCGACGAGCCGGGCCCGATGTCGAGGCCCATGCGGTCGCCGATCACGCCGAGCGGGACCGCCTCGTACTCGGCACCCGCGTCGGGAGAAGTGGCTGCAACCACATCGATCGGCAGGTGGATCTCGACGCTTCGCTGCCGCGCCCTGGCGAGGACTCCCTGGACCTCTTCCACCCGGTCGACCTCGACCAGCGAACGGCCCACTTCACGTCCCTCTGCCACTAGCAGCGTGAACGCCATCGCCCCGCCGATGCACATCGCGTCGACCTTCTCCAAGAGGTTGCCGATCACGCTGAGTTTGTCGGACACCTTGGCTCCGCCCAGGATCGCCACGAACGGCGGCTCCGGCGCGTGAAGGAGGCGTTCGAGCTTCTGGACCTCGTCTGCCAAGAGGTATCCGGCGGCCGAAGGCAGCCGCTCCGCCACCCCGACGATCGAGGCGTGCGCGCGGTGGGCGGCGCCGAAGGCATCGTTCACGTAAACATCCGCCAGCTCGGCAAGCTGCTCCGCGAGCCGCGGGTCGTTCGATTCCTCACCGGGCTCGAAGCGCAGGTTCTCGAGCAGGACCACCTTCGCGTGGGACGCACAGGCGGCTCGGGCCTTTTCACCCACGACCTCGTCGAGGGCGTCGACCTCGACCCCGAGCAACTCCGACAGACGCTCCGCGACCGGAGCCAGCCGCAGCTCCTCCACGATGCGACCCTTGGGACGGCCCAGATGGGAGCAGACCGCAAGCGACGCGCCGCGCTCCAACAGCGCCTGCAACGTCGGCACCGCTGCCCTCACCCGAAGGTCGTCGCTTACCTGTCCGTCCTTCAATGGCACGTTCAGGTCACAGCGCACCAGCACGCGTCGATTCTCGACCTCGAGCCGGTCGAACGTGGGAAGGGCGGGCATGGCGGCAGAGTCTAGAGGCTCAGCCTCGCCGCCCTCGGTAGCATGCGACGTGCGCTGTTCTACAGCGCGGTGCAGGCTCCTACAGCTTGGACGCTACGAGCTCCGTGAGGTCGACCAACCGGTTCGAGTAGCCCCACTCGTTGTCGTACCAGCCGAGCACCTTCACCATGTTCCCGTTCGCCATCGTCGAGAGGCCGTCGATGATGCAGGAGTACGGATTGCCGACGATGTCCGACGAGACGATGGGGTCCTCGGTGTACTGGAGGATCCCCTTCATCGCGGCGCTCTGCGCCGCCTCGCGGTAAGCGTCGTTCACCTGGTCCTTCGTGACCTCTTCGTTCAGGACCGCAACGATGTCGGTGATCGAGCCGTCGGGCACCGGCACGCGCAAAGCCAGACCGTCCAGGCGCCCTTTCAGCTCCGGCAGCGACAGCGACGCGGCCTTGGCCGCGCCCGTCGAGGTAGGAATGATGTTGATCGCGGCTGCTCGCGCGCGACGGAGGTCGTCCTTCGCCAGGTCGAGCGTGTTCTGGTCGTTCGTGTACGCGTGACAGGTCGTCATGAAGCCCTTGTCGATCCCCCAGTTGTCCTGCAGGACCTTGGCCAGGGGCACGACGCAGTTCGTGGTGCACGAGGCGTTGGAGATGATCGTGTGGCTGTCGGCGTCGTAGTCCTCGTGGTTCACGCCCATGACGATCGTGATGTCCTCTTCCTTCGCGGGGGCTGAGATGATGACCTTCTTCGCGCCGCCCTGCTCCACGTGCTTCGCGGCATCCGCGCGCTTCGTGAAGAAGCCGGTCGACTCGATCACCACGTCCACACCCAGATCACCCCACGGGAGGTTCGCGGGGTCCCTCTCCGACAGGAGCTTCAGGTCCTTGCCGTCGACGCTGAAGCCGCCGTTCTGGACCTTCACCTCTCGTCCGAGCCGGCCGTGGACCGAGTCGTACTTCAAGAGGTGGGCCATCGTCTCCGCGTCTCCGAGGTCGTTGACGGCCACGAGCTCGAGGTCGGATCCCTTCGCCTCGAGGGCGCGGTAGAAGTTGCGGCCGATCCGCCCGAAGCCGTTGATGCCGATGCGCGTCGCCATTGACGATCCCTCCCTGGAGGATTGTTGGTTAGTGAAACCAGTGTACTAACGGAGCGATCCGAGCACCCCAGCGAGTTTTGGCGGGTCATGTCCGCCCGCGGGGTCAGAGACGTCGGCCTCGACCACGGCGGCTCCGCTGCGCGACAGCTCGGCCACCTCGTACCGGACGCCGTCGGGATGCAGCAGCGGCGCCTGCACGACGATCGCATCCACGCGTCCCGTTCCGAGGTGCGCCGTCAGCGCATCGAAGTGCGCAGTCGCATCGAGCCCCTCGGTCTCTCCCTTCTGGATGCGGTTGTTGCAGACGAAGACCATCCGGGCGCTCGACTCGAGCAGAGCCGCGCGGATCTCCGGCACCAGCAGCGTCGCGATCAGGCTCGTGAACAGGCTCCCAGGACCTAGAACGACCTGGTCTGCCGCGCGGATCGCGTCCACCGCCGCGGGGAACGCGGCCGGGTTCGGCGGATCCAGGTAGACCTCGTGGATGCGTCTCTTCGACTGGGCGACGGCGACCTGGCCGCTGACGGTCCCGCCGTCGACCCGCGCCCCGAGCTGCACGCGCTCGGTCGTGGCGGGGTACACGGCGCCCCGGCTCCCGAGAAGCTCCCCGGCCTGCCGCACCGCCTGGGCGAAGTCCCCCGTCATCTCCGTCAGAGCCGCGATCAACAGGTTCCCGACGGTGTGACCCGTGAGCGCACCGGCGGAGAACCGGTGCTGGTAGAGATCCCCGAGCGCGGAGCCATCGGCGAGCGCGACGAGGCAGTTGCGGATGTCACCCGGCGGCGGGATCCCGAGCTCGCGGGACAACCGGCCCGACGAGCCGCCGTCGTCGGCGACGGTGACGACCGCGGCGATCTCGTCCGCGTATAACGAAGCGGCCCGCAGTGTCGCGGCGAGACCGTGCCCACCGCCGATCCCCACCACCTTCACCTTCTTGCTCATGAGGCCGCGGCCGCGCGCCCGACGTCGCGGTGGATCACCTTCACTCCGTAACCCTTCTCCTCGATGAAGTCGCCGATGGCCTGCGCGAGGACCACGGAGCGGTGTCGTCCACCCGTGCAACCGAGCCCGATCGTCAGGTAGTGACGGCCCTCGCCCTGGTACCCCGGCAGCAACACCGCCAGGAGGTCGGTCGCCCTTACCAGGAAGTCCTGCGTGACGTCCTTGCCCATGACGTAGGCCTTCACGCGGTCGTCGAGCCCGGTAAGTGGTCTCAGCTCCTCCACCCAGTGAGGGTTCGGGAGGAACCGAACGTCGAGGACCATGTCGGCGTCCAGCGGAAGCCCGTGCTTGAAGCCGAACGAGATCACGGTCGTCTTCAACCCATCGGAAGCCGAGCCGGGATGGAAGAACGCCGAGAGCTTCGTCCGCAGCGCGCGCACGGAGAGATCGGAAGTGTCCACTATCAGGTCCGCGCCCTCGCGGAAGCGCGCCATCACCTCGCGCTCGCGCTGGATCCCCACCTCCACGCGGTCCTCGGTCGCAAGAGGGTGCCGTCTGCGGGTGGCATCGAAACGTCGCACCAGCGCGTCGTCGGAAGCCTCGAGGAACACCATCCGGAAGTTCGCGACGTCGCGGCGGAGCTTGGACAGCTCCGCGGCGGCTTCCTCGAAGAAAGCCCCACCGCGCGCATCGATAACGAGGGCGATGCGGTTGATGTCGCCGGCTGCGAGCGCCAGGGTCAACATCTTTCGGATGAGGGCCGGCGGGAGGTTGTCGATCACGAACCAGCCCAGATCCTCGAGAGCTTTGGCGGCCTCGGAGCGACCAGCTCCGGACAATCCCGTCAGGACGGTGACCTCGACGTTCGCGGTGGAGCGGCGCGAGAGGCTCACGAGGCCCGCCTCCCCGAGCCGTCCGCATGCAGCGCGTCGTAGACGGCCGCGGCGACCGCTCGCGGGAGCCGCGGGGTCGCCTCCAGCTCCTCCAGCGACGCCTCACGCACCTTTTTGACGGAGCCGAAATGCTTCAACAGCTGCTTGCGCCGCGTCTCCCCGAGACCTGGGATTCCGTCGAGGGCGGAGCGCGTCATGCTCTTGCCTCTCTTCAGACGGTGATAGGTGAGGGCGAACCGATGGGCCTCGTCCCGGATCTGCTGCAGGAGATACAGAGCGTCGGCTCCGCGCGGGATCTGGATCGGCTCGGCGCGCCCCGGCAGGAAGACCTCCTCCATCCGCTTCGCCAGCGACACGACGGTCACCCCGGTCACGCCGAGCTCGTCCATCACCTCGACAGCCCGGTTCAGCTGGCCCTTGCCTCCATCGATCACCACGAGGTTAGGCGGGTACGCGAAGCGTCTGGATCTGGCCGCATCTTCCGACTGCTCGTCCAAGAAGCGTAAGAAGCGTCTGCGGATCACCTCGCCCATCATCGCTACGTCGTCCGGACCGCTGGTCCACTTGATCGCGAACCTCCGGTAGTCGGAGCGCTTCGGCAATCCGTCCTCGAACACGACCATCGAGCCCACCGCCTCGCTCGGGCCGGTGTTAGAGATGTCGTAGCACTCGATACGCAGGGGAGCTTCGTCCATCCCGATGAAGCCCTGGAGCTCGTTGAGCTGTTTGGAGCGGGCCGCGAAGTCACTCGCGCGCTTCAAGCGATGCCGCGAGAACGCTTGGCGCGCGTTCTCGGTGACGGTCTCCAATAGCGCGCGCTTCTCTCCCCGCTGCGGTACCCGCACCTCTACCTTGGAGCCGCGCAAGCGCCACAACCACGTCTCGATCAGCTCGCGCTCGCTGGGATCAACGGGAACGAGAACCTGGCGAGGTACCTCGGCGTCGGCATAGATACGCTCCAGGAACTTGGCGATCAGCTCGTCGGCCTCTAGATCCTCGACCTTGTCCACGATGTAGCCCTTGCGCCCGGTGACGCGGCCCCCACGCACGAAGAACACCTGGAAGGCCGCCTCCAGCTCGTCTTCGGCCACCCCGATGACGTCCATGTCCTCCGCCTTCGAGGACGCCATCTGCTGGCGCTCGATCACCTTGCTGACGTTCGTCAGCTGATCTCGCATCTTGGCCGCCACTTCGTATTGCTGCTCCGCGGCCGCCTTCTTCATCTCGCGCTCGAGACGCTCCACGACCGGCTTGGTGTCCCCCGCGAGGAACTCGCACATCTCCAGCGCGATCGCCCGGTGCTCCTCGGGAGTGACCGCTTTCACGCACGGCCCGGCGCAGCGCTCGATGTCGTAGAGGAGACAGGGGCGGTTGCGACGGCGGCAGCGGTCGAAGACGCCTTGCGAGCACGTCCGCATCGGGAAGGTCCGCAGCAGGAGGTCGAGCGTGTCGCGGATCGCGTACGCATGGGCGAAGGGGCCGTAATAGCGGACGCCCTTCTTCTTCGGCCCCCGCATCACGCGAGCCCGCGGATACTCCTCGTCGAGCGTGATCGCCAGGTACGGATAGCTCTTGTCGTCCCGGTACCGGACGTTGTAGCGGGGCCGGTGCTGCTTGATGAGGTTGACCTCGAGGTGCAGGGCCTCTACCTCGTTATCGGTAAGGATCCACTCGACGTCCGTCGCGGCCTCGACCATCGCCCGCGTGCGCGGGTGCAGATCGCTCGCGAAGTAGTTGGACAGGCGACTCCTGAGCGACTTCGCCTTACCGACGTAGATGGGTCGGCCCTCTCGGTCGCGGAAGGTATAGACGCCGGGGCTCGTCGGTATCGAGCCCGCCTCGGGACGGGCTATGCGCGTGCGGGTGGCCACGCCTCCATTGTCTCCCCCGCTGACGTTGTGGCCCGGCAGCCCCGCTCCCGCACCGTGGCCGCACTCATTCCTTCGCCAGGTCCGGCCTGCGAGCGGCGGTCAGGGCGCGGGATCGCTCCCGTCGCCATCGCGCCACCTCCGCGTGGTTCCCCGACACGAGGACGTCGGGAACGCTCCAGCCCCGGTACTCGGCGGGCCGCGTGTATTGCGGGTACTCCAGGAGACCGGCGGCGTGCGACTCGGAGTCCAGCGACATGGGGTTACCGACCACGCCCGGGACCAGCCTCGTGACCGCTTCGACCACGGCTAGTGCGGCGACCTCTCCTCCGGCCAGGACGAAGTCGCCGATCGAGATCTCCTCGTCGCAGAGGTGCTCGGCCACGCGCTCGTCGACGCCCTCGTAGCGGCCGCAGATGAGGATCAGGTGGTCGAGCTCCGACAGCCGTTGCGCCACCTCGTGGCGGAACAGCGTGCCGCGCGGCGACAAGAGAACCGTGTAGCTGTCGCGCGTCTGCAACGGCTCCACCGTCTCGAAGATGGGCTCGGGCCGCATCACCATGCCGGCGCCGCCGCCGTAAGGAGCGTCGTCGACCGAGCGGTGCGCGCCGAGCCCCTTCTCCCGCAGGTCGTGGACCTTCACCGAGATGCTGCCCTTGGCGATCGCCTTTCCGAGCAAGCTCGCATCGAGGTGCGGGTTAACGAGCTCCGGAAAGATCGTGACGAGGTCGATGTGCATCGTCTAGTCGAACAACCCCGCAGGAGGATCGACGAGGACGCGGCGAGCGTCGAGGTCCACCTCCTTGACGATCGCTTGAACGAACGGAACGAAGCGCGTTCCGGCCGGGGTGTCCACCTCGAGCAGGTCCTGTGCGGGGCGCACGATCACGTCGCTCACGGTTCCGACCTCGTTCCCGTCGGCGAGCTCCACCGTGCAGCCGACCAGGTCCTGCTCCCAGTACTCCGACTCCTCGAGCTCGCGTCGAGCCTCGGCGGGGACGTAGAGCGGCCCTCGCAGAGCCTCGGCCTGCTCGCGCGTGGCCACACCTTCGAAGCGCACGAGGAACCGGTCGCGGTGGACGCGGGATGACTCCACGACCAGCTCGCGGCCGTCTTCGTGGGTCAACACCGCGCCGGGGTCGAAGCGGTTCGGGTCGTCGGAGATGCGAACGACGTAGACGTCGCCCGCGGTGCCGTGGGGCTTCCCGATCTCGCCGGCGAGCAGCATGCCGGGAGGGGTCATCCTCTAGTCGACGACCTCGACGAGGACGGTTTCGCCGCCGACTTGCCCCGCGGCGCGCGCCAGAGAACGGATCGATCTGATGATGCGGCCGCGCTTGCCGATGATCTTGCCCATGTCCTCGGGGTTCACCGTCAGCTCGAGTACGAGCGCGCCCCGTTCACCTTCGGCCTCGTGGATCTCGAGCTCATCCGGATGATCGAGCAGCCACGGCGACAGGTACTCGACGACGCGACGGGTCAAGCCTGGTCGTCCTCACCCTCGGCCGCCTCGGAGCCTGCGACCTCGCCGGTGTCGGCCTCGGGAGCCGCCGCGGCCTGATCGACGGCCTCCGGGAGCTCCGCGGCGCCGGCCTCGTCGTCCTCTCTGGCCTCGTCGGCAACCGACGCGGCCGGGGTCGCCTTCACCTTCGCCGGAGCCTTCTTCGGCTGCTCGGCGGCCGCGGCCTCCGCTCCACCGGAGGACGCGATGGTGAGGAGCTTGCGGACCTGGTTCGAGGGCTGCGCGCCCCGGTCGATCCAGTACTGCGCGCGGTCGGTGTCGATGGAGACGCCGGACGGCTCCAGGCGCGGCTGATAGTGCCCGATGGCCTCGATGATCCGGCCGTCGCGCGGGCTCCGGGAGTCAGCCACCACCACTCGGTACGACGGCTGCTTCCTCTTGCCGACGCGCATCAACCTGATCCGAACCATGTCTCTCCTAAGGAAAAAGGACGGGGAGGCTCGATATTAGCAGCCAGGCCTGCCGAACCGCCGCTCGGCCGCCCGCCGATGCGCCCTAGAAACCCATCCCCGGCGGGAGCTTCATGCCCGCCGGCAGGCGCATCTTGCCCGCCTTGCCGCCGCCAGACATCGCCCTCACCATCTTGCGGACCTGGTCGAACTGCTTGACCAGCTTGTTGACCTCCTGGATCGAGGTGCCGGAGCCGGCCGCGATCCGCGCGCGGCGACGACCCTTGATGATCGAAGGATCGTTGCGTTCCTGCGGCGTCATCGACCGGATGATGGCCTCGATCTTCGGCAGCTGGTCGTCGACCTGCATGTCTGCGACGGGGAGCTTCGACATCCCCGGGATCATCCCCATGACCTGCGACAGCGGTCCCATCTTCTTGAGCGCCTGCATCTGGTTCAGGAAGTCCTCGAAGGTGAAGTCGGCCTTCCGGAGCTTCTCCTCCATCTTGCGGGCCTCGGCCTCGTCGAAGGCCGATTCCGCCTTCTCGATCAGCGTGAGAACGTCTCCCATGCCGAGGATCCGCGAGGCCATCCGGTCCGGGTGGAAGGGCTCGAGGTCGGCGAGCTTCTCGCCCACACCCGCGAACTTGATCGGGCGCCCCGTCACGTAGGCCATCGAGAGGGCCGCGCCGCCGCGGGCATCACCGTCCAGCTTCGTGAGCACGATCCCCGTGACGTCGACCTCTTCCAGGAAAGACTGCGCGACGTTGACCGCGTCTTGACCGGTCATCGCGTCGCACACCAGCAGCGTCTCCGTTGGAGCCACCGCCTTCGCCACGCTCCCCAGCTCGGCCATGAGGTCGGGGTCCACGTGCATCCGACCCGCGGTGTCGACGATCAGGTCCGTCGCCCCGTCATCCCGCGCCCGGGTGAGCGCCCGCGCCGCCACCTGTGGCGCGTCGTCGGCGGATGCGTCCGGCTCCGCGTACACCGCGACCCCCGCCTGCTCCGCCAGCAGCTGCAGCTGGCGGATCGCCGCGGGCCTGCGCAGATCGCACGCCGTCAGCAGCGGTTTCCGGCCCTGGCTCTTCAGGAGCCGCGCGAGCTTCGCCGCCGCGGTGGTCTTTCCCGAACCCTGCAACCCCGCGATCAAGATCACGCGGGGCGGGGCGGGCGAGGGCTGCAACCCCACGGTCTCGTGCCCCAGCACGTCGATCAGAGCCGCGTGCACGAGCTTGATCACCTGCTGCGCCGGGGTCAGGCTCTTGTGGATCTCGGCCCCCTCCGCCCGCTCCTTCACGTCGCGCACGAAAGCCTTCACAACCTTCAAGGAGACGTCTGCCTCCAGCAGCGCGAGCCGGATCTCGCGCAGGACCTCGTCGATCTGCTTCTCCGACAGGCGCCCCTTCGAACGCAGGCGCGTGAAGATGTCGTCGAGACGCCCGGAAAGTGAATCGAACATCTAGCTAAGTTACCGGGCGCATGTCGGTTGCCGTCACGTAAAGGAAGATCCCCAGGCCAAGCAGCCCCACGCCCAGGATGGTCTTGCCGACCTGCATCAGGCCCGATCGGTCGCGCCGCCTCAACGTCCACCTGTCGATCAGACCGAGGGCCAGGAGCAACGTTCCGAGCCCGACGAGGGCAGCAGGCGCCGTGTGCTCGCGGCTGAGGAAGAAGTACAGCGCGTAACAGGCGAAGATCGCGACCACCCGAAGCGTCATCCGGTGCTTCTCGTCTATGGGCGGCGGCCCCTCCTCGCCGTGCATGCTCATCGCTTCATGTAGAGCGCGAGGCCGTCGCGGAAGGACAACGGCTCGAACCCCAACAGCTGCACAGCCTTCGAGATATCGACCAACCCCTCCTGCGTGGCGAACTCGATCCCCTGCGGGGTCATGGGAGGAGCCGGCAATACCTTCAGCGGCGCGGTCGCGACCTTCAGCAACCCCGTCGGAATCGGAACGACGGGGCGCTTCTTCCCCATCACATCGAGCAGCGTGCGGACAACCTCGTTCATCGTCATGACCTCGCGCGAGCCGATCTCGTAGATCTCGTTCCACGCCTCGCGTTCGAAGATGCGCGCGACGACCAGGGCGACGTCTCCCACGTAGATCGGCTGGATGCGCTGTGGCGTCGCGCCGGGCTGCGGCACCACCGGAGAGAGCCGCGCTATCTGGACGAAACGATTCAGAGCGCGATCCTCCGGTCCGTACGCCCACGACGGCCTCACGATCGCGTAGTCGATGCCGCTGGCGAAGATCACTTGCTCGGCCAGCCCCTTCGCCCGGTACCACGGCTTCTCGCTCACCGCATCGGCTCCGGCACCACTGATGTAGACCAACCGCTGAACGCCGGAACGCCGCGCCTGGTTAAGTACGTTCTCGGTCCCCTGCCGGTCGTAGCGGTCATAGGTGAGGCCCCTGCGCGGAACCTCGATCGGGTGGTTGGGGAACTGCACCGCCTGGACGACGGCGTCCGCGCCTTCGAAGCGTCCGACGAGGCTTGCGGGATCGGTCACGTCGCCCCTGGTCGCGTTGGCGCCCTGGAGCTCCGGGATGGACGCGACCTTGTCGGGGTTGCGCCCGAGGACCGTGACGTCGTGACCGCCCCGCAGGAGCGCCTTGCAGATGTGGCGCCCGAGGAATCCGGTGCCGCCCGCGACGACAACTTTCATCTATGAAAGGAGCGCGTCGACGAACGTCTTCGGGTCGAAGGGCTCTATGTCGTCCGCTCCTTCGCCGACCCCGATCAACTTGATCGGGATGTCCAGGGTCCGTTCGATCGCGAGAGCGATGCCGCCTTTGGCGGTCCCGTCCAGCTTCGTGAGGACGATGCCCGTGACCCCCGCCGCTTCCGCGAACTCACGTGCTTGCACCAAACCGTTCTGACCGGCGGTCGCGTCGATCACGAGCAACGCCTCGTCGACGCGGCCCTCCTTCTCCACGACCCTCCGGACCTTTCCGAGCTCGTCCATAAGGGGAGTCTTCGTGTGGAGTCTTCCGGCCGTGTCGATCACGAGAACATCGAGCTTCCGCGCGCTCGCGAAGCGATATGCATCGAACGCCACCGCGCCGGGATCCGCTCCCGGCTGGTGCTTCACCAGGTGTGCTCCCGCCCGCTCGGCCCACACCCCCAGCTGTTCGTCGGCGGCGGCGCGGAAGGTGTCGGCGGCGGCGAGGGCGACGCTCCGGCCGCGCTCGGAGAGGTCGCGCGCTAGTTTTCCGATCGTCGTGGTCTTGCCGGTGCCGTTGACGCCGACGATCAGCCACACGGTGGTGCCCTCCGGCGCGAAGGTGAGACCGCGGTCGCGCTCGGTGTCGAACAAGGAGATCAGCTCCTCGGCGAGGAGACCGCGGACCTCTTCAGGAGAGGTGATCCGCCGCTCGCGCGCCTTCGACCTCAGATCGTCCGTCACCTGCGTTGCGACGTCCACACCGACGTCGGCCTGTATCAGAACGGCCTCGACGTCGTCCCAGGTGTCATCGTCGGGTCCGGTGCCCAACGCCTCGGCCAAGCGATCGCCCAGGAACCTGCGGCTGCGACCCAGCCGCTCGCGCAACGACGGTCGGGGGGCCTTCTCGACCACGGGCGCGGGAGCCTCGGTGACGATGGGCGCAGCGGCCTCGGGTGCGACAAGCGCCGTGTCACCGGGGGTCTCGGCGCTCGTGGCCGTGGCGGCAGTAGCGCCGTGGTCGGGGTCCGCCGGCGGGAGATCCGCGGGTGGTTTCCGTCGCGCCAGCAGGAAGACGCTGCCGACGATCGCGATCAGGACCGCGAACACGATGAGCTCTGTAGTGATCCCCTCCGGCATGCCGCGAGGCTAAACGACCTCACGTGCCGCGGCGCCAGGCGCCGCAACGAATGAAGCCGCCCCTGGTAACGAGCACGTCCTAGATGTAACGTCCCCGGGATGCGGGCCAAGGTCGTTCTCGCGCTAACGGCGGTCGCGCTTCTCGGCAGCGCGCTGCCGGCCACGGCCTGTACCTGCTTCTCCGGCGATCCTTACGACGCGCTCGAGGCGAGCGACGGCGCCTTCATCGGAGAGTTCCTGTTTCGGCGGCTCGCGCCCGACGGTTACTCGGCTGTCTATACCTTCCGTGTTGACGAAGCGATAAAGGGCGACCTGGGCGACCGGATCCAGGTCCACAGCTCTGCGGGCGGCGGTAGCTGCGGCCTTGCCGTCACCAGAGGGCGCGACTACGGCCTTCTCCTCGAGGGGTCTAGTCAGGAGGGATGGAGCTCGGGCCTGTGCTCACAGATGAGTCCGGGGAAGCTACGCCAAGTCGCACGAGGTCTTCCCCCTCCCGACGGTGAGGGACCGATCGAGTTGCTCGTCGGTGGATCGCTCGGGCCAGCGCGCGTGATCGCCCTCGATGCTCAGGGGCGAACTCTCGCCTATGGCTTCGGCCAGGGTCGGGCGATAGGTATCGACGCATGCCCAGGATCCAGGCGCTTCGTCGAGATCCATCTCGAGCGCCGACGGCCGCGGCTGGCCGTAAGAGAGACCGCCTCGATGGAGATCGTACGCGAGCAAGAGCTCACCTTCGAGCACTCCGCTTGGTGGGGCCAATCCGTTACCGGATTGCGCTGTAGTGATCCCGAAGCCGACGAGATCGTCCTCACTTCCGCCGACTATCAGGAACGGTACGCGCAAAGCTTCATCTGGTTGCTGCGCAACAACGAGACGTCATTGCTGTACGCCGGGACTGCGCACGTAGACGCGTTCCGCGCTGATCGCGTGTACATGCGCGAGGGCAAGCGCGGCCGCGTCTTGTCGTACTTCGATCTGACGGAGCGGGTGCGCGTCCGGGTGGCGAGGAACCTCCCACCGGGAACCGGACTTTCCCTGAGCCCAGACGGGACGAAGCTCGCAGACGTGACCGGCGGCGATGTCGGGAAGTTGAAACTGATCGACCTATCTGTCGACCCGCCGACCGTGAAGGAGAAGCGACTAGGGCCCGGGGTCGCGGGCTCGATCGTGTGGCTGGACGACAACACGATGGTGTTGCTGCCGGGCACCTACGACAACAGCAAGGTCCTGCTGTTCGATCTCGCGCTTCGCCCTACGAAGACGGTCCCGGGCCACTGGTACACGCTTAACAACGTCCTCGTGGGAGATACGGCCTACGGCGCGGGTTGGGGCGACGTCTACCGGGTGAGGCTCCCCGACGGACCGGCGGAGTTGCTGCGCAGCTTCATCAGCCCCGAGATCTTCGCCTTGGATGTCCTCGACGCTGATGTGACGCCTACGCCCTAGTCGGTCCCAAGACGGTCACTTCTTCCATGCGCTTCGCGATCACGTGGGAGACCCCGTCCTTCGCCATCGAGACGCCGTAGAGAACGTCTGCCGCCTCCATCGTGCGTTTCTGGTGCGTGACGATCAGGACCTGCGCCCGTTCCTCGAGCTCGTCGATGAGGCCCAGGAAGCGCAACAGGTTGATGTCGTCCAGCGCCGCTTCGACCTCGTCCAGTAGGTAGAACGGCGACGGCCGCGAGCGGAAGATCGCGAACAGGAACGCCAGCGCGACCAGAGACCTCTCGCCACCGGACAGCAGAGAGAGCTTGCGGACGTTCTTGCCCGGGGGCCGTGCCTCGATGTCGATACCCGAGGTCAGAACATCGTCCGGGTCGATCAGCTTCAGACGCCCCGTCCCACCGGGGAATAGCCGCTGGAAGACGGACTCGAACTCGCGCGCCACGTCTTCGAACGCCTCACCGAAGACCTGGACGATCGTCTCGTCCACCTCCCGCACGACCTTCATCAGATCTCGTTTCGAAGCGCGGAGGTCTTCGATCTGGTTCTCCAGGAACGTCTCGCGCTCTGCGAGCTCTGCATACTCATCCGACGCGTTCGGATTGACGGCGCCGAGGCGGCGCATCATCCGGTCCAGTCTCTCGACCTCTTCGCGCGCCTCCTGCTCGCCGACCGGGTTCAACCCCTCCAGCACGATGACCTCGTCGACCGAGAGCCCCCACTCCTCCATGGCCCGCTCCCCAAGCGCAATCGTGCGGGCCCTCGTCTCGGCGCGCCGTACCTCCGCCTCGTTCCTGCGCCGTCCCACCTCGTCGAGCTTCTCCGTGAGCTCTCGCTCGCGGGCGCGCATCGCCGCCAGCTTCCGCTCCGCCCCATGCGCTTGCGCTCGGGCTTCCCCTGCGCGGTGCTCGGCGTCCCGCGCCCACGCCGACGCGCGTTCGGCTGCGAGCAGCGCCGCCTCCCGGACCTGCTCCGTCCTCTGGCGAGCCGACCGCAGGCGCGACCGCAAATCCTCGAGTCCTTCGAGCGCGTTCTGGGCGTCCGCGATGCCGGCCTCCGCTTCCTCCAGTCGCAGCTGCGCGGCAAGCGACCGTTCGGTCGCCGCCCGCTCCTCCAGCTCCATCTCCGAGAGAGCCGCCGCGGCAACCTGCGTCGCGTCCCGGTTCTGAACGACCAGCCGCTCGGCCTCCTCCCGCAGACGCGTCATCTCCTCGAGCTGAGCGCGACGCTCCGGGAGAGCGGCCCGTTCCTCGATCGCTCCCCGTTCGGCCTCCGCCAGCGCTTCGCGTGACCGCGCGAGCTCCTCGTCCAGCGCCGCCAGCTCGATCTCGCGGGATTCCCGGCGCCGTCGTGCACCGGCGAGACGCTCGGCCGCTCCCGACATCAGAGCGTCCAGGCGGCGGAGCTCGTCGTCGAGCCGCGCTACGTCCTGCCACAACCTCTCCACCTCGGAGTCGGCGCGCGCGACGATCCGCGCGGCATCCTCTTCGGCCGCTCCCGCGACACGAGCGCGGTCCCGGGATGACTCGAGCAGGGGGCGGAGGCGGTCCACCACCTCCGGCCGATGCGCGAACAGGTCCTGCACCTCTTCGAGTGCCTGGACGCGAGCCAGCGCAGCCGCGAGGTCGGCATGAGATGCGCCCAGAGAAGCTCGGAGCCCGTCGGCGAGCTCCCGCGCCTGTTCGACCCGGGTCTCGGCCGCGGCCGCGGCTTCCGCGACCGCATCCAGCTCCGCCTCCAGCGTCCTCACGTCCTGCTCGGACGCAACCACCGCACTCGCGTCTGCCGTGAGCGAGCTCGCCGCTGCCTCTCGCCGCTCCAGAGCGGAGCTGACCCTGGCCTCGATCGCACCCACGGTTGCGCGTCCCGCCGCCTCGCTCCCCTCCGCCCGCACCAACGCCTGGGCCGCGACCGTCTCGTCGGAGCGAGCGGAACCCAGCCCGTGTTCGGCTTCGTCGAGCGCTGTTCTCGCCGACGCCGCCCTCTCCCGCGCGGCCTGGACCCGCGCGCTCGCCCTCCGCGCTGCCTCCTGGAGCTGTCCGGCCTCGCCCGACCAGCGTTGTTGCTCGGCCTCCAGCAACCGGATCCGCTCCCGGTAGCCCTCCTCTGTCTCGGCCGCGAGTCGTCCCGCTATCCGGGCCGCTCGTTCGTCCGCCAGCCTCGCCAGTGACGCGAACCGGTCGTCGCTCCGTCCGATGCGGTTCGCGACCTGTTGCGTCCGTTCGGCGGTCGTGGTGAACACCTCTCGCTCTTCGGCCGCGGGCACGAGCTGAGCGCGGAGGGTGGCGAGCTCCTCTGCCAGCAGCGCCCCGCGGTGTGCGTCGGACTCGAGATCCAGGGTCGCGTCCTCGCTTTGAAGCCGCTGCAGCTCCGTTGCCGTCAACCGCTGTCGGAGCTCGCGGTGACGCCCGACCAGCTCGGAGTACTGCGCCGCCGCGGTTGCCTGACGTTTGAGCGGCTTGATCGCGCGGCGTAACTCGACCAGGACGTCGTTCAGTCGCAACAAGTTGTCGTCGACGCGCTCGATCTTGCGAACGGCCCGATCCTTGCGCCGGCGGAACTTACCGATCTGCGCCGCCTCTTCGATGAAGTGGCGACGGTCCTCCGGCCTTGCTTGAAGAACGGCGTCGAGCTGCCCTTGTCCCACGACGGTGTGGATGCTCTTGCCGATGCCGGTGTCGGACAACAGCTCGGCGATATCCAACAATCGACAAGCCGCCCCGTTGATCCGGTACTCGGTCGCGCCGGTGCGGTCGGTAGACCGCGAGATCGTCACCTCCGAGAGATCCAGCGGCAGGATCCCCGATGAGTTATCCAGCGTGAGAGAGACCTCCGCGATACCGAGCTTCGGCTTGCTCGCCGACCCGGCGAAGATGACGTCTTCCATCGACCCGCCGCGGAGTGTCGACGGAGCCTGCGACCCCAGCACCCACGAGAGCGCGTCGGCGATGTTGGATTTGCCAGAGCCGTTCGGGCCCACGATGACGTTCACGCCCGGCTCGAACTCGAGCATGGTCGGGTTGGCGAACGACTTGAAGCCCGACAGCCTCAAAGCCTTTACGTACATCGGCTCAACCTATGCGCGGCCTCGGTGCCGACCCCGGAAATCCGGCTGCGGATATCGGCCGCCGCCCTACTTGATCTTGAAGGACTTCTCGTTCTTGGGGGGCTCGCGATCGACCTGGACGCCTTGGACCTTGGCGCCCTTCGGGCCGGCGCGGCAGAGACCCACCACGCGGTAGACCTCGTCGCGCGGGCCCTCGAGCACCGCCTCGACGCGGCCGTCCCGGAGGTTGCGGACCCAGCCGGTGACTCCTTGCTCGTTGGCCTTGTCGGCGATGGCCTGGCGGAAGCCCAGACCCTGGACCTCCCCGGACACGAACACATGCACTCGCGTCCTATCTTCCAATTCGGCTCCTCCTGCTCATGGGGTTAAGGGCGGGATCCATCACGATTGACACTGCGGACAGAAGTAGGCGTCGGTACCGTCCATCGAGACCTTCTCTATGTGGTGGCGGCAGCGCGGGCAGAGCTCGCCGTCACGCTCGTAGACCTTGAGTTCCAGCTGGTACGTCCCGCTCTCGCCCTGGAGGTCACGGAACGGCAGCTCTCCGACGCTGGTCCCGCGCGCTTTGATCGAATCCTGAAAGGTCTCCATCAAAGCTCGGTAGAGGCGGCGGACGTCCTGCGAAGACAGCTTGTTCGAGGGGCGGTCCGGCCGGATCCCGGCGGTGAACAAGATCTCGTCCGCGTAGAGGGGGCCGAGCCCACAGATGAAGGAGCCGTCGATCATCAGCGCCCTCATCGGCGTCTCCTTGTCCTGCAGAACACCCGAGAAGTGGTTCCACGTGAACTGGTTGGTCAACGGGTCGATCGCGAAGGGCGGGTTCTCGCGCAGCGCTGCCACAGCCTCACCGTCGACCACCTGGACCTCGCTGGACAGCTTCGGGTCGATGATGCGGAGCTCGCCGCCGATCGTGAACGAGAGAACCACGTGCGTGTGCGTCTCCATCTCGGCGGACCCGCTCGTCTTCAACAACAACGCGGAACCTCCGAGGTTGACGGCGAAAGTGTTCCCCGTATCTAGCTCCATCAGCAACACCCTGCCGACGCGGTCCACCTTCTCGACCTTCGCCCCCTCGAGCAGATCCTGAAACTCCTTGCGGCGGCCGTGTCCCTTCACGATCTTCATCGCGTTGCGGTTGGCGCGCACCTCGACCGACTTGAAGCGCCGCCCCACGACTTCCTTCTCGAGGTCTCGCTTGAGCACCTCGATCTCAGGAAGCTCGAGCATCGCCCTGCTCCTTCTCGGCGGCCGCGAAACGTTCCAAGGCCTCGCGCGCTGCGGCCTGCTCCGCTTCCTTCTTGCTGCGCCCCGCGCCCGTGCCGTAGAGCTCGGGCCCTACGTAGACGTGGGCCGTATAACGGCGATCGTGATCTGGGCCGCTCGCCGCGACGCGGTAGGTCGGGAGCTCCGAGGTCGCCCGGACCACCACTTCCTGCAGAGCGGTCTTGGAGTCATAGCGGAACTCCGCCCCGAGAGCCACCTCGATCCTCTCCTCGAAGATCGGGACGAGGCATCGCCGCAACTCGTCGATCCCGCGCTCGAGGTATACCGCGCCGACGATGGCCTCGAACGTGTTCGCGAGGAGCGACGGTTTATCGCTGCCGCCCGAGACATCCTCACCCTTCCCGAGGCGGATGTGCTCTCCGACGCCGTGAGCGCGGGCGAGCTCGGCCAGAGCGGCCGTATTCACCACCGACGCCCGGAGGCGCGCCATCTCTCCTTCAGAGAGGTCGGGGTGATTGCGGTAGATCAGATCCGTCACGACCGCGCCCAAGATCGCGTCTCCCAGGAACTCGAGCCGCTCGTTGTGCGCAACCATCTCAGGTTGCTCGAAGGCAAACGATCGATGGGTGAGCGCCAGCTCGAACGTGTCACCCAGCTCGGCGGGAACCCCAAGGGCTTCGAGTCCCGCTCGAGGCTTACTCTGTCTCGACAGCCTGACGCCCCGCGTAGTACCCGCAGTTGCCGCAGACGCGGTGAGGCATCTTCGGCTGACGGCACTGGGGACAGGCGGAATAGGTCGGCGCCTCCGTCTTCCAGTGGGCGCGCCTCATCCGCATCTTTGATCTCGTCTTCCGCCGCTTCGGTACCGCCATGATCTCCTCCGCTTTCTGATCTAGTCCGCCGCCTACTGGGCGAGCTTGTCGCGCAACGCGTCCAGCGCAGCCCAGCGCGGATCGGACTCTGGTTCGGTGCAGGTGCAGTCATTCAGGTTCAGGTCCTTTCCGCAACGTGCGCAGAGTCCCTTGCAGTCCTCGTCGCACAACGGATTCAAAGGGAGCGCCAGCGTCAGCGCGTCGCGCAGCATCGGCTCGAGGTCCATCTCCAGCCCCCCCACGACGTAGGCATCCTCGTCCGGGGGTGGCTCGTGGCCGGGGGCGTAGAAGAGCTCGCACACATCGGCCGACACCCGCGTCGGCAGCTGCTTCAAGCAGCGGGCACACTGCAGGACGGCGGGTCCGGTGGCCCGACCCGTCACCAAGACGCCCTCCACCACGCTCTCGAGCCTCAGCTCCGCATCCAGGTCCTTCTGCAGGCGAGCGAGCGCGGTTCGTACCCCCGGCAGGGGCTTTGAGATGTGGATGTCCCGGTATGCCCCGGGGCGCCCCAGGATCTCGGCTACCGAGACCGATAGTTCATGCACGCGCGCGTCCCCATCCGATCGACCAAGTGGACCCGTCACGCCGGGCGCGAGGGGCGATTGATATTAGCAGACCTGCACGTTTTCCCAGGTCACAGGGGGTTTTCCGACAGGAAGAGCCTACAGCGCTTGGCCCGTCAGCTCCGCGCCATCGTACGGTCCCGGCTCGTTCACCGGCTCCTCCTGGGGAACCGCCACGACCTGAGCCTCGCCCTGCAGCTGCTCGCGGCCTCTGGCGACGACGGTGAGCGTCTTGTTCAGGAGGATCTCGAAGGCCGCCAGCTTCTGGTCGATGTAGTCCTCCGCCTCCAGCCGCATCCGCGCGCACCTCTCCTTGGCCTCGTCCAGCAGTCGCTCCGACTCTCGCTGCGCCGCGTGGACGATCTGCGTCCGGGATAGCAGGCGGTCTCTCTGCTCGGCGGCCTCGGTGACGATCCGCTCGGCTTCCTTGCGGGCTCGAGCCATGAGCTCGTCCCGATCGCGCGACATCCAGCGGGCCTCGCGGACCTCCTCGGGAACCGTTTCCTTCAATTGAGCCAAGAGCTCCAGGAACTCCGTGCGGTTGATCACCGCGCTGGATGAGAGAGGAACCGCTTTCGCCTCCTCGACGAGCGCCTGGAGCTCGTCGAGACGTTCGATCAGGTCCATCAGGGTGTCACCTTTCCTAATCCCGCTACTCAGCACAGCATCAGTGTCGCGCCGCAGCCGCCGCGTGTCTTTGCTATCCGGCCGCGAAACGTTCCTTCAGCGCGGCCGCGACCCTCTCGGGAACCAGTCCCTCCACAGCCCCGCCGAACCGCGCAACCTCCTTGACCAAGCTGGAGGACAGGAACGCCCAGGCAGGTTTCGCAGTGACGAACATCGTGTCGAGACCGGGCGCGAGAGCGGCGTTCATCTCGGCCATCTGGAGCTCGTACTCGAAGTCCGACACCGCCCTCAATCCCTTGACCACGACGGTGACGTCCTCGCGCCGCGCGAAGTCGACCAGCAGCCCGTCGAACGAATCGATCTCGACGTTCGCGAGATGCGAGAGCCCATCCGCCAGCATCTCCTGGCGTTCGGCCAGAGAGAACAGCGGCTTCTTCGACGGGTTGGCGATCACGGCCACGACGACGCGCTCGAAGTGTCGGGAGGTTCTCTCGATGACGTCGATGTGGCCGTTGGTGGGAGGGTCGAACGATCCGGGGCAGAGAGCCGCCGTCACTCCTCTTCCTCTTCGTGGCAGAACACGAGGATGCGCGACTGCCCGTACTCGCGCTCCCACAGGAGTTCGAGGCCGAACGGCTTCAGCTGTGCCTCCTTCACCGTCCGATGTACCACGATCCTGCCCTCGTCGGCCAGCCATCCGCCCGTGACCAGCGCCTCCAGGTCCGAGCGCACCTGGGCCAGGGGCATGTTGTAGGGCGGGTCCAGGAACACGAGGTCCATCCGGTCGTCCGCCGGCAGTCGGAGCGTCGTCTTGACGTCCGCCCACATCACCTCGGACGCGGCTTCGAAACCCGTCGCTTCTATGTTCGCCTCGAGCTTCACGATCGCCTCACGAGCCGTCTCCACGAAGATCGCTTGCTTGGCGCCCCGCGAGAGGGATTCGAGCCCGAGGGCGCCCGAGCCCGCGTAAAGGTCCAGCACCTTTACACCGCCGAGGTCTCCGAGGGCGGAGAAGACCGACTCCTTCATCATGTCGGTCATGGGTCGTGTGCCCATCGTCGGCGCCTTCAACCGGCGACCCTTGGCCGTCCCCGCGATAACCCGCATCCCTCAAATTTACCGGACGCTCACGCGCCCCGCTCGGCCGCCGCTACCTAAGCGCCTAAACGCCCGCCGTGGGGAGGTCGGACGCCCGAGGTCGCTCATGAGGCCGCGTCGACAGAGTCCTAGGCGACAGCCTCGGTCGGGCGGAGTGGCTAGGTCCGCAGCAGCGCCGCCCCTCGACGCCTGACGTAGGTGTCCTCGGTCCAACGATCGGAGAGTTAGATACTCAACCGGAATGACTGCAGACAGTTCCGAACCAGCGAAGATCAAGCTGCGGCGGCTCAGACGCGACGACTCTGACTTGGCTGAGGTAGCCGGTCAGTTGAACCGCACAGAGGAATGGGAGGACTTCGACAATCGATTCTCCGCTCACTCGCTGAGTGAGTTCCTGCAAGACGAAGATCACATATACCTGCTGGCGTACGTAGGTTCTGATCTGGCAGGCGCCGCTCACGCCTATCTGCTGCAACACCCCGCCGGCCACCTGGTTGTGTACATCGACGAAGTCGACACGGCTAAGCCGCATCGCCGACAAGGAGTGGCTACCGCTCTCATGAACGAGCTCCTGCTTTGGAGCCGCAAACGCGGAGCTAAAGAGGCTTGGCTCGGAACCGAGGATGACAACGAGCCGGCTAAAGCGCTCTACAGAAAACTGAATCCGCATGAGGAAGAGCTCGGGTGGATCTTCACGTACAACACCGAGCCTGAATCCAGCGTTCAGCGCCGCTGAGGCTTTCACGGCGACGCACGGATCCCGACGTGAGCTGCCGAGTGACGCTTGTAAGGAGCCACGCGCTCGGTCGAGGGTGTGCGCGTCAGCCGCTTTGGACGACGTCCAACGACTCCTCCGGGAAACGGTCCCGCATCTCCCGGGCCAGAGCGATGTGCTCGTACGCCCGCAGCTCGGGGTCGTAATCGAGCAGCTCCTCCGCCAGCGCGCGGGCTGTGGCGATCTCGTCTCGATGCTGCAGCACCCGTGCGAGCTTCAGCTCGGGCATCCCGGACTGTCGCGCACCGAACAGCTGGCCCTCCCCGCGCAACTCCAGATCCGCCTCCGCGAGCTCGAATCCGTCCGCGCTTGCGGCGACGGTGGCGAGTCGACGCGACGCGACCGCCACGTTCTCCTGTTGATCCGCCAGCGAGAGGTCGAGATCGGTCGCGAGAACGCAATAGGACGGGTGTCCCCCGCGCCCGACGCGCCCGCGCAGCTGGTGAAGCTGCGCCAGCCCGAACCGCTCCGCGTCCTCGATCAACATGACCGTCGCGTTCGGGATGTCGACCCCCACCTCGATCACCGTCGTAGCGACGAGCACGTCGGTCTTGCCGCTCCTGAACGCGGCCATCTCCTCTTCCTTGTCGGCGCTCTTCATGTCGCCGTGCACCAGACCGACGCGCAGGTCCGGGAACACGTCCGTTGCCAGTGGCGTCGCTTCTCCCTTGGCGCTGCGGAGCTCGACCTTGTCTGACTCGTCTCGCAGCGCGTACACGATGAAGGCCTGGCGGCCTTTGCTCACCTCGTTACGGATCAGGTCGTACGCCCGTGCGCGCTCTTTGTCGCCACAGACGATGGAGGTCGTGATCGGTTGCCGTCCCTTCGGAAGCTCGCGCAAGATCGATAGATCGAGGTCGCCGTACACGGTCACGGCAAGCGTCCGGGGGATGGCCGTAGCCGTCATCACGAGGATGTCGGGCTCCCCCGCCACGCCCTTCTCCCGCAGGCGCTTGCGTTGATGCACACCGAAGCGGTGCTGCTCGTCCACGATCGCCACCCCGAGGTGCTTGAACTCGACCGCGTCCTGGATCAGCGCGTGCGTCCCCAGCAGCAGGTCGACGTCGCCACGGGCGACCTCCGCCAGGATCTTCTCCCTCTCGGCGGCAGGCGTAGATCCCGTCAACAGCCGGACGACCGGCCGACGCGAGATGGACGCGAACAGGTTCCGGGCCTCATCGGCGCCGAAGGCGCGGTCGAGAAGCTCCGTCACCGTCAGGTGGTGTTGTTCCGCCAACACCTCGGTTGGGGCCATGAAAGCCGCTTGATGTCCACCGCCGATCGCGATCAGACACGCGTACAGCGCGACCACCGTCTTCCCCGAGCCAACCTCGCCTTCGACGAGACGATGCATCGGGTATCCCATGTTCATGTCGTGCGCAACGTCGTCGCATGCACGCCGCTGATCGCCCGTCAACTCGAACGGCAGCTGCGAGACGAAGACCTCGGCGACCGAGTCGGGGACAGGCAGTGGGTGCGGGATGCCCTGCACCGTGCGCTCGAGCTTCCTCTTGCGATAGACGAGGCCGAGCTGCAGCGTGAAGAGCTCGTCGAACACCAACCGGCGGCGGGCGGCCAGCACGTCTTCCTTGGCGTCCGGGAAGTGGATGATCCGCACAGCTTCGTCCCTCGTCATCATCCGAAGACGCGCCCTGAGCGACGGGGGCAGCGGGTCCATGATGCGATCGACCGCCTGCAGCGTCTCCCACATCACCCCACGCAGCTGGTCGCTGCTCATCTCCGCCGTTGCCGGATAGATCGGGATGATGCGTCCCACGTTGAACGGCTCGCTCCCATCGCGGATCCGCTCGAAGCGAGGCGCCGTCATCTCGAGCTTGCCCCTGAACTGGCTGAGGCGACCGTAGAAGAACGCTTCCGTCCCCTTCCGAAGCGCCTTCCCCACCCATTCCTGGTTGAACCAGGTGACGCCGATGCGGCCGGTCTCGTCACCGATCGTGCCCTTGATCATCGTTCGCTTCTTCGCCTTCGGATTCTTGCTGGGGATCTGGAACGGGGGCTTCATCTCCAGCACCCGCGCGTGCACCTGGATCTCTCCCAGCTCGCCCGACGCGGCGTCGCGCTTCAACTCCGCGACGGTCCGGAGTTGGGTTCGATCTACGTGGCGCCGGGGGTAGTGCTGGAGGAGGTCCTGCACGGAGAAGACACCGATCTTGCGCAGCGCTTCGGCACGTTTGCCCTGTATCCGAAGCGGCGTCCGGCGCCCGGGCGCGGCGAATAACTCGAGTCCTTTGGGGGGTGCAGCAACGGTCTCTTGCACACAGTCAACCCTAGTGGCGGCCCCGAACCGGGGCACGCATTTGGTAGCCTTGTCCGCCTTATGGCATCCGTATGCGACGTCTGCGGCAAGACCCCTGGGTTCGGGAACAACATCTCGCACTCCCACAGGCGGTCCCGCCGGCGCTTCAACCCGAACATCCAGAAGATGCGCGTCGTCGTGAACGGCGCGCCGAAGCGCGTCGCGGTGTGCACGAAGTGCCTCAAAGCGAACAAGGTCAGCCGCGCCGGATAGCCGCCGTCGTCAACTAGCTCGGTCTGCTGGGTAACGTCGGCAGGTGCCGAGCCTCCAGCAACTAACCGGTCGCGCCAAGACCCTCCTGGCGCGAGCGCGCCGGCGTTACGCCTTCATCGACATCGTCGCCGGGACGTTCGAGCGTTTCTCGGCCGACGACGCCGGCTCCTACGCGGCCGGGCTCACCTACTACACCTTCTTTTCGATCTTCCCGTTGTTGTTGCTGGCGGGGTCCCTCCTGGGTTACCTGACCGCCGACGACCCGGAGCTCCGCAGGGAACTGATCCGCAAAGGGGTGAACACGGTTCCCATACTGCGCGATGCCTTCAAGCCTGACGGCATCGACGCGATCATCGAGAACCGGCGCAACCTCGCGCTGTCCGGGCTCGTCCTTGCCCTCTATTCCGGATCCGGTGCGGTCGTTGCCTTGGAGCACGCGCTGAACAAGCTTCACAAGGTCGAGCAGGAGCCGGGCTTCATGAGCAAGAGGTTGCGCTCGCTGAAGTGGCTCGCGATCCTCGGCGTCCTCTCGGTCGCTGCCCTCGGCGCAGGCTCCGTCGCGGGGTTCGCGGAGGAGGTGCTGGGGCGAGGACCGCTGGTGACCGTCCTCGTTACGGTCGTCGCGGTAGGTCTGGCTGTGGCCGTGAACACGCTGGTGTTCGCTACGGCCTACAGGTTCCTTCCTGCCGTCCGGCACTCGTGGAGACAGGTGCTGCCGGGCGCCGTGGTCGCGGCGGTGTTGTTTCAGGGGCTCAACATCGGGGGAACGGCTTACCTGGCACGAGGTGAGACCGCCAGGAACGACACCTTCGGCACGTTCGCCGCTGCGGCTACGCTGCTGGTGGCTTCTTACTTGATCTCTCAGATCACGCTGCTGGCGGCAGAGGTCAACCTCGTGCTGGCGGACAGAAGCGGAGCAGGAACGACGGACGACGTGGATCGAGGAGGAGACGATGGGTCAATCACCAACGAGTGAGTCGGCACGGGGTCCGTCCTCTATCGGTTCTCGCCCGGGCGGCGGCGCGAGCTCAGACGGAGGTTCGGGCAAGTCCGCCGGGCAACTGATGAAAGAGGTGACGGAAGACCTGTCGACGCTGATCCGCAAAGAGATCGAGCTCGCGAAGCTCGAGGTCGGGGCGTCGGTGAGTGCGAAGCTGAAGGGAGTCGCGATCATCGGGATCGCCGCGGTTCTCGGGTTCTTCGCGCTGATCTTCCTGTTGCTGGCCATCCGCGACGGCCTGGACAACGCGATGGGCACCTGGCTTGCGGACCTGATCACAGCCGTGATCCTCATCGGGGCCGGAGCAGCGGGCGCTCTGATGGCAAAGAAGAAGCTGACGGCTCCTCTGAAGACGGACCTCACGAAGCAGACGATCAAGGAGGACGTGGAATGGGCCAAGACCCTCGGCAAACGGTAGACGAGATCGAGCAGACGCGCGAGGAGCTTGCGCGCAAGGTAGACGAGCTCGTCGACCGGGCGAAGGTCGAAGCCGGCGAAGTAGGGAAGAAGTTGACGATCGCCGGCGCCGCGCTGCTGGGACTCCTCCTCGTCGGTTACATCGCCAAGCGCCGCGTCGGCTAGGAAGTGCCGGCGTAGACACCGAGAAGAACGACTCAGGTCTCGCAGAGGGGCCGGCGAGGTACGGCTTCGGCCAACTGCTCGGCGAGTCGTGGGCCCTCCTGCGGGCGAACGCCCGCTGGTCCTTCACGATCTTCTGCGGTGTACATCTCGCTGCGGCGGCCGTCTCGTTCTTGATCCTGCTCGCGCTGAGATCGCCCGCTCCAGCCGCGGTGTTCGCCAGCCGGCTTGTGTCGGGCGTGATCGTCCCCACGTTCGCGGGGAGCATCTGTGTCGCGCTGCTCACGAAGTTCCTCCTCGCGAGCCGAGCGCGATCTCTGGGCGAAGACCCTCCGGCCCGTGTGACGAACGGGGCCGTCCTCGTCATGGCCTCGGTCGCTTCGGGAGTGGCGCTGGTCGCGGTGATCTTCCTCGGCGGGTACGGCGTCGTGCTTCTGCCTTTCTTCTATGGCCCCCCTGTCGCCATGCAGATCCTGATCGCCGAGAAACGGCCGCCGGGCGAGGCGGTCAGCGCCGCGCGCGAACGGCTGCGCGGCAACTGGCACACGATCGTCTACCTATTCGGCGTCGCCGTCGCCTCGGGGATCCTGGCGCTGGTTCCGGTGGGCGCGCTCTTCAGCCTTGCTGCGGACAGAGGCGACCTCCCGACGGTCGGCGCCGTAACCCTGGGCCGCGGCGCGCTGGTCGGCCTGTTCGCTACCTTCGCCGGAGTCATGCAGGTGACGCTCTACCTGCACCTCCGCGATACGCACGCGGTTCCTACCGATGGAGCTCCCATCCCGGGTTGACCGGGCCGAAGCCGGAGCCCAACCGCAACGACCGCCGGATAGCTCCCGAAACGAACGTCTTGCCGCGTTCCACGGCTTTCGGGAGCGCGTCGCCGGTCGCGAGATAGGCGCAGATCGCGGCGGAGAGGGCACACCCCGTGCCGTGCGTGTCTTCGGTGTCGTAGCGCGGCGCCGCGATCTCGCTGATCGCAGTGCCGTCGTAGAAGACGTCGATGGCGTCCTCCTCGCCGAGATGCCCGCCTTTGACCAACACGGCTCGCGAGCCGAACCGGCGCAGTTCCCGCGCGGCCTCCCTCACGTCCTCTAGCGTCCGGACCTCGGTTCCCAGCAGAGCACCCGCCTCAAAAGTATTCGGCGTGATGAGTGCGGCAACCGGGAACAACTCGCTCCGCAAGGCCTCCACTGCATCTTCCGCAAGCAGACGACTCCCGTGCTTCGACACGAAGACCGGGTCGACCACCAGTTTCTTTATCTCGTGAGCGCGAACCGCCTTGGCGACCGCGGTCACGATCTCGGCCGACGAGAGCATGCCGGTCTTCGCCGCGTCGATGCCGATGTCTGAGGCGACCGCCTCGATCTGCTCGGTGACGAAATCCGCCGGGACGTCGTGGACCCCGGTGACACCGACGGTGTTCTGCGCGGTCAAGGCCGTGACGGCGCTGGTCCCGTGACACCCGAGCGCGAAGAAGACCTTGAGATCGGCCTGGATCCCAGCGCCTCCGCCCGAGTCCGATCCCGCGATCGTGAGCGCACGCGGCAAGCCGGTCACGGACTCTGCAGGTGATCCCATCCTTGCTCCTTCAAACGACTCAGAGGGCGGCCTCCGATAAGGGCCTCGTCCTCTGTGATGACACCGATCTCAGAGAACCGCGTACCCAACGACTCCAGTGCGGACGCGGCCGCCGTCACATCTTCTCGACGCAGCGTGAGCAGAAGCTCGAAGTCCTCGCCCCCGAACAAAGCTGCGGTCCGATCATCCCCCACGCTGAGCGCAGGATCGACCGGGATCCGCGTCGGGTCGACCTCACAGCCCTTACCACTGGACACGAGCAGCCGATCGAGATCGACGACCAGGCCATCCGACACATCCATCATCGCCGACGGGCGCAGCTCTCTCAGAACCCGAGCCTCCGCCAGGCGCGGGCGCGGACGCTTGTGTCTCGTCACCAGGGGACCCTCTGCTGTGGGATCTTGTTGGAGAAGGGCGAGCCCGCCACTGGAGCCTCCGAAGCAACCGGTAACGCAGATCGCATCACCCATACGTGCGCCTGAACGTGGGATGGCCTGGTCGGTGGTTCCCAATGCCGCGGCCCCGACCACGATCCGGTCGGCCTCGCTGAGATCACCGCCCACGATCTCGACGTCCATAGCTTCGGCGGCCGCCACCACTCCGTCGATCAAGTCTTGTACGAAGCCGGTGCGCGTCGAGCGCGGCATGCACAGGGTGATCAGGGCCTTCCACGGGTCGCCACCCATGGCGGCGATGTCGGAAGCGTTGATCGCGATCACCTTCCAGCCCACATCGGACCCGGAGAAGTAACTCAGCTCGAAGTCGACCCCTTCCACCATCGAGTCGGTGGTGAAGACGATGCGGGGGCCGCGCGGCGCGAAGACGGCAGCGTCATCACCGATCCCGAGCTCGCCGGGGGCCGCAGGGAACCGCTCCTTCAGAAGCGCCACGAGCGCGTTCTCGCCAAGGTCCGAGACCGGAGCGTCGGAGGAAACCATCGCTTGCTGAGAGCCGAGCCCTATTCCTGGACGGGACCCGCCTGCGTCACCTCGGCCGGAACGGAGTCCGCGAAGCGTTCGAAGTTCTTGACGAACATCCGCGCTAACTCCCTCGCCTGCTCGTCGTAGGCAGCCGGGTCGTCCCACGTCCCTTGCGGATCCAGGACCTCATCCGGCACCCCCGGACACGAGACGGGCACGTCGAGGTTGAAGATCGGGTGCCGCCTCGTCTGCACCTGCACCAGCGCACCGCCGGTCGCGGCCTCGACCATGGCTCGCGTCGCGGGCAGATCCATCCGCTTGCCGACGCCGAACGGGCCACCGGTCCAACCCGTGTTCACGAGGTACACGCTCGCGCCATGCCTCGCCACGCGCTCGCCGAGCATCTGCGCGTAGACCCCGGGCCGCAGGGGCAGGAACGGTGCGCCGAATCCAGTGGAGAACGTCGCCTCGGGTTCGGCTCCGAGACCAGCCTCGGTGCCCGCGAGCTTCGCGGTGAAGCCGGAGAGGAAGTGATACATCGCGGCGTTGTGATCGAGACGAGATACGGGTGGCAGCACGCCGAAGGCGTCTGCGGTCAGGAACACGATCGTTTGCGCGTGCCCCGCGCGCCCCTCGGGGATGAAGCCATCGATGAACTCGAGCGGGTAGGCGACCCGGGTGTTCTCGGTGATCGACGAGTCGGTGTAGTCCACCTGCCGGCTGTCTGGATCGACGACCACGTTCTCGACGACCGATCCGAAGCGGATCGCGTTCCAGATCTGGGGTTCGTTCCTCTGCGAGAGGTTGATGCACTTCGCGTAACAGCCGCCCTCGAAGTTGAAGATCCCGTTGTCCGACCAGCCGTGCTCGTCGTCCCCGATCAGGCGGCGGCGCGGGTCGGCCGAGAGCGTGGTCTTGCCGGTGCCGGACAGCCCGAAGAACAGCGCGACGTCGCCGGCCTCTCCGACGTTCGAGGAGCAATGCATCGGAAGCACGCCCTGCTGTGGGAACAGATAGTTCGCAGAGGTGAAGAGGGATTTCTTCATCTCACCCGCGTAGCGGGTTCCGCAGATCAGGATCTGCTTCCGCTCGATGTCGATGCCGATGAAGGTCTCTGAGTTGGTGCCGTCGCGTTCCGGCACAGCTTGGAAGCTCGGCGCGCCGACAAGCGTGAAGTCGGGCTCGAAGGAGGCGAGCTCTTCACGACTGGGCCTGCGGAACAATTGCAGGGCGAACAACGCGTGCCACGCGAGCTCGCTGATCACCCTCAGGTGGATCTGGTTATCCGGATCCGCGCCGACGATGCCGTCTACGACGAACAGGTCGCGACCCTCGAGGTGGTGGCGGACCCGATCGAACAGAGCGTCGAAAACCTCTGGCTCAACCGGCTGATTCGTCTGGCCCCAATCGATCTTGCTCTTCGAGTCGCCGTGAGCGACGAAGAATCGATCCCGAGGCGAGCGGCCGGTTCGTGGCGTCGTGTTCGTCACCAGGGCACCCGACCGGGCAAGCACGCCCTCGCCGCGGGCAACGCTCATCTCGATCAGCTGAGGCGGGCTCACGTTCCGATAGACGTTCCCCGGCCGCGCGATACCGGCCATTCCCTGCGGTCGCATCATCTCTCCTTGCTGGTGAGACATATGAGGAAGATGCGAGCTTACCCGGCGGCCTCCTAGGGGCCCTTTGCTACACTCCGCACACTTTTCCAAGACCTTTTCGAGGAGGACGAGGTGGCTGACGTCCAGGCATACATCCTGATCCAGACCGAGGTTGGCAAAGCCGCGCAGGTCGCGAAAGAGGTGCGAGAGATCGAGGGTGTCGACGCGGCCGAAGACGTAACCGGTCCCTACGACGTCATCGTGCGCGCGAGCGCGCCCAACGTCGACGACCTCGGGAAGTTGGTCGTCGCGCGCATCCAAGCTGTCGAGGGGATCACCCGTACCTTGACTTGCCCCGTCGTTCACCTCTGATACCGGCTGAACGTCAAGCGTGACCCGGCGGGCGCGGGCTTAGGCACGCGCTCCGTCCATCCCCCGAGACCACCACGCCAGCCCGGCGAACCGATAGCCCCGGTGCTGGAGCCGTCGACCACCTACGCTTTCTCGGACACAGACGAGTTCGCCCTGGCGACGGAGGCGAAGACCGGCTCCGGTTACGTCTACACCCGCTGGGCGAACCCGACGATCGACGCGTTCGAAGCCGCCGTCGCCGGTTTGGAGGGTGCGCCCGACGCCGAGGCGTTCTCGTCCGGGATGGCGGCGATCTCGGCCGTGTTCTTGTCGCTGTGCTCGTCGGGTGACCGCATAGTCGCGGCACGCCAGCTCTACGGCGGGTCCTACTCCGTGCTGTCCCACACGCTGCCGCGGTACGGGATCACCACCACGTTCGCGGACGTGTCGGATCTCGACACGCTCGCGGCTGCATGTCGCGGGGCGAAGCTGCTGTACTGCGAGACGATCGGCAATCCAGTCGTTGAAGTAGCGGACCTCCCCCGTCTCGCAGCGATAGCCGAAGACGCCGGGATCCCGCTGGTAGTCGACAACACCTTCGCGAGCCCGATCCTCTGCAGACCGATCGAGCACGGCGCCACGATGGTGGTGCACTCGGCGACGAAGTTCCTCGGCGGCCACCACGATCTGACCGGCGGCGTCCTCTGCTCGTCGCGCGAGGCACTCGAACCGGTGAAGGAGCTAGCGCGCGAGCTTGGGCCGACGCTGGCCCCGTTCTCCGCGTGGCTCGCGCTGCGCGGGCTGGCGACGTTGCATCTCCGCGTCGAGCGCTCCTCCGATAGCGCTCTTGCCGTGGGGCAGGCACTGATTGGCCGCGACGACGTGGAGTCGGTGAACTACCCCGCTCTAGAGGACGACGCCGCTCACGAGCTAACGGCCAAGCTCTTGGGGGGCCGGGGGGGCGGGACACTGGGGTTCTCGGTGGCGGGCGGAAGAGAGCGGGCAGCGCGGTTCCAGAGCGCGCTCCGCCTGATCCGCCCCGCCGCGTCGCTAGGCGGCACTCACTCGCTGATCGTCCACGCCGCGACGGTCACGCACACGCAGCTCTCGAAAGAGGAGCTGGAAGCCGTCGGTATCTCGGAAGGCTTCTGCCGGCTGTCGGTCGGGCTGGAGGACGTGGACGACATCTTGGACGACCTCGAGCAGGCCCTGGAAAGAAGCCGCTAGGTAACCTTCGTCTCGAGGTACTCCTCTATCCCGGCCAGCTCGGACCGGATCTCGCGCGACAGGAGATCGGCGACGACATCGTTGAGGCTCTGGCCCTCGTGACAGATCTTGACGACGTTCTCGGTTATCGGCATCCACACGTCTGCCTCGAGCCCCAGCTCCAGGATCGGCTTACAGCTCTTCACGCCCTCCGCGACCATGTTCATGGAGCCGATGATCTCGTCGATCTTGCGTCCCTTGCCCAGCTCGATCCCGACGGAGTGGTTGCGGGACTGTGGGCTCGCACAGGTCGCCATGAGGTCGCCTACACCTGCGAGGCCTAGGAACGTCAGGGGCTGCGCCCCGAACTTGACGCTGAAGCGGGCCATCTCCGCGAGCCCTCGTGTCATGACCGTCGCCTTGGTGTTATCGCCGAAGCCGAGCCCGTCCGCCATACCCGCTGCGATCGCGATGACGTTCTTGAACGCGCCGCCCAGCTCGCAGCCGACGACGTCGGTGCTGGTGTAGCAGCGAAACGTGGGCGCGTGGAAGATGTCCTGCAATCTGCGCGCCGTCGTCTCGTCGCGGCACGCAACGGTGGAAGCGGCCGGGAACCCTTGCACGACCTCCTTCGCAAGGTTCGGCCCCGTCAACATCGACACGCAGGCCTCCGAGATCCCGTCTACCTCCTCCTCCAGCACCTGAGACATCCGCTTGCGCGTGTCCACCTCTAGACCCTTCGTAAGACTCGTGTAGCACGGACGCGCTCCGGCGATCGTCCCCACCTCCCTCAGCACCTTCCGGAAACCGTGAGAGGGAACTCCCATCACAACCACGTCGGCGCCGACCACTGCCCTCTCCAGATCGGCAGTCGCCACGAGCGCCTCCGGCAGCCGCACGTTCGGCAGGTACTCGGGGTTCTCGTGGTAGAGGTTGATGGTCTCCGCCAGCTCGGGTCGGCGCGCCCACAGTACGGTTTCGTACTGGTTCTTCGCGGCCACGAGGGACGCGGTCGCGGTCCCCCACGAACCGGCGCCGATGAACGCGATCTTGGTCATGCAGCCCTCTTCCTCGTGCGCCTGCGGTCCGGAACCGCGGGGCGGAGGCTCGCGACCAGCCGCGCGATCTCCCCCATCACGATCTCGCCGCACCGCCGCCAGTCATCCGTCGAGCTCGGGTCCCCCGTCATCTTCATAGGTTGCCCTACGCGAACCATGATGTCTTGCTTCGGAGGCCACCACCTGGTCGCGAAGTCCTTCGGCCAGATGTTCGCCGTCCCCCACAACCCGCAAGGGGTGACGTCGATACCGGACGCGAGCGCGAGTCGCGCCATGCCCGTCTTCGCCTCCATCGGGTTCAGATCGGGATCGGACGTGATCGTCCCCTCGGGAAAGATCACGATCACCTCGCCCCGCTCAAGAGCGCGAAGTGCCGTGTCCAACGCCATAGGCGCCTGCGCGGTCCCCCGCTGAACGGGGATCTGGCCACATCCCTTCAAGATCCAGCTGATGCGTGGGTCGTCGAACAGCTCGGCCTTCGCCAGGAACCGCGGCCGCCGGCCCGCTAGGTCTACCGCGTACGCGGCCGCGAAGGGATCCAGGAAAGCTATGTGGTTGAAGGCGAGGATCGCCGGCCCGTGATCCGGGATCCTTTCCAGGCCCTCGATGCTCCACCGGAACCAGCTCATCCACGGCTTGACGATGCTCTTCGCCAACCAGTAGGTGAAGTCCATCTCCCTCCGGGCGCAGCAGTGACGTCTGCTCTCTTGTGGGTCGAGCATCATACGTAGAGGCCCCGTGAAGCCGATGCCGGCGCGCGTTGCAGGCGGTCGAATAACGTCGTCTAGCTGGCTGTTTGCATGGCGAACGTTTGTTCGCTACCATAGCCGGGTGAGAAAGCTGACCGAACCCCAAGCACATCGCGGCCGCGTCGCCATCATCGAGGGAAACTTCCCCGAGGGGATGCAGGCTCGTTGCGCCTGGTGTCGTGACGTTGCACCCGTCAACGAGGGTGAGTTCGTCGCGTCCACCCGGCCCGGCAACGGCCCTTCGCGACTCTTTCGTTGCTCCGACTGCGTGGACAAGGAGAGCGCGGCTTAGCTGCCGGCGCCATCCGCTGCCTCGGCTCTAGCCGCCTGCAGCAACTGTTCCGTCGGCCACGTGGCCGATGCATGAGGATCGAACGGGTCAATACGTGCGCGCTGTTTGCGCGCCAAACGGTCCATGACCTCCAAGGCACCGGGTTCCTCGGACGCCTCGCGGGTCTCGACCACTCCGGCGGCGACCGCCCGCTCTAGATAGTCGCGCCCGATCTCCGAGCGCACCAAGACCATGGTCCATCCCTCCATCCCCAAGCCGCCGCAGGAGAGGTCGGCGTGCTCGGCCGCGAAGTCCGGGCAATGGTGGCACCACTCGTTGGCGTAGGGGCGAGCGTCGCGCAGGGGGATGTCCACGTCCCGCCCGTCCTTCAGGCTGACGATGACCTTGCCCTTCACGTTGACCTTCGTGATGTCGGTCAGCGGGATCTGCTTCTCCTGCTCGACCTTGCCGACCATGAAGGCCTCGTAGTCGAACGTCTCGCAGCACATAAGCCCGATCACCAGCTTCACCGGCCGGGTCCAGCGCTTGATGCCCTCCGCCGCGAGCTGCCTCACCGCGGTGGACTCACAGGACACCCCCACCAGAGCCACGTTCTTGCACTTGGCGGCGACCGCCTTCTTCAGGCCGAGCGGCGTCGAGCAGTACGTGTAGCGCGAGCCCGCCGTGGCCAGAAGGTCTGCGGAGGTCTGCACCAATTTCGGTTCGTCGAGCCACGGCACACCTTCAGAGGGGGCCGCCACCACCGCTCCGTCGAGCTCGCCCCGGTCGAGTCCCCATGCCAACAGCGCCGTCACCACCCCTCCGTCCTGCCCGCGCTCCAGGATCTTCGGGTCGGCGGCGCGAGCAAGGGTCTTGTAGATGTAGGTCCCCTCGGGCTGCTCGGGCTCGCGTCTCTTGCCGTGCACCACCTGCTCGATCACGTCGAGCGAAGGGTGGAGGCGCAGACACGCCATCGCGCAGAGAGAGCATCCCTCTTCGCCGTGGATGCAGTTGTCGAAAGGCGATCGAGCGTCGACTTGTACCGGATCGAAGTCCTGGAACTCGAGGACCTTGTGGGGACATGCAACGATGCACGCGGAGCATCCACAGCAGATCTCGGTCGCCACTATCTCTTCGTAGAGATGCTTCCAGTGCTTCCTGTCGGAGGTGACCACGGCGCCGACCTTAACCTTGCGGCATGGACGCAGGATTGCTTCCGGTGAAGAGGTTGGACCGTGCGAAGCAGAGACTCTCGACGCACCTCAGCGGGGACGAACGAAGGCGCGTTGCGGAGGCGCTTCTCGAGGACGCGCTGTCGCTGTGCGGAACGGTCGAGTTCCTCGAGTGGTGGGTGGTAAGCGATGACCCATACGTCTTGAGTGAGGCGAACGGGAGGGGTCTCGCGACGTTCGAGGACCCGGGCGAGGGGCTCAACGCGGCGGTCTCTGCGGCGGTCGTGGCCGTCGCGGCCGCGGGGGCGGAGAGCGTCACCGTCATCCCATCGGACGCTCCGCTGGCGTTCCGCGGTGATCTGGTTGACCTCCTGGACACCGGCGCGACGAGCGAGATCGTGTTGGTTCCGTCGCAGCGGGATGGAGGGACCAACGGCATGTACATCACTCCGCCCGAGCTACTACGGCCGACCTTCGGGGAGGGCAGCTTGAGGCGCCATCTCGAACAAGCCGAGAGAGAGTCGCGGCGTTGCGCACTGCTCTCTCTGCCACGGCTCGCGCTGGACATCGACACGGTCGAAGACATCAGAGAGTTCCTTTCGAAACCGAAACACGCGCCCAGCCGGACGGCCGAGGTGCTCGAAGAGCTGCGGTATCGCGTGGCGGACTAGCCGCTCGTGCCGGCGGAGCCGGACGCGGACTCTTCGGCCCTCTGCACCGCCACGGACTCGGCTCGTCCAGCGAGGTCCTCAAGCCGAGCGGGTGTCGGTAGGCGCACCGTTCCGCCGCCGTTCAGGAGGAATCCCCCCCCTAGCGCGACACCGCCCAGCACCAGCAGGACGATCGCCTGCACCACCGACGGATCGCGCGGCGCGTCGAATCCCCCCGCGCGGCGGCCTTCGTCGAAGCCCGCGGCTCGACCGAATGCGTAGCCGCTGAAGACGAAGAACGCGATGGCTGCTGCGATCAGAAGCCCTTGGACGAACCTGATCGTCCGGCGTTGCCGCGTCGGCGCGACGGGACCGCGGTGAGCTCCTCCAAGAGCGGCTCTCTTCACGCATCCAACATACGTGCCCCGGGCGGCAGCCGCAGTCCGCGAGGCCGCCGGGAACGAAGCGCCCCCACGGTCAACCGCCGGCTGCCGGTGCTCCAGGCCGAAGAAAAAGGCCCCGGTCTCCCGGGGCCTGTGTTGCTGTATGTGAAGGATTTACTTCTTGCCTCCGCCGACCGCATCCTTGAAACCGGCGCCCGGCTTGAATGCGGGAACCTTCGTCGCCTTGATCTTGATCTCTTCACCCGTACGCGGGTTGCGCGCGGTGCGGGCCGAACGTGCGCGGCGCTCGAAGGTGCCGAAACCCGGCAGCTGAACGCGCTCGCCTTTCTTGACCTGGGTCGTGATCGTGTTGATGGTCGCGTCGAGAACCTCTCCGACGACGCGCCTGTTCTCGCCGGTCGAGCCCGCGATGGAATCGATGAGTTCCTTCTTGTTCAAACCTGCTCCTCCTTGTCGGGAAACCAGTCCTGGATGGGCCGCGGGCTACCCTATAGGCCGGGGCGTCGGGCACCGAGGTTTCCCACCCACTCCGCCACCTTTCTGGTCGTTTCGGCGGCCCTACCGCTCCCCCGCCACGGGTTCGGCCGCTGCCTCGGCCGCCACTCGAAGCTGTTCGACCCCCACCAGCCGCAAGAACGACGCATCCACATGCGTCTGAAGCCTCGTCAAAACCACGTTCCGATCCACCGCGATCTCCACCCGCCCGGACACTCCCCGCTGCTGCAATACCGCGACCGCTCGAGTCCGCGCCGCCTGCGGATCCACACGCATGGCGCTTCCCTCCGTCGCGTATAACGCCTTCACGTCAACCTCTCCCGCGGCCGCAATCGCCGCCGCGTCCACCGCGTTCTGCAGGCTCCGCCGCATCAGGAACAGCCTCGTTCCGTCGACGGCAACTCCCGCCACCATGAACGAGACGAGACAGAGGCCAACCACCAACAACATGACCTGGCCGCGTTCGGCGGCGCCTCCGCGGGTCAACTGCGGCTCCTATAAGGGTCGATCCTCGCCACGTGACGAGCCCGGACCGTCACCGACGGCTGCGATCCGGCGCCCAAGAACGGGAGGCTCAGAACGCGGACCGGAACGCTCACCCGCACCTCGATGGGAGATCCCCTTTGGAACGACCCGAGCCCCTGGACCTCTGCATCGGCGCGCGAGCTAGACACACCGTGCCCCTGGAAAGCCGCGGCGACGGCGGCGTCCGCAGCGCGAACCGCCTCGGTGGCGTCGGCCGCTCGTGCCGCAGCGAACCCACCATCTCGAGCCGCGGCGGTCGCCGCGAGCGCCGCCCGGTGAAGTTGCGCCAGAGACCCAAGCATCAGTGCAACCGGAACCAAGAGCACGAGGCCCAACAGGATCGGCTCGAGCAGCGCAGACCCCTCTTCGTCGACGATCACTCTGGTTCTCCCTCGACGAACGCCTGTGCCGCGGAGGTCACGGGGATCGAGAGCGGCAGCGGGCCGAGAGACCGCAGACGCGCCGTAACCCGGACGAGGACACGGCGACCGTCCACCGCGGTCGCGGAGACCACATCTACCTCGAGGTCCTGGACGAGTGAGCCGACCGAATCCTGGACCGTTCTGGTCGCAACGATCTCCCCGACCTGTAGCGCCGCACCGCGCTCGACCATCGCGCGCAACCCTTCGTGCGCGGACGCCTGCACGACGTTCCTGCCGTAGAGGGTGAGGGCGACCTGGATCGTTCCGACGGTTAGGACCATCAGGAGCGCGATCGACATGACGGCATCCACCGGGGCGGAGCCCCGCTCTCCCAGGCTCAGCAACCCACGCTGCCGCACACGTTGGACAGCGCGGTCGTCACGATGCTCACGAGCCGGTCCCGCGCTATCCCCCAGATCGCCACGACGAGCGCCGAGCTCATCAGAACGATCAGAATGTGGCCATCTATCTGAGCGTTAGCGTCCCCCAGGTGTACTCGCTCGTCCGTTCCGGGGAGCTTCCGGCCATCAAGATCGGGGGCCGAGGTGTGTGGCGCGTCGACCGAAGGCAGCTGGACGAATACATCGAGCGGCTCCACGAGCAGACGCAGGAATGGGCACGGGCTCACCCCCTCAACCCCCGGGAACGAGCGTGACGCCGACCACGAGCCGCAGCGGGATCACACGGCGCCCGTTCCGCTGAGCGACCACTACGTGATCGCGGCCGGTTCGGATGAGACGGCCTCTGAAGCTGCACGCATCGGCCACGACCTCCACCTGCCGAACCTCCCGCGCCCAGATCCGCAGGACCTCCACGAACGACCTGCGATCGAGGTCCGGAGGAGAGCCCGCCGCCTGTAGCCACACCGTCACTCGATCGAGGCGCCAGACCGCGTCAAGCGGGGCCCCGGAGCCGCAGTAATCCGAACCCACGACCGACAAACGCGCGCTTGCCCCGCCTGGTGGAGTCACCACAGCATCACCCGCCCTGGTGACCGCGATCTGAACCGTCCGGTCCTGGAGAAGGCTCACGGCGAGATCGTTCGCAGCGGCTTCCTCCTCTCTGGCCACAGAAGCATCGAAAGTGTCCTCGAGCCTCCGGATCGTGCGCTGCAGGTGTCTCGCCACCGGCTTCTCCTCCTCGTCCGTCGGGACGCGGATGGTGCCGGACGGGTCTCACAAGGGGCAAATCAGAATGATTTCGCGCTCTGGTTGACATGCGTCCCGATGCTGCTATATCTATCCTCACGTAAACGCAGGTAACCGGCATCGAACTTACCAAAGGAGGAGCATCATGAAGAGAACGCAGCGCTCTTCCCTCCGCCGCTGGCGTGTCGTCCCAGCCGCGGCCCGCCTCATCTCCCTGCTTGGCTGCGCGATCACGCTCCAAGCCACCCCCGCTGCGGGACAGCCGCGGCGCCCGGTCCCCCCCTCCCGCGGCGCCCGGCCCGCAGCACCGCCTTGGTCTGAGGGGAGCGGGATCTCTCCTCTCCCGCTCCCCCGGACCCAGGCAACCCCGCCCGCTTCGACCCCGTCCGCACCGCAGCCGTGGTCCGACCGAGGCGAGGCGGCTCCCCTGCCGACCGCCCGGCCGCACGCCGTCCCGTCCCCGTCTCGCCCGCCCGCAGCCGAGTCCCGGTCCGAATCAAACGACACGACTCGCCTCCCCGGCCGGGCGCACACGGTCGCGGTGCCTTCGGGCCATCCCGCCATTCATGGCCGCACGTCGCAAGGCGCTTCCGCACCTCGCCGCCTCTTCCCGCGAGCAGCCGACGTCAACGAGGAGAAGCGGCGTCGCACCGAGGCGATGCAGCGGCATCCATCGGGCAAGGGGCAGCGCCCGTGCACCGGTACGCACAGGGTCCGGCGAGGCGAAACCCTGTGGGGGATCGCAGACGCGGTCACCGACGCTCCCGATGCATCCGCCGTACTCGCGGCAACGCGCGAGATCTACGCCACCAACAGGGAAACCGTTGGTGACGACCCGAACTTGATCCTCCCCGGCCAGATCCTCGCGCTGCCGAGCGACTGCGACCGGTGACGGTTCTCCTGCAGGCTGCCGTCGCGAGTCGGTTCCGGGAGCGCGGCCTATTCCGTCCAGGCGGCGGCCTGACAGGATGAACCCTCGAGTGAGAAACCTGGCTGCTGCTGCGGCTGGATGTGCGGTTCTACTCTTCCTCATGCTGCGGCCCGGCGGGGTCGGATCCAACCGCTCAGCCACCATCGCGCCGCCGGATCCTGCTGGGACCAGGTCCCACGAGGTGGTCCCTACACCCACGGCCCAGCGCCTGCCGAGAGTGAGCTCAGACCGCCGCTTGGTGTCCTACGCGGTGCCGGCCACGGAGCTAGACGGCTTGCAGCTCGGGCTCGCACCCGGCAGCACCGTGGATATCTGGGTGGCGTGGGAGCCTCCGATCACCAACGCTCCCGAGATCCACCAGCTGATAACGGGCGCAACCGTCGAGAAGATCGTGCCGCCGGTTCTGCCGGACGGCCCTCACGTCGCACTACTGCTGGTCAAACCGGAACAGGTGACGGATCTCCTCTACGGGGACCGTTACGGCGCCCTCAGCGTGACGATGCCGGGGGGATAAGACACCTCGAGAAGGTTCTCTAGACGGACAGAAGACCGGCCCGCTGGAGCGCCAACTCGAAGTCGTGCGGATTGCTCGTCGCCGACTTCGCATCCTCGAGCGTCACCTGACCCGACTGGAACAGGCCGATGAGCGATTGGTTGAAGGTCTGCATCCCGTAGAAGCCCGATTCCCCGACGATCTCGTGGATCTCGTGCGTGCGGTCGCCGTCCATGATGCAGTCGCGGATGCGGCCGTTGTTGACCATGATCTCCAAAGCCGGCGCTCGGCCGCCTCCCACCTTCGGCAACAATCGCTGCGTCATGACGCCGACCAACGAAGCGGCGAGCGCCGATCGCACCTGCTTCTGCTGATGCGACGGAAAGAAGTCGACGATCCGGTTGACCGTCTCGACCACATCGGTCGTGTGGAGTGTGGCAAGAACGAGGTGCCCGGTCTCCGCTGCCTGTAACGCAGCGCTGATCGTCTCGAGGTCCCGGATCTCACCGACGAAGATGACATCAGGGTCCTGGCGCATCGCAGCGCGCAAAGCTGCGTGGAAGCCCATCGTGTCTTGACCGACCTCCCGCTGCGTCACTACGGACATCGCGTCCGCATGGAGGATCTCGATCGGGTCTTCGATCGTGACGATGTGGCAGCGGCGCGTCTCGTTGATGAACTTCAGTATGGCTCCGCAGGTCGTGGTCTTCCCGGACGAGGTCGGGCCGGTCACCAGCACGAGGCCCCGGTGTTCCTTCGCAAGCTGCTCCACCACCGGTGGAAGCTGCAACTGACCGAAGTCGGGCGCGCCGGGCAAGATCCGCCTGGCGGCCACGCCGAGGGATCCCCGCTGGCGATGCACGTTGACGCGGAAGCGACCGAGGCGGGGCATCGAGTAAGCGAAGTCCACCTCTCCGGTTTTCTCGAGCGTCGCGCGCTCCTTGTCCGTCGTCAGAAGCGCCATCGCCATCTGGTTCGCGTGGTCTGGGTTGATCGTTGGGTAGTCCAACGGTTGCAGGAGCCCGCTGGTCCGGATGGTTGGCGGAGACCCCGCCTTCACGTGCAGGTCCGATGCCTTCACCTCGACGATGTAACGCAGAAGATCCTCAACCGTCGCCTGATCCCCGTTGCCCGTCCGCTTCAGCGGAGGGAGCTCCGCCGCCGGCTCGACGCGCGGCTCGGGAGCCTGAGATTGCTCGGGAGCCTGAGATTGCTGGGCAGCCTGAGGTTGCTGGGCAGCCTGAGGTTGCGCGCCACCAGCAGGGACCGGCACGGGTGGCGCTGCCGGCGGGGCGTGATGTGGTTCGGGGGGCGGAGGCACGACAGCGCGGTGGGCCGGCTGCAACGTTTCGAGGTTTTCCATCAGCTAGGACTTCGGTCGGGGGGACAGCGCCCTTGAGAAAAGCATGTGGATAAATGCCGCGGCGTCGCGCAGCGTCGCCGCAGGTCCATGTGGCGTCACTCTTCGCGTTCGGTTCCCCGCTCTGCTGCGATAGTTGCGTTCGGCGAGCCGACAAACGTTGCGGCGACCTCGTACAAAACAAAAGGGACCCGAAGGCCCCTCTCGCTCTTTGAGCGCTGGACAGTGTGCCTGCCATGGAAACCAGTGTCTTCAACTAGGAATCAATTGACTCCTTAGAAAGGAGGTGATCCAGCCGCACCTTCCGGTACGGCTACCTTGTTACGACTTCACCCCAATCGCGGACCCCACCTTCGACGGCTCCTTCCCAAAGGGTTAGGCCACCGGCTTCGGGTGTTGCCCACTTTCGTGGTGTGACGGGCGGTGTGTACAAGGCCCGGGAACGTATTCACCGCAGCGTTGCTGATCTGCGATTACTAGCGACTCCGACTTCATGGGGTCGAGTTGCAGACCCCAATCCGAACCACGCGCGCTTTTTTGGGATTCGCTCCACCTTGCGGTATCGCAGCCCTCTGTGGCGCGCAATGTAGCATGTGTGCAGCCCTAGACATAAGGGCCATGCTGACTTGACGTCATCCCCACCTTCCTCCGAGTTGTCCCCGGCAGTCCTTTTAGAGTCCCCGGCATTACCCGCTGGCAACTAAAAGCAGGGGTTGCGCTCGTTGCGGCACTTAAGCCAACACCTCACGGCACGAGCTGACGACAGCCATGCAGCACCTGTGCTAGCCCCTTACGGACACGGGCTTTCACCCGCTTTAACTAGCATGTCAAGCCTAGGTAAGGTTCTTCGCGTTGCATCGAATTAAGCCACATGCTCCGCCGCTTGTGCGGGCCCCCGTCAATTCCTTTGAGTTTTAGTCTTGCGACCGTACTCCCCAGGCGGAGTGCTTAATGCGTTAGCTGCGGCACAGAGCGGGTTGAAGACCGCCCCACACCTAGCACTCAACGTTTACGGCTGGGACTACCAGGGTATCTAATCCTGTTTGCTCCCCCAGCTTTCGCTCCTCAGCGTCAGGTAAGGCCCAGAGATCCGCCTTCGCCACCGGTGTTCCTCCTGATATCTGCGCATTTCACCGCTACACCAGGAATTCCGATCTCCCCTACCTACCTCTAGCTATCCCGTATCGAATGGCCTCTCAGAGTTGAGCTCTGAGCTTTCACATCCGACGCGAACAGCCGCCTACGAGCTCTTTACGCCCAATAAATCCGGACAACGCTTGGTCCCTACGTATTACCGCGGCTGCTGGCACGTAGTTGGCCGGACCTTCTTCTGCAGGTACCGTCACCCGAAGGCTTCGTCCCTGCTGAAAGAGGTTTACAACCCGAAGGCATTCATCCCTCACGCGGCGTCGCTGCGTCAGGCTTTCGCCCATTGCGCAAGATTCCCTACTGCTGCCTCCCGTAGGAGTCTGGGCCGTGTCTCAGTCCCAGTGTGGCTGGTCGCGCTCTCACGCCAGCTATGCGTCACTGCCTTGGTAGGCCGTTACCCCACCAACAAGCTGATACACCGCGGGCCGATCCCAGACCGAAAAAACTTTGCCCTGCTCTGCATGCGCAGTGCGGGGGTTATCCGGTATTAGCAACGGTTTCCCGTTGTTATCCCAGAGTCCGGGGCACGTTACCCACGTGTTACTCACCCGTTCGCCGCTTTCAGGGAGAAGGGTTACCCCTTCTCCTTTCGTCGCTCGACTTGCATGTATTAAGCACGCCGCCAGCGTTCGTCCTGAGCCAGGATCAAACTCTCCGTAGAGATTTCGACAATTTGGTCCACGCGTGCGGCGAAGCCGCCTGCGCTTCCCAAATTGTTGAAACTATGACGCTCCTAGCAGGTGGTTAACCGAAGTCATCCACCTCGAAGCGTCAAAGTTTGAAGCTGTGCATCAGCGAACGTCGACTAGTGAAAGTCATGAACGTTTGCCGAATTTATTTGTGGTACTTGATCGCCGAAACTCTCATTCCGACGAGGGTCCACTGGTTTCCGTTCGAACATCTCCTTGCGAAGGAGACGTTCTCTCGGCAGGCACACTGTTCAGTTCTCAAAGAGCGCTACTTCGTCCATCAGGGCAAACAAAAACGCCGGGCCAAAAGCGCACCGGCGAGTCACCAAGCATCCTGGTCTTGCTAGATCAGGTGCCTTATAGGCGACTCCTCCTGTCTCTTCGAGCACGGTCCTGGCAGGAGGGCCGGGATCCGTACGTGCCAAAGTTCTTGCCCCTCGGGGCCTGTGTAATTTAGCAGACCCGTAGCGAGACGTTCAACCCCCTGCTGCGCAGGCGTATTCCCGCGTCCACGCCCCTAGATCACCTTTACGAAACGCCGTTTTCCGACCTGCACGAGGGCGCCTTTCAGCTCGGACAAGGGGAACTCCTCGCCTCTCGTCTGCTCACCGTTGATCCGGACGCCACCCTGCGTCAGCAGCCGGCGGGCCTCACCTCGAGACGCCGCCAGCCCGAGCTCGGCGAGGACCCGCGGGAGGTACACGATCTCACCGTCGATCGAATCCGGGGGAAGCTCCGCCTCCGGAACCTCCTCCGGTGCCCGGTGCTCCTTGAACTGGCGGTCGAAGGCTGTTTCGGCGGCAGCGGCGGCGGCCTCGTCGTGGTAGATCGCCACCACACGCCCCGCCACCAGGCGCTTTGCGCGCCCGGCATCGGGCCCCCCGAGGCGAACGGCGGTCTCGACGTCCGCCACCTCGTCGGGAGCCATGTCCGTTGCGAGGACCGCATAACGCGGGACGAGCGCGTCCGGGATGCTCATCAGCTGACCGAACATGACGTCCGGCTGCTCGCGTATGGAGACGTAGTTCTTCAGCGACTGCGACATCTTCTGGACGCCATCTAGCCCCTCGAGCAGGGGAAGCGTCATCGCTATCTGCGGCTGCTGCCCGTAGGCGCGCTGTAGGTCCCGCCCCACCAACAGGTTGAACAGCTGATCGGTGCCGCCCAGCTCTACGTCCGCCTGGACCGCAACAGAGTCGTATCCCTGAAGCAAGGGATACATGAACTCGACGAGCGAGATGGGGCGGTTGTCCTTGTACCGCTTGGCGAAGTCGTCGCGCTCGAGCATCTTGGCCACCGTGTACCTCGCGGTCAGCCGCAGGATGTCGGTCATGTCCATCGGCTCGAGCCACTCAGAGTTGTAGCGGACCTCGAGGTTGTCGGGGCTCAGGATGTTCATCAAGGATGCGACGCAGGACTCCGCGTTCGCCTGCACCTCTTCTTTGGTTAGCTGTGGCCGCGTGTCGGACTTGCCCGAGGGATCCCCGATCCGAGCCGTGAAGTCACCGACGATCAGGACCGCGGTGTGCCCGAGGTCCTGGAAGTCGCGCAGCTTCCGCAAGGGGACGGCCCACCCCAGCGTCACATCGCGCGCCGTAGGGTCGAGCCCGAGCTTCACCCTCAACGGTCGTCCTGCTTCGAGCCGCTCGGCGAGCTCCTCGCCCGGCACCACGTGCTCCGTCCTTCTGATGAGGACGTCGAGCTGGCTGTCCTCTCGCGCCGCCATAGCGGGTGATGCTAGACGAGAGATAGGACCGCCACCGCCTTAGAATCCAGTGCAGATGCGGCGCCCTCACAAGATCCTGCTCGCCCTGATCCTCCTCCTCGCTCTGGTAGGAGCGTCATGCGCGCGCTTGACCGACCAGCTCGCCGACCTCCCGAAGCTCCAGCGGAAGGATCTGCGGTTCACCCTCGCCCAGTCCTCCAAGGTCTATGACGCGAACGGGGGGCTGATCACCACCCTTCACAAGACCGAGAACCGCACCGTGATCCCCCTGTCCCGGATCCCGAAGCGCGTGCGAGACGCCGTGATCGCGATCGAAGACGAGCGCTTCTACGAGCACCAGGGGGTTGACCTTCGGGCGGTGCTTCGCGCTCTGCTCGCGAACGCGCAGAGCGGAGAGATCAAGGAGGGCGGGTCCACGATCACTCAGCAGCTGGTCAAGAACCTGATCATCGCCCCCGGAGCGATCGCCGACAAGACGCTCGAGCGGAAGATCACCGAAGCGGCCCTCTCGCGGCAACTGGAGAAGAAGCTCACGAAGAAGGAGATCCTGGAGAGCTACCTCAACACCGTCTACTTCGGCAACGGCGCCTACGGGGTCCAAGAGGCGGCAAGGACCTACTTCGGGCGCACCGCGGCGAGGCTGAGCCTCGCCGAAGCGGCGACGTTAGCTGGACTCATACAAGCGCCCGAGGACTACGACCCGTACGACGATGCGAAGGCGGCGACCGAGCGGCGAGATCTCGTGCTCACGAAGATGGAGCAACTGGGATGGGCGAGCCCGAAGAAAGTCGAGCGGGCGAAGAAGGAGAATCTAAAGCTTCAAAAGGCGTCGAAAAAGGACCGTTATCCCGCCGCCTACTTCATGGACTACGTCCAGCGGCTGATCACGTACGACCCGCGCTTCGAAGCCGTCGGCGAGACCATCTCCGAAAGGACGAAGCGCCTCTTCAAGGGCGGATTGCGCATCCACACCACGGTCGACCTGGACATGCAGGCTGCAGCGGAAAAGGCCGTGGCGTCCGTTCTTTCGTACGAGGGGGACCCGGCGGGGTCGCTCGTGGCTATCGATCCGAAGACGGGCCACGTGAAGGCCATGGTCGGGGGCCGCGACTACTTCGCCACCCCGAAGGAGGATCCGCGCGCCAAGCTGAACCTCGCGATCGTGAACGAGCCTGGCCTCGGCCGAGTGAAAGACGTAGAAGACCCGCCGGACGAGAACGACGTAGAACTGCGCGCACCGGGAACCGGGCGTCAAGCCGGGTCCGCCTTCAAGGTCTTCGCTCTCGCCGCCGCAATCGAAAAGGGGATCCCGCTTGCGAAGACGTATCAGGCGGGCTCCGAGGTCGTCTTCCCCGGACTCGGCGAGAACGGCACCGACTACAAGGTCCAGAACTACGAGGGCGGGAGCTTCGGCAGCAGCCTGTCGCTCCTGGACGCGACGGTCAACAGCGTGAACGTCGTGTACGCCCAGTTGGTCATCGACGACATCGGCGAGGAGGCCGTCACGGACGTCGCCGAACGGATGGGGATCAGTGGTTACGACCCGCTCCTCGCGGTCCCGTCGGCCGTCCTCGGCACGAACGTCGTCAACCCGTTGGACATGGCGTCCGCATACGGGACCCTCGCAGCCAACGGCACGCACCATCCACCGGTCGCCATCACGAAGATCACGGCTCCCGACGGCGAGGTGATCTACAAGGACGAGACCGAACCCGAGGAAGCGCTCGAGCCCGCCGCCGCGTACATCGCGACGACCGCTCTTCAACAGGTGATCGAGCGCGGAACGGGTGCGACCTATGGCGACATCGGCCGTCCCGCCGCCGGAAAGACCGGAACCGCACAGGAGTATCGCGACGCATGGTTCGTCGGCTACACGCCGGATCTCGTCGCGTCCGTGTGGGTCGGTTATCCCGAGGGCTCGATCGAGATGAAACCGGACTGCACCTACTCGACGCAGCCGTGCAAACCCACGCGCACGATCACGTCCGGAGGCGTCACGGGCGGCTCGTTCCCGACGCAGATCTGGGCTGCGTTCATGTTGCAGGCCCTTTCAGATGTTCCCGCGTCGCAGTTCGTCGCTCCTGAGGCCGGCACGGTCACGGTAAAGATCGATTCGCGCACCGGCTGCCTGGCGACGAAGCTGACACCCGAGCAGTTCGTCACGGAGGCGACCTTCGCCGAGGGGACGGAGCCCGAGGAGTCCTGTCCTTACGAGGGCGAGGACACGGAGGTACCGGACGTGGTGGGCTTCCCCGCCGACGCGGCCGAGGGCATCGTGGAGCGCGCGGGGTTCACAGTGGTCCGTCAGGCGGTGGGAAGCTCGAGCTACCCACCCGGAACGGTGGTCGCACAGACCCCGAGCGGCGGATCTACAGCTACGGAAGGCTCCACGGTCACGCTTTCGGTAGCGACTCCCGGAGCGAGTGGCGGCGGCGGGGCGACCGCCGTGCCCGACGTTCTGGGACAGTCCGAGTCGTCCGCGGAGTCCGAGCTGCACGCGGCGGGGTACGACGTTCGCGTCGTCTACCAGAGCGAATCGAGTCCAGGCCAGGCGAGGAAGAACCGGGGCAAGGTCTGGAAGCAGTCGCCTCCCTCCGGGACCTCGGCCGAACCCGGCTCGCTCGTGACGATCTGGGTGAATCCCTAGGGTCCATCCTTTCCCGCGGGTCAACATCGTCGCGACGCGTGCGGATGCTCCGGTACCACATACCTCCAAGGGATCTCATCGCCGCGGCCCTTCGCCAAGCCGATCCGGTTCGTTCGTGACACGTCTCCATCTCGTAACGCGGCTGTGCTGGCGTCTTCCGCGCAGAAGAAGGAGCCGCCGCGCAGCAACGTCATGCCGTCGTGCATCTTCGAGATGCCCATCGCCTGAGCGAGGCGCGCGGGCCCCGACGCGATCAACCGGTCGTTCCCGACTCCCCCACGGTTCGCCCTCATCGCCGCGATCCCGGACACGGGCTCGCCCGCTCTTAGGAGCACCGCCTCGCACACCCCTTCCGGCGCGCAGACGATGTTCACACACCAGTGCATGCCGTAGGTGAAATAGACATAGAGGCGGCCGGGGGGGCCGAACATGGCGCGGGTCCGCGGCGTCACCCCGCGGAACCCGTGCGATCCGGGATCCTGGGCGCCGCGGTAAGCCTCGGTCTCGACGAGCCGAACCGCCATCCTCCCTTGCGGCCCGTCGTGAACGAACAGACAACCGATCAGATCGCGCGCCACCGCGAGGGCGTCGCGGTCGTAGAAGCTCTTGAGCAGCCGCTGCAACTTGGCTTCGTTAAGCGTTCAACAACCAGGCCAGCAGCGCCTTTTGTGCGTGCAATCTGTTCTCGGCCTGGTCCCACACAACCGAACGCGGTCCATCCATGACGTCTGGCGTTATCTCCTCGCCCCGATGGGCCGGAAGGCAGTGCATCACGATCACGTCATCACTCGCGAGGTCGACGACCGAGGGGCCGAGCTGGTACGGAGCGAGCGCCTGCCGTCGGTCGGACTCTTCCTGCCCCATGCTCACCCACACGTCGGTGTACAGCACGTCCGCGCCGGCCACAGCTTGTTCCAGGTCATCCGTGACGGCCAGCGTTCCGCCGGATTCATCAGCCAGCTCCACCGACCTCTCGACCACCTGGGGGAACGGCTCGTATCCCGGCGGGCAGGCGACCCGCACGTCCATCCCCAACTTCGTCCCGCCGAACATCAGGGAATGCGCCACGTTGTTGCCGTCGCCGAGATAAGCCAGTGACAGGCCCCGCAGCTCACCCTTCTTCTCGCGGATCGTCTGAAGGTCTGCCAGGCACTGACACGGGTGCGAGAAGTCGCTGAGGGCATTCACAACCGGGACGCTGGCAGCGTCCGCGAGCCGTTCGAGTCGGTCCTGCCCGTACGTCCGCACAACGATCGCATCGACGTAACGCGACAGGACGCGGCCCGTGTCTTCGATCGTCTCTCCTCTCTCGAGTTGGAGCTCGTCACCGCGGAGCACGGTGGCGTGACCGCCCATCGACGTCACGGCCACCTCGAACGAAACGCGGGTGCGCGTGGAGGCCTTCTCGAAGATCAGCGCCACCTGCTTGTCTCGAAGGCGGCTGGACCACTGCGCCGGATCGCGCTTGACGGCGGCCGCGTCGTCTAGAAGATGCTGTAGCTCGGCGCGCGACAGGTCGTCGATCGACAGGAAGTCCCGCTCGGACAGACCCGCTCTGTCGCTCATCGGCGGAGCCCGGCCCCCAGACGCGCGGCCAGGGCAGCGACGATCCTGTCCCTTACCGTCGCGGCGACCGCGTCCGTCACCGTCGCCTCCTTGGACCTCAGTTCCAAAGCGAAAGCGAGGCTCTTCTTGCCTTCCGGGATCTGGTCGCCTTCGTAGACGTCGAACAGCCGCACGTTGACCACCTCGGGAGCACCGACCTCGCGGATGATGGCCTCGACCTCCGAGGAGACGAGATCCGCGTTCACGACCACCGCGATGTCGAAGAAGTTGCTCGGGAACCGACCCAACTCCTGCACCTTCGTTCGCTCCGGCAGAGCCGCGAGCACCGGAGCTAGCGCCAGCTCGAACGCGATCACCGGACGCTCGATCTCCCACGCCGTCAACACCTCTGGATGCAATTCCCCGACCGCTCCCGCGGCTGTGCCGTCGACGGTCACCGCCGCAGCTCTCGTCGGGTGGAAGGGCAGCCCCTGCACCTGCGAGAACGCGGGTGCGGGCAGCCCGAACGAAGCGAACACCGACTCGACGATTCCCTTCGCGTGGAAGAAGTCCCACGCCTGCTCCGGCGCGCTCCAAGCCGCTAGCCTTCTCGCCCCCGACACCACCCCCGCCAGCACCACCGCCTCCTGCGGCAAACGCTCTCCCGACGCCTCGTACACCCGCGCCAGCTCGAAAAGAGCGACGCCCGGCGCACGCTGTCGCTCGTTCAGCGCGACCGAGCGGAGGAGGCCCGGCAACAGTGTCGTGCGGAGGCAGCGTGACTCCTCCGACGTCGGATTCGCGAGTCGCACCGCGCGCGCGGCCGGGTCAGCGGCAGAGACGCCGAGCCGCGTCAGCTCTGACTCGGCCATGAAGGAGCTGGTCCACGCCTCGTGGAAACCAAGGGCCGCGAGCAGCCGTCGAAGGGCCCGTTCCGCCACCTGAGACCGATCGAGCCGCCCCGTTCGCCCGGGAGGCAGCGTGTTGGGCAGGTGATCGAACCCGGCGAGCCGCCCGACCTCTTCCACCAGATCTATCTCCCGGACTAGATCGGGCCGGAAGGTGGGGACCTCGACCTGCAGGAGACCGTCCGACTCCGTCACCACCAGCTCTAGCGACCGCAGGTAGGTCATCTGCTGATCGGCGGCAACGCGCGAGCCCAGGATCTGCTCGACCCGCCGCGGGCGGAGCGAGATCGTCGCCCGCCGGATCGGCGACGGGTAGCGGTCGACGAGATCCCCCGCCACTCGGCCGCCCGCCAACTCGGCGATCAGCGAAGCGGCCCGGTCGGCGGCGAATGTCACCATCTCGGGATCCGTTCCGCGCTCGAAGCGTGCGGACGCCTCGGTTCTCAGACCATGCCGCCGGCCGGTGAAGGAGATCGATTCGGGTTGGAAGTATGCGGACTCGAGGATGACGCTGGTGGTCTGGTCGGAAACCTCCGAGTCGCCTCCACCCATCACCCCGGCGATACCAAGAGCCGCCTTCTTCTCCGCGATCAGGAGATCGTCGGGATGCAGCCTCCGCTCGTGCCCGTCCAGCGTCGTCATCCGCTCGCCGCGGCGACCGCGCCTGACCACGATGTGCGCGTCGCTCACCTTCGCGGCGTCGAACGCGTGGAGAGGCTGGCCGAGCTCGAACAGGACCAGGTTCGTGACGTCGACGACGTTCGACACCGCGCGCACACCGACGCTCAGGAGCCGCGCGGTCACCCACGCGGGAGACCTCTCGACCTTCACGTCCTCGATATAGCGGGCGAGGTAACGGGGGCACCCGACCGGATCCTGCACGTCCACCGACACGGGGTTGGTGACCGCGGCCGTACCGAGCTTCACCTCCGGCCGCCTCAGGTCGTTGCGCAACAGAGCCGACACCTCACGCGCCACGCCGAGGACGCTCATGCAGTCGGGCCGGTTGGGGGTGATCTCCAGCTCGAGGATCGTGTCGTTGAGGCCCAGAAGGCCCACCACGTCGTCGCCCGGCGCGGCGTCGCGCGGGAGGACGAGGATCCCCGAGTGGTCGGCGGAGACCCCTAGCTCGGCGGCGGAGCACAGCATCCCCCTGCTCGTCTGACCCCGGATCTTGCGTTCGGTTATCTCCATCTCCGCCAGGCGCGCCCCGACCTGCGCGAGCGGGACGAGGTCGCCGACGGCGAAGTTCTTCGCGCCACAGACGACGCGTTGCGGCTCGCCCTCGTTCGTTCGGACGTCGACGAGCGTCAACGTGTCCGCGTTCGGGTGCTGGGTTATCTCTAGTACCTGGGCGACGACGACGCCGCCGATCGAGGCACCCGGTCTGTGGATGGCCTCGACCTTCGTCCCCGACAGGTCCAGCAGCTCCGCCAGCTTCTCCACGGGCACGTCGACGTCGACGAACTCCGCGAGCCACTTCATCGGAACCCTCACGCGATCCCCCTGAACTGCGAGAGGAAACGGAGGTCGTTGTCGTAGAAGTACCTGATGTCACTCACGCCATGCGCGAGCGCGGCTATCCGCTCCACGCCCATCCCGAAGGCGAAGCCCGAATACCGCTCCGGATCGTGCCCCGCCCACTGGAACAAGGCGGGATCGACCATCCCGCAGCCCAGCACCTCGATCCAGCCCTCGCCCTTGCACATGCGGCACGAGCTGCCGGATCCGCGGCACACGAAACACTGCACGTCCAGCTCCGCGGACGGTTCCGTGAACGGGAAGTAGTGCGGACGGAGGCGCACGTCGAGGTCACCTCCGAAGATCGCGCGGGCGAACGTGGTGAGCGAGCCCTTGAGGTCTGCCATCGTTACGCCTTCGTCGACGGCAAGCCCCTCTATCTGCGCGAACTGACTCAGATGCGTCGCGTCCTCGGCCTCGCGCCGATAGGTCCTGCCGGGGACGAGCACGTAGATCGGAGGCGGCTGCGTCTCCATGATGCGCATCTGCATCGGCGACGTCTGCGTCCGCAGACACACGGCTTCGTTCGTTCCCTCGACGTAGAAGGTGTCTTGCGGCGACCGGGCCGGGTGGGCCGGTGGCGTGTTCAGCGCGTCGAAGTTGTAGAGCGACAGCTCGACCTCGGGGCCCTCCGCAACGACATAACCAAGACCAACGAAGATGTCGACGATCTCCCAGATCGTCTTGGTCAGCGGGTGCACGCCGCCCAGCGGCGGCATGGAGCCCGGCAGCGTCACGTCGATCCGTTCGCGCTCCCAGCGGCGTTCGCGCTCCGCGGCCTGGAACAGGTCTAGCTTCGCCTGCAGCGCCGCCTCGAGATCCTTCTGCACCTCGTTCGCCAACCGACCCGTGGTTCTGCGCTCGTCCTCGTCCACTTTCCCGAGGCTCGAGCGCGCTTGCGACAGCGGGGCCTTGCGGCCGAGAGTGCGGATCTTCGCCTCTTCGAGCGAGGCGAGGTCATGCGCCTCCGCTATCCGTGCCAAGCCGTCCGAGCGAGCCTGCTCCAGGCGCGCCTGGAGGTCACTCACCTGGCGCCGCCTGGGGAAGCGTGATCGTGAAGGTCGAGCCGCGGCCCGGCGAGCTCTCGACGCTGATCGAGCCCCCGTGAGCCTCCATCAGCCGCTTGCTCAGATAGAGCCCGAGCCCGGTTCCAGAAGGCGTCGCTTTCTGACCCGTCGGCCCAGGCCCCGAGAACACCGTTTGTAGCCGATCGGGCTCGATGCCGACCCCTTGGTCCGTCACCGACAGCTCGATCCCCTGACCCACCGGCCGGGCATCGACGACGATCGCGCCCTCGTCGGAGAACTTGATGGCGTTCTCGATGAGGTTCCCGAGGACATGCGCGAGCCGTTCGGGGTCAGCGTACGCGCTCACACCGTCATCGAGACGGACCTCGACCCGCTCCGACCCCGGCAGCGCAGCATTATGTCCGGTCGCGGCGGTGGCGAGCGCGGCGAGATCGACGTTCTGCTGATGGAGCTCCAAGCGCCCTGTTTCGAGCCTCGCCAGATCCAGAACCTCCGACACGATCCGCGCCATGCGTTCGGCATCGGCGTGGATCGTCTCGACGAACTGGAACTTCTGCTCGTCACTGAAGCGATCCCACCTGCGGATGAGCGTGGAAGAGAAGCCTTTAACCGAGGTGAGGGGTGAGCGGAGCTCGTGCGCGATCTTCGAGATCATCTCCGCGAAACGGGGCGCCTCATCCATGGGGTGCAGAGGATAAACGGCGCTGTCTGACGGCCTCGAAGAGAAAGATCGATCCCGCAGTGGCGACGTTCAGAGACTCGACCGCATCATCGACGGGGATCCGCGCGACCTCATCGAGAACCTCGACGACGCCCTGGGGCAGACCGTGAGCCTCGTTCCCCAGGACCACAGCGGTCGGACGACGCAGATCCAGGTCGTACAAGACGGCGTTCGAACTTCCCTCGGCCCCTACCGCTGCGAACCCGCGCTCCTTGAGCGCCAGAAGTGTCGGCACGAGCGGCGAGGATCGCGCGATCCCGATCTTGAAGATCGCGCCCGACGCGGCACGGACCGTCTTGGGACCGAAGGGATCGACCGAACCCTCTGAGAAGACGACGCATCCCGCCCCGGCGGCCGCAGCCGAACGCACCAACGTCCCGGCGTTCCCCGGGTCCCGCACCTCGGCGAGAACGAGAACCAGCTCGGACGAAGGCGGAAGGTCCCGGATGCTGAACGAAGGTATCTCCGCAACCGCGACGACGCCCTGCGGGGTGGAGGTGTCGGATACCGCCCTCAGAACGTTGTCGCCGACGTCGAGGCAGTCGACGCCCGCCTGCTCGAGGTCTTGCGCGAGCGCGGCGGCACCATCATCGTCGGCGGCCACGAACGCGTCCACCAACCGAAGCCCCGCCTCTAGAGCCTCCCGCACGACGACCGGCCCTTCGAGAAGGAACCGACCCGAGCGATCCCGCCACGCGCGCCGATGGAGCCGCCGAGCTGCTTGAACCCGCGGGTTCTGGAGGCTCGAGACGCGAGCCGTGGTTCTAGGCCTCGCCGTCGAGAGACTGCTTCGCTACCTGTGCGAGGGCAGCGAACGCCTCGGGCTCGTTCACCGCTAGCTCGGCCAGCATCTTGCGATCCACCTCGACCTCGGCCACTCGGAGTCCCGCGATCAACCGGCTGTAGGACAGCCCGTGCAAACGAGCACCGGCGTTGATGCGCGTGATCCAGAGCCGGCGGAAGTCGCCCTTGCGCGCTCTCCGGTCGCGGTACGCGTAGGTCCCAGAGTGCAGCAGCTGCTCGTTGGCGGCGCGGAAGTGCTTGCCGCGCGCCGAGTAGTAACCCTTCGCCTGCTTCAGTACTTCCTTGCGCTTCTTGCGTCCTGCGACGCCTCTCTTCACCCGTGGCATCGAAAGCCTCCTTGGCTACTCGCCGAGCATCCGGCGGATGCGCTTGACGTCGCTCTTGTCCACGGCCGTGCTCTTCTCGAGCCGGCGCTTCTGCTTCGACGGCTTCTTCCCCAGGAAGTGGTTCAGGTTCGCCTGACGGCGCCGGATCTTGCCGGTGCCCGTCGTCTTGAACCTGCTGCGCGCTCCCTTGTGGGTCTTCATCTTCGGCACTTGGTCAGCCTCCCTCTGCTCTTGTCACCTTCGGCGGAAGCTTCTTCACCGGCTTCGGCGCAGCCTCTTGCGACTGCTCCGGACCGCCGTCTTCCGGCTTCCCCGCCTTCTGCTTCGGCACGTGCACAGGCTTTGGAGTGATCGCTTCTTTGTAGGGACCGAGGACCATCGTCATGTTCCTCCCGTCGACCTTGGGAGGCGTGTCGACCTTGGCGATGTCGGCGACGTCCACCGCGAGCTTGTCCAGCAGTTTGCGCCCGAGCTCCTGGTGAGCCATCTCTCTTCCTCGGAACATGATGGTGACCTTGACCTTCGCGCCCTGCCGCAAGAAACGCACGACGTGACCCTTCTTCGTCTCGTAGTCGTGTCGGTCGATCTTGGGCCGCATCTTCATCTCTTTGACGATGATGAGCGACTGCTTCTTGCGAGCTTCCTTCTGCCGCTGGTCCTGTTCGTACTTGTACTTGCCGTAATCCATGATCCGGCAGACCGGCGGATCCGCCTGAGCAGCTACCTCGACCAGGTCGAGGTCCTGTTCGGCGGCCATATCGAGCGCCTTCTGCGTGTCGATGATCCCCACCTGCGTCCCATCGGACGCCACTACTCGCACCTGTGGAACCCTGATGCGATCGTTCACTCTCAGCTCTGTGGCGATGCGCCTCTCCTTTGTTCGACGACAGTTACATGCAACAAAAAAGCCAGCGACGCCAAGACCTCGACGCCACCGGCTCAGACGCGCCACTCGGAGCAGGCGCGGCCCCTCCAGGGACCTCCAGAACCTCCGCGGTACCCGTCGCCTCCGGGAGGTGAGGGCCCTCTCGCGAGCGGCCCTTCTTGGCGATGCTACGTACGAGGCAGTATAACGACCGTTCCATGGGCGACGAGGAGAGGCGCGAGCCGAGCCAGTTCCGGGTGGTCGACAAGAGGATCTCGGCGCGGACGGACCCGATCGGGACACCCGAGCCCCAACCACCCGACCAGCCCGCTCCAAAAGCCGTCTCTCGGGAGGCGCCGGGAGCTCCTGTCGCGGCGGGCACCGCCGAGCCGGCACGGGGCCCCGCTGCCGCCGACGAGGAGATCTGGACACCGGAACAGGAGGCGGAGGCGCAGCGCGTCGTTCAGGAGATCGCGCAGAGGCCGTCGGTCGAGTGGGTCATCAACACCGCGGTGACTCTCGCCAACGTCGCGGGCACAAAGCTGGACCTCGGTCAGGTCGCCGACGCGCAACCTGCGATCGACGCGCTCGCGGCCATCGTCGAGAGGCTCGGGCCGCGGCTCGTTCAGGCCGAACAGCCGCTGCGACAGACGTTGGCGCAGCTGCAGCTCGCGTACGCGCAGAGGGCGATGCAGTCGCCACCGGCGCCCTGACGCGAAGAAGCCCCGGGTCTCCCCGGGGCCTCTGCTGGATTGTGAAGTTCTAGACGGGGCGGACGTTCGACGCCTGCTTGCCCTTCGGCCCATCCGTTACATCGAACTCGACCGCTTGACCCTCTTGGAGGGACTTGTAGCCCTCTGACTGGATCGCCGAGAAATGCACGAAGACATCTTCACCATCGGACTGCGAGATGAATCCGTAGCCCTTCTCGTTGCTGAACCACTTCACGGTACCTTCAGCCACTACTCCACTTCCTTTCTCACAAACGGGAGCCGGCAGTGCTTTCCCTGCCCGTTTGATCACCCCCGCCCGAACAACGGAGGGAACCGTAGCACAGGACCCCGCCGCAGCCACGGAGGAACCAACACCTTCGTTAGGCCCGCATCACGGCACGATCTTCGTGATCGGAAGCTCCACCAGGTCCTCGGCCCCCGCGCCCTTGAGCTTGGGAATCAGGATGTTGATGGTCGACTTCGGCACGATGGTTTCCACGGCGTAGAACCCGTCTTCCGCGAGCGCCGAGACCGTCGGAGCGCGCATAGCCGGCAGTAGCTCCACCACGCGATCTAGATCGTTGGCAGCGACGTTCAGCTTCACCAGCACACGTCCTCTCGCGTCGACCGCGCCTCGCAACAGGAGCGTGAGCTCCTCGATCGCGCGGCGCTTCTCGGGGTCTTCGAACGCTGCCGGGTTCGCGATCAAGTGAGTCCGAGACTCCAGCAGGACATCGATGATCTCCATCCCGTGACGCCGCAGCGTCGAGCCGGTCTCCGTGAGGTCGACGATCGCGTCCACGATGTCGGGCACCTTTGCCTCCGTGGCGCCGTAGGACAGGAAGATGCGCACCGGGATGCCGAGCCCTTCGAAGTAAGACTTGGTGAGGTTCGGGAACTCGGTCGAGATCCGCGAGTCGGGCTTAATCTGCTGCGCCTCGGTGACGCCGGAGTCTCTCGGCACCGCCAACACGATCTTCACCGGACTGTCCGTCTGCTTCGAGTAATCCAAAGCCGTCACCTTGACGACGTTCGCGCCTCGCTCGGCGATCCAGTCCTCGCCGGTGACACCGACGTCGAAGAAGCCGTCCTCGACGTAAACCGGTATCTCTTGTGGTCTCAACACCGCGACCGAATCGATCCTCGGGTCGTCGATGCTCCCGCGGTATTCCCGGTCGGAGCCCCGCGACACCTTGAGGTCCGCGGCCTCGAACAGGTCCATCGTCGCCCGCTCGAGCGACCCCTTCGGGAGGACGAGCTTCAGCATCTAGAGGCCGGGAGCAGGTTTGGGGAGTGACGCGTAGAGGTTCGCCATCTCGAGCGCCGCCAGCGCGGCCTCGAATCCCTTGTTGCCCATCTTGCCGCCGGCGCGATCCGTGGCCTGGGCAACGTTCTCCGTAGTGAGGATCCCGTTGGCGATCGGGAGCCCCGTCTCCAACGCGATCGCGCCTATGCCGTTGCTCGCGTGGCTCGCGACGTAGTCGAAGTGCGCCGTCTCGCCTCTGATCACAGCGCCTAGACAAACGATCGCGTCGACCTCACCGGACGCGGCCAGACGTTTGGCGGTTGCGGGTATCTCGAACGCTCCCGGCACCCACACCAGAGAGATGTCCGCGTCCTTCACGGTGTGACGCTTGAGGCAATCAAGCGCCCCCTCCACGAGTTGCTTCACGATCGTTTCGTTGAACCGGGCCGCTATCACCGCCACGCGCAGGTTCCGGCCGTCGAAGCTGCCCTCGTAGAGCTGCGTCATCAGACCTCCTCCGTCTCGGACTCGCCTGCAGCCTCGCCGCTGGCTACCAGCGAGTCGAGGATGTGGCCGAGCTTGTCGCGCTTCGTCTGCAGGTATCTCAGGTTCTCCGGGTTCGGCTCGCTCTGGATCGCAACCCGATCGACGATCCGGAGGCCGTAGCCCTCGAGTCCGGCCCGCTTCGTCGGGTTGTTGGTCAAGAGCCTCATCGTCGAGATCCCGAGGTCCACCAGTATCTGCGCTCCCACGCCGTAATCGCGCGTGTCGGCGCCGAATCCCAGCTCCAGGTTCGCCTCCACGGTGTCAAGGCCCTCGTCCTGCAAGGCGTACGCCTCGAGCTTGTGACGCAGCCCTATCCCGCGGCCCTCGTGGCCTCTGATGTAGACGACGACCCCCTCACCCTCCAGCTCGATCTTGCGCATCGCCTCGTTCAACTGGATGCCGCAGTCACACCGCACGCTTCCGAGCACATCCCCGGTGAAGCACTCGGAGTGCACGCGGACGAGAACGTTCTGCTTGCCCGCCGGATCACCCTTTACGAGAGCGACGTGGGTTCGGCCGTCGTGAGATTCGTACGCCACCGCGTTGAAGCTCCCGAAGGCGGTGGGAATGCGCGCCTCGGTCCGCCGATGAACGAGCTTCTCCCGATGACGCCGGTAAGCGATGAGGTCGGCGATCGAGACGATCAAAAGACCATGCTCCTCCGCGAACCGCTGGAGGTCCGGCATACGCGCCATCGTCCCGTCCTCGTTCACGACCTCACACAGAACGCCCGCTGGGTAGAGCCCCGCGAGACGCGCGAGATCAACCGACGCCTCGGTGTGACCCGCGCGGCGAAGCACTCCCCCGTCCACGTACCGGAGTGGGAAGACGTGGCCCGGACGCGCCAGGTCCCACGGCTTCGTCTCTGAGTCCACGAGAGCGCGGACGGTCGCGGCCCGGTCCCCGGCCGAGATCCCGGTCGTCGTGCCGCGTCTGGCATCGACGCTGACGGTGAACGCCGTGCCCATGGATTCGGAGTTCTGCGAGATCATCAGCGGCAGATTGAGCTCTTCGAGGCGCCGGCTCTCCATCGGGACGCAGATGATCCCGGAGCAGTAGCGAACCATGAAGCTCACCTGATCGTCTGTCAGCTTCTCGGCAGCGACGACTATGTCTCCCTCGTTCTCGCGGTCCTCGTCGTCGACCACGATCACCATGCGTCCCGCTCTGATCTCTGCGATCGCATCTTCGATCTTCGCCAGTGTCATCGTTCTCCTCCTACGAGCCGCTCCACGTACTTCGCGACGACGTCAACCTCCAGGTTGACTTCGGCTCCCTTGTCGATAGATCCCAGCGTCGTGGCGGCCAAGGTGTGGGGAATCAACGCGACCTGAAACGTCGTCTCTCCCACATCCACCACCGTCAGCGACACGCCGTCCAACGTGACGGACCCTTTCCGCACCATGTAACGCAACAGCTCAGCCGGCGCCGAGAACCAAACCCGGCGGGCGCCCTCTTGCTCCTCGACCCGAACCGCCTTCGCGACGCCATCGACGTGCCCCTGCACGAGATGGCCGCCGAGGCGGTCGCTCAGCCGCGCTGCCAACTCGAGGTTCACGCTGCTCCCGCGCCTCAGCGAGCCTAAGGTGCTGCGCGCCAGCGTCTCCTCCATCGCTTCGGTCTGGAAGCGACGGCGGCCGCCGCGGGTGGCCGTCAGACAGACGCCGTTCACCGACACGGAGTCGCCGATGGCAAGCTCCTTCGCGACCCCCGGCGCCTCGACCTCCAGCTCGAGAAGGCCGCGGCGCGCTCTCGTTCTCTTGACGCTCCCCTGCTCGACCACGATGCCGGTGAACATCTCAGGGGGTCTTCCGGTAGACGGCGATGACGTCGTTCTCGGACCTGCGCGTCTCGATCAGCTCGAAGCGGGGGGCCTCCCCGATCGTCGTTACTCCCAGGTCCCCGATCGTCGGGCCGGCTCCCGTCATCAGCGCTCCGTGGTGCAGCTCCAGTCGATCCACCAACCGGCGGCGCAGGAGCTGCGTCGCGAGACCTGCTCCACCCTCGCACAGGATCTCCGTCATCCCGCGCCGTCCTGCCTCGACGATCAGACCGTCCAGATCGACGCCGTCTGCCCCCGCCGGAAGCGGGACGACTTCGGCGCCGGCCTCCTTCCATTCCAGCTGTCGCTCGTGAGGCGCGGTCAGAGAGGTCGCGACGATCACACCACCGCGCTGGAAGATCCGCGCCGTCGGCGGGATCCGGCCGCTGGCGTCCACGACCAGGACGAGGGGTTGCCGAGGCGCGTCGATCGCTCGCACCGTCAGCGAAGGGTCGTCGGCGAGGACGGTCCCGCTTCCCACGAGCACCGCGTCCGCCTCGAGCCTTCGGCGATGAACCTCCTGCCTGGTCGCCTCTCCCGTGATCCATCTTGACGAGCCGTCGGCCGCAGCCATCCTTCCGTCGAGGGTGAGCGCGAGCTTCAAGCTCACGAAGGCCCGGCCCGTCGTGCGGTGGTGAAGGAACGGCGCGTTCAGCCACGCGGCCTCTTCGGCGAGCACACCGACGGTCACCTCCACGCCACGGCGCCGGAGGTAGTCGAACCCGGATCCCCTGACCCTGTCATCCGGGTCCACCAGCGCCGCGACCACGCGAGTGACGCCCGCGTCTGCGAGCGCGGGTGCGCATGGCGGCATCTGTCCGTGGTGGTTGCACGGCTCGAGGTTGACGTAGACGGTGACCCCGCGGGCGTTCACCCCGGCGAGGGCAGCGGCCTCGGCGTGTGCCGTTCCGGCCCCGAGGTGGCTGGCCTCGGAGATGACGACGCCGTCGCGCACCACCACCGCTCCAACGCGGGGGTTCGGGGACGTGCAGGGGGGGCGGCGCGCGAGCTCCAGCGCCCTGTGCATGAAGACCTCGTCGCTCACAGCCACATCTCCTCGCAGCCGGGCACACCAGCGATCAACTTGACCGCTGGGTCAAGTTTAGTCGCTGGGCGTAGGAGCCGGCTCGGTCTCCCGACTGCGGCGGTCGATCGCGAACCGACAGCCTTGCTGCCGCTTCGCGAACTGCTTCATCTCGCTAGCGATCTCGGCGGCTTCCCAGTGGCTCGTAATCTGCTTATGGAGACTCGTCGCGATACCGATCGACAGCGTCGCCAGCTTGTAGCGGTGTAGCTCCTTGCGGCGATCGACCACGTCGATGTACCCGTTGTCCACGTCGGCAGGATCGTAGAGAGACGCCACCTCTCGGTCCCAACAGTCGATCAGCGCGGTCGCGGCTTTCTCCGCTTGCTCTGCCGCCACCACCGCTACGAAGTCGTCGCCGCCGATGTGTCCGATGAAGGGACGCGGACCACCGTGTTGCTCGACGACCTCGCAGGCGCAGCGCGCCAGCGTCTTGATCGCCTCATCCCCGCGCAGGAAGCCGTAGTAGTCGTTGAAGGCCTTGAAGTCGTCGATGTCGATGTACATGACGGCAAACGGGTCGCCCTTCTGCACCTTGCGCGTGACCTCGTCCTGGATCTGGACGTTGCCCGGAAGCTGCGTCAGCGGGTTGATCGAGCGCATCTCTTTGGACCGGCGCAATGCCGACTTGACCCGCGCTACGAGCTCGGTCGGATCGAAAGGCTTGATCATGTAGTCGTCGGCGCCCGCCGTCAGACCAACGACCTTGTCTGCCGACAACGACCTCGCGGTAAGCATGATGATGGAGATGTTCTTGGTCCGCCCGTCCGACCGCAGCCGCTGACAGACCTCGAACCCGTCCACCTTCGGCATCATCACGTCCAGGAGGATCAGGTCGGGATCCAAGTCATGAGCGTTGTGCAGCGCCTGCTCGCCGTCGTAGGCCGTGACCACATCGAAGCCCTCCAGACGCAGGTTGACCTCGACGAACCGGACGATGTCCTCGTCGTCGTCGGCGATCAGGATCGTGTTGCCCATGTCACTCACGACTCCGCCCGTTTCTCGAGCTGATCCAAACGTTCCCTCATCCTTCTGGCGGCCGCCACGGGGTCGGTCCCGTCGAATACGGCGCTACCCGCGACGACGATCTCCGCTCCCGCTTCGACTGCCTCATCGACCGTGGAGAGGTTGACCCCTCCATCTACCTCTATATCGGCATCCGCACCTGCCACCGCAACCAGCTCCCGCGCCCGGCGGATCTTCGGCACGACCTCGTGTAGGAAGCTCTGTCCGCCGAAGCCCGGTCTGACCGTCATCATAAGTAAGACGTCCAGATGGCCCAGGTGTGGGGCGACCTCGTCGACATCGACGTCGGGATGGACCGCCAGCCCGGCGCCGCCGCCCCGATCCTTTATGTGCCCGATCACCTCGGCGACATCGTCGACCACCTCGGGATGAAACGAGACCCGTTCCGCTCCCGCTTCGATGAACGAGGCCGCGTAGTGCAGCGGGTCCTCGATCATGAGGTGGACGTGCAGCGGCAGCCCGCAGGATCGCCGCACCGCCTCGACGGTCGACGGGCCGAAGGTCAGGTTCGGCACGTAGTGGCCGTCCATCACGTCGAGGTGGAACCAGTCCACGAACGGCTCGACCGACCGCACCTCGTCGCCGAGCCGGGCGAAGTCTGCGGTCAGTATCGACGGCGACAGCTTGAGGCGGGTCATGGCTGCATCACTATCCCAGAGAGACCTTCGGACCGAGCCGCAGGCCGCGAGCGAACTCTGCGCCCGTCATGCGGCGCTTGCCGCGCAGTTGGACGTCTTGAATCTCCAGAGCTCCCTCTCCCGTACCGACGACGGGCACGTTCCCCACGATCAGCTCACCGGGCGCCAGGTCGTGGCCCTCCACCGGCTCGACGCGCCACACCTTCAGGCGCTCGTCTTCGAGGAGCGTCCACGCTCCCGGGACCGGATTCATGGCGCGGACCTGATCGCGGATGTTCGATCGGGGATCGGACCACGAGATCCGTGCTTCGTCGGGCGTGATCTTTGGCGCGTACGTAGCGCGCGCATCGTCCTGAGCCTCTGCCGTCAGCGTGCCGGACACGTAGCGCGGCAACGTCTCCGCAAGTAGCTCCGCCCCGATGTGAGAGAGCCGTTCACCGACGGTGCCGGCGGTGTCGTCGGACCCGATGGTGGTTTCGCGCCGCGCTAGCACCGGACCCTCGTCCATGCCCTCCGTCAGCACCATTATCGAGACGCCGGTCTCGCGCCGGCCCTCCATGATCGCCCGCTGCACAGGCGCGGCGCCGCGATAGAACGGCAACAGCGAGAAGTGAACGTTCACGAAGCCATGTGGGGGGATCTCCAGCAGCGCCACCGGAAGGATGCTGCCGTACGCGACCACCGTGGCTACGTCGGGACGGAGTTCACGCAGCCGCTCGTGCAACGCCTGATCGCGAGCCTTCTCCGGCTGGAGGACCTCGATGCCCGCGGCCACCGCACGTTGCTTCACCGGAGACGGCTTCAGTTGCATCCCGCGTCCGGCGGGTCGGTCGGGGTTGGTGACGATGGCGGCGACCTCGAAGTCTGAATCCAGGAGGGCTTCGAGGCTCGGCACCGCCCACTCCGGCGTGCCGAAGAAGACGGTCCTCAGAGAGTGTCCTGCACGGGCGGTCGCGCGGCCGGTGCCGACGGGAGCCCGAGCGCTTCGTTCCTCAGTCTCTCGAGCGCTTCTCGCCGCAACTCCTCGGGCAGGTGATCGATGAACAGCACCCCGTCGAGATGGTCGATCTCGTGCTGGCACACGCGCGCCAACAGATCATCGGCTTCCAGTCGCACCCGGTCCCCCTGCTCGTCCAGGCCCTGGACCACGACCGCTGTCGATCGCTCCACCGGGTAGTAGAGCCCGGGCAGTGACAGACACCCCTCTTCCCCCTCGACGGTGTCGCGGGAGCGAGACGTGATCACCGGGTTGATCACGACGCCGTGGCGTTCGTCGACCTCCCAGACGAAGATGCGTTCGAGCACGCCCACCTGAGGGCCGGCCAGCCCGACGCCAGGGGCTTCCCGCATCGTCTCCAGCATGTCGCGCGCCAGGCGGCGGTGCATCTCGGTGACGCCGTCGGCGTCGCGTGCGCGCTGGCGCAACACCGGATCGCCGAACGTTCTGATGGGAAGTACCGCCACCTAACTCCTCTACCGTGGATCTACGTCGACTCGCAAGCGGGTCGAGCGGGGGACGCGGGGCAGGATATCTCTCAGTTCCTCGGCCACCGGCTGTGCGGCGGGGCACTTCAACAACATCTGCAGGCCCCGGTCGCCACGATTCGCTACGTCTCTGCCGCCCGACGGGAAGGGGGCCGAGATCGGTCCGAGGACGCGCGCCGAGTGCGATCGGGCAACGCCCGCGACCTCTTCCATCAGGGCGGCGGCCTCATCGCCCAACGCCGACACCTTCACGAGCTCCGCGAACGGCGGATAAAGGAGCTCGCGTCGAAGATCGAGCTCCCGCTGCAGGAAGAAGTCGAAGTCGCCGCGCACCATCGCCTGGATAGCGTGATGGTTCGGGTCGTTCGTCTGGACCACGACACGGCCCCCGACCCGAGCCGGCCCTGCCCACTCGGCCATCTCCACCAGCACCTGGTGCGCTTGCTCCGCGGCTCGGAAGTCCGGGCGGCGCGTCAGCGCGTCCGCGTCGAGGACGCCGACGAGAGAGACATCGGGGCGCAGCTCGGGCTTCGTGCCGAACCAGGTGGTGACGTAGATGCCGTGGCCCGACCACGACCGGGGAGACACCTCGCGCGACGCCGCCGGCCGATCCATGTGGATCACCGGGACCCGTGGGAACGCCTTCGCCAGCTGCTCCGCGTGCCGCTCCGCGCCGCGTCCCAGGTAGAGGAAATGCGTACCGCCACACGACGGGCACAGGTCGGGGGGTGACGAGTCGAGCCCGCAGCGGCGACACTCCACCCGACGCCGCTGCCCCTCGAAGGAAAGACCGGCCTCACATCGAGGACACCTCAGGGAGCGGCGGCAGCTCGAGCACCACACGGTTCGGGCGTAGCCCCGCCGCGGTGCGAGAAGGGCGACCGAGCGTTCCGCCCGCAGCGTCTCTCGGACGCGCGCGTGCAGCTCGTCCGACAGGCCGCCCTGCACGGGAGGAGGAACGAGCTCCACCACCGGACGTTCCTCCCGCTGGACGTGGCGCGAAGGCGCGACGCGGCGGATCGAGCCGGCGGCGGCGGCCGCGCCCCACTCGACGGAGGGGGTCTCGCTGATCAAGACGCAGACCGCGCCTTGCAAGCGGGCGCGCTCGAGCGCGACGCGGCGAGTGTCGTAACGGGGCGAGCGATCCTCCTTGTAAACGGAGTCATGCTCCTCGTCCACGACGACGAGCCGCAACCGCGGACACGGCGCGAAGACGACGCTGCGCCCTCCCGCGGCGAGCCCGTGCCCCGCGGCCATCCGGGCCCACGCCGCCGATCGCTCCATGTCACCCGCCGACGTGTCGACGCGCTCCAGCGACGGATAGACCCCTTGCAGCTCCCGGACGACGCGGGAGCCGTAGTGGACCTCCGGGACGGCGATCAACGCCGCTCCGTCCGAAGCGGCCGCCGCTGCACTTATCAGCTCCGCGATCAACCGCCCTCTGCTGTGCCCGCGCAATGGGCGCAACGAGCACGCGCCGGCCACCCCGCCGGAGATGGCGGCGGCGAGCTCGGCGCCGCCGTCGTAGCTCAGAAGCAGCTCCGGCGGGGCGGGCCCGCTCAGTCGCTCCGGCTCACGCACCTTCACCCGAACGCGCGGCGGTACCGCCCGCTCGTATGCGCGTGCCCGCGGGACGACGTAGCGGCTGGCGACCCAGTCATAGAGCGAGGGAAGAGGCGCGGGTGCCACGGGATCCGACAACGGCAGGCTCAAGATCGACTCCAGAGCGCGCTCCGGTTGCTCGCCGCCGACTGCCGTCACGATGCCGCGGACGTTTCGGCCGCCGAAGGGCACGCGCACCAGGGTGCCGACCTGGACGGAGTCCGCAAGATCGGCGGGAACCAGATAGTCGAACGTCCGATCGACGGCCCACGCCGCGACGAGCGGGAGGACCGCTGCTATAAGAGGGGGCTCCTCCGCCGCGGGAGGAGAGGGATCGCCGCTAGCCGCAGAGGCGGCGGAGGTCATCGGCGCGGTCGGTTCGCTCCCAGGTGAAGTCCTTGTCGGATCTGCCGAAGTGCCCGTAGGCCGCGGTGTTGCGGTAGATCGGCCTGCGCAGGTCGAGGTCGCGGATGATCGCCGCGGGCCGGAGGTCGAACACCTCGTCGATCGCGCTGGCGATCCTCGCCAGGTCTGTGGTCTCCGTTCCGAACGTGTCGAACGAGACCGATACCGGGTGCGCGACGCCGATCGCGTACGCCACCTGCATCTCGAACCTATCGGCGAGGCCCGCTGCCACCACGTTCTTCGCCACGTATCGAGCGGCGTACGCCGCGGAGCGGTCGACCTTCGTCGGGTCCTTCCCCGAGAAGGCGCCACCGCCGTGTCGCGCCATGCCCCCGTAGGTGTCGATGATGATCTTGCGCCCGGTCAGGCCCGTGTCCGCCCGCGGCCCGCCGATCTCGAAGAGCCCGGTCGGGTTGACGAGGACCTTCAGATCCTCGGCGTCGAGGTCGGGCGGGACTAGCGGGTCGATCACGTGCTGGATCAGGTCGGGCTGGAGCAACGTCTCGATATCCACGTTGGGCTGGTGCTGCGACGACACGACGATGGTGTCGAGCGTCGCCGGCTTGCCGTCGCGGTAGCCGACCGTCACCTGCACCTTCCCGTCGGGCCGCAGGTACGGGATCACACCGGCCTTGCGTACCTCCGACAGCCGGTGGGCGAACCGGTGGCTCAGCCAGATCGGCATCGGCATCAGGTCCGCGTTGTCCCGGCAGGCGAAGCCGAACATCATCCCCTGGTCCCCCGCGCCCTGAGTGTCCAGCTCGTCACCCGCCTCGCCGCGCTGCTCCTCGTTCGACTGCGTGACTCCGCGATCGATGTCCGGCGACTGCTCCTGGATCGCGACCGCCACGCCGCAGGTCTCGCCGTCGAAACCGATCTTCGAGCTCGTGTAGCCGATGTCGGTGACGGTGCGGCGGACGACCGCGGGGATGTCGACGTAGGTGGAGGTCGTTATCTCCCCGGCGACGACTACCAGGCCGGTAGTGATGAGGGTCTCGCAGGCGACACGCCCGAAGGGGTCGTCCGAGAGGATCTCGTCCAGTACGGCGTCCGATATCTGGTCCGCCATCTTGTCGGGATGACCCTCGGTGACGGACTCTGACGTGAAGAGGGACAGCTCGTCGCTGGGCATGGGCGGCATCCTAATCCGACGCCGCCGGCGTCCCGGTGGAGGTCTACCTGCCTGAGCGCGTCCTCACGAGTCCCCCAAGGATCTAACGACCCGGTCGATCAACGCGGCCGCCAGCGCCTTCTTCGTGACCAGACCCACGTCGTCGGTTCCCGCAGCGGACGCGATGACGGCCCTGTTCGTCGGCACCTCGAACCCCGAGTCGTGGCTGGAGACGTCGTTGGCGACGATCAGGTCGGCGCCCTTGGAGACTCGCTTGGCTTCCGCCAGATCGGCGAGCTTGGCCGGGTCGGGCTCGGTCTCGGCGGCGAAGCCGACCAGGATGCTCGCGTCCTTCCGCAGCGAGCGGTCCGCTCCCAGCTCCATGAGGATGTCGGGGGTAGGCACCAGGTGGATCGGAGGGGGCCCGGCCGCCTTCTTGAGCTTCTGGTCCGCTCGGGTATCGGCCTGCCAATCGGCCACCGCGGCCGCCTTCACGATCGCGTCGGCGTCGGAAGCGCGCTCCAGCACCGCCTCCCGCATCTGCTGCGCCGTTCGCACACTCACCACGTCGATACCGGGGGGGATGGGCACGTTCGTGGGACCTACGACCAGCGTCACCTTCGCGCCTCGCCGCGCCGCTTCGGCCGCTATGTCGATCCCCATGCGCCCCGACGATCGGTTCCCGATGAACCGGACGGGGTCGATCGGCTCCTGCGTCCCTCCCGCCGTCACGAGGACGCGGCGTCCGGCGAGGTCTTGTGTAGCGCCGACCACAGCCGCGGCGGCCGCCACGATCTCGTCCGGCTCCACCATCCGCCCCGGTCCGTGGTCTCCAGAAGACAGCGGCCCGCTGACGGGTCCCACGAGGTGCACGCCGCGTGCCGCCAGCGTCTCGATGTTGGCGCGGGTGGCGGGATGCTCCCACATCTCGGTGTGCATGGCCGGAGCCACCAACACGGGACACCGGGCGGTCAGAAGCGTTGCAGAGAAGAGGTCGTCGCTGATCCCGAGGGCCATCTTCGCCAGCGCGTTGGCCGTCGCGGGAGCGACGAGGACGAGGTCGGCACCGCGGGCGAGCTCGACGTGGGGGACGTCGGAGCCGGAGCCGAAGAGCTCCGTATAGACGCTGCGCCCCGTGAGAGAGGCGAACGTCTGGACGCCGACGAAGCGCTGGGCGGAGCGCGTCATGACGACGCGGACGTCCGCACCTAGCTCCGTGAGACGGCGCGCTACGACGGGGACCTTGTAGGCGGCGATACCGCCTGTGACGCAGAGGATGACCTTCTTGCCCTGCAGGCTCATGTCACCTCCGGAAGAAGAGGGGTGCTACTTGATCCCGTCGGCCGTGCGTTCGAAAGAAACGACGCCCTCTGCGATCTCTTGCAACGCGATCGACAGTGACTTAGGAGCCTGATCCGCACCGAGGGGGACCTGTGGCGGGGTGTACTCGGCGACTCCTTCACCCAGCTGGCTGAAGTAGGAGTTGATCTGGCGGCTGCGCTTCGCCGCGAGGATCACGAGCGTGTACTTCGAGTCGGCGCTTTCGATCAGCGTTTCGATCTTGGGTTCGATCATCAGGATTCCTTTCTGTTCAGCCGTCCAGTATACGGAGCAGGTGATCTACGGCGTCCTCCAAACGGTCATTGATCACGATGTGGTCGTAGAGCTCCTTGCGCTTGATCTCGGCGTAGGCGGCATCGATGCGGCTCGACATGTCGTCGGGGCTCTCGGTTCCCCGGTTCCGCAGGCGGGTGTGCAGGTCCTCCATCGACGGCGGCTCGATGAAGATCAAGATGGCCTCGGGCTTGGCCCGCTTGACCGACTCCGCTCCCTGGATGTCCAACTCGCAGATCACGTCCCTCCCGCCGGCCAGCGCCGCCTCGACCGCCGGACGAGGGGTCCCGTAGAAGTTGCCGTGCACCCGTGCCGACTCGAGGAGATCGCCGCGGTCGCGCATCGCCTTGAACTCCGGTTCACCCACGAAGTTGTAGTGCACCCCCTGGCGTTCCTGGCGGCGTGCGGGGCGGGTGGTCACCGACACGCTCAATACGATCTCTGGGCGCCGCCGCAAGACCTCCTGGATCACCGTCCCTTTCCCCGCGCCGGAGGGACCGGACACGACGAACAAGCGGCCGCGGTTCCCACCGCCGTCTCCAGAGATCGGATCCACCCGGCTATCGCCGAGCGAACTCTTGGAGAAGATTCTTCTTCTGCTTCTCTCCGAGGCCCCGCATGCGACGCGACTCCGAGATGTCGAGTCGCTCCATCAGCTTCCGTGCCCGCACGCGGCCGACGCCGGGAAGCGACTCCAGCACCGTCGAGACCTTCATCTTGCCGACGATCTCGTCGCTCGTGCGGTCCAGCAGATCGCGCAGGCTGGTTCGCCCGCTCTTCAGCTGCTCCTTGAGCTCCGCCCGCTTCCGCCGCGCGATCGCCGCCTTCTCCAGTGCCTGGCGTCGCTGCTCCTCTGTGAGGGGCGGGGGCAGGGGCATGCAGCATCCTCCTTCGATGATCTGGTTCGGTGAAGCCGAGGCCGTCGCCGCGTGCGCAGAAGCCCTGGGCCAGCGGATTATAGGCACCGTCGCGGTCGGTGGCAAAGGCACGCGCTGGCGATCGTTGGTACGGGATGGTGCTCTTCGTGCTGAAGCGCTAACGTCCCAGGCGCCGGCTCCCAGGGTCCTCTAGAGGTTCGTTCGCCGCGCACAAAGGACACGCCGACGGCTCCCATGAGCGCGCCTCGAGCTTCATGAGCGCGCGCAGCGGGACGCCGAGGGAATCGGCGGCGCGCGATGGGTCGCTTCGGTCCAACAACGCGCCGACCCCGACGACGGTGCCGCCCGCGGCCTTCACCAGGTCCACCACCTCACGCGCCGAGCCCCCGGTCGTGACCACGTCTTCGACCACCAGAACCCGCTCGTGTGGCGCGACCTCGAACCCTCGGCGGAAGGACATCTCTCCGTCCACCCTCTCCGCGAAGATGCTGCGCGCGTCGGCTCCGAGAGCGGTCGCGAAACCGAGAACCACCGCGCCGACCGCGGGGGCCGCGACCACGTCGAACCCTTCGTCGAAGAGCTGGGCGATGGACTCTCCGAAGCGTTGTGCCAGGCGCGGTTGCTCCAGGACCCGGAACTTCTGCACGAAGAGGTCGGAGTGTCTGCCGGATGACAGCTCGAAGTGGCCGTGCAGGACGGCGCCGCGGCTCTCGAGAACCTCCAGGATCTCGGCGGGGTTCACAGCGAGCGGGCGATGTCGCGAGCGGCGGCGGCGGGGTCGGGCGCCGCTGTGATCGGGCGTCCGATCACGAGGAGATCGGCGCCCGCATCCAGGGCCTGTCTCGGCGTGAGGGTGCGACGCTGATCGCCGGCGTCGGCAGCTTCGGGCCTGATCCCCGGCACCACCAGGTACGGACCGCCCGCGTCGTGCCTGCCGAACCGTGCGCGGATCGGCGCGACCTCGAGTGGCGAGCAGACGATCCCGCGGACCCCCGCGCGCAAGCTCAGCTCGACAAGCCGCAGCACCGAGGATTCAGGATCACCAGCGAAGCCGATGTCGCTGAGCTCTTCGCGGTCGAGGCTGGTCAGCACCGTCACCGCGAGAACGTTGACCTCGTCGCCCGCGGCCTCTGCGGCCGCGGCCAGCATCGCGCGGCCCCCCGACGCGTGAACCGTCGTCAGGTCTGCGCCCAGGTGGCGGACGGCCGACACCGCTCCCGCGACCTGCACCGGGATGTCGTGGAACTTCAGGTCGAGAAACACGCGTTGCGTCTCCGCGATCGAACGAACAAGGTCGCCGCCTCCGGTCGCGAACGCGGTGAGGCCGACCTTCACCGCACCGACCGAATCCCGCAGCGTGGTCGCCATCTCCAGCGCGCCGCTCGGAGAGGCCGTATCGAGCGCGACGCAGATCGCGTTCTCCACCGCGACCTCCGACGTGCTCATCCTTCGACCTTCAGTGCGCCGACGAGCTCGGCCAGGTCCGCGACCTTGTGACGCTGCATGTAAGCGGCGATGCCTTCGGCGACGTCGACCGACGCGCGCGGGTTCACGAAGTTCATCGTGCCCACCGCAACGGCGGAAGCTCCGGCGAGGATCAGCTGCAGGGCGTCCGTCGCGTTGGCGATGCCGCCCTGGCCGATGATCGGCACATGCGGGAAGTGGCGGTGGATGTCGTGTACCGCCCGCACCGCGATCGGGTGGATAGCCGGTCCCGACAGACCTCCGACCACCCCCGCCAGCTTCGGACGTCTGGTCTCTACGTCGATCGACATCCCGAAGACCGTGTTGATCAACGAGAGCCCGTCCGCGCCCGCGTTCAGCGCAGCATCTGCTATGTCCGAAAGAGAAGTCACGTTCGGTGACAGCTTGGGGAAAACCGGCACCCGCCTCAACGCCGCCTTGACCTGCCCCACCACTGCCGCCGTCGAACGCGTCGAGTGCGAGAACATGTTGTTGCGGTCCTCGAGGTTCGGGCACGAGATATTGACCTCCACGGCTGCGATGCCGCGGGCGGTGCGGAGCTTGTCCGCCACGCGGACGAACTCCTCCACCGTGTTGCCGGCGATCGAGGCGAACACCGTCGCGTTCTGTTTCACCAGCCACGGCAGGTCCTCGGTGATGAAGTGATCCACGCCCTTGTTCTGGATGCCGATCGCGTTCAGCATCCCCGACGGGGTCTCGCACATGCGAGGCGTCGGTTTCCCCGTCCACGGGGTGATCGTCATGGACTTAACGATGATCCCGCCCATCTGCGCGAGGTCGACGAAAGCGGCTCCCTCGCGGCCGGCGCCGAAGGTGCCGGATGCGACGAGCACCGGGTTGTGCAGCTCGAGGGGGCCGAGCTTCGCGAGGATCCTGGTCATCAGTTGCCCGGAGGCGCGTGCTCGTCGGAAGGCTCATCGATGCCCCCGTGACGGCTCGCGACCCCTGCCGGACTCAGCTCCGTCTGATCGGCGGCGACCAGGTCGGCGTCCCCGTTCCACACCACCTGCGCGCCGTTGAAGACGGGGCCTTCGGTACAGGAACGTGCGTAGACCGTCTCGCGCTGTCGCGAGCCTTCGCCTCGAAGCGGCATCACGCACGTCATGCAGACGCCGTAGCCGCATGCCATCAGCTCCTCCACCGCAACCTGGATCGGCACCCGCTGTTCGATGCATATCTTCGAAACCGCGGCCAGCATCGGGTGTGGACCACACGCATAGACGATCTCGGTCTCACAGCGACGGATCGTGTCGACCAACACGTCCGTCACCCGACCGGTGTCTCCCGTGCTGCCGTCTTCGGTGGTCGTGCGACAGACAGACGCGAAGCGGCGTGCCTCTATGGCACCGAGCAACAGACCCGCACTGCGGGCTCCGAGGATCACGTCCACGCGATGCCCCTCGTTGCGCAGCTCGTCCGCCAAGAAGAACAGTGGCGCGGCCCCGATACCACCCCCGACGAGGAGACAGTGCGCTCGTCGCTTGGGCAGTACGAAACCGCGTCCCGTCGGTCCCATGAGGTCGACGCTCGAGTGCGGGCGGAGCTGTGAGAGATAGGTCGTCCCGGGCCCCCGGATGTCGAAGACGATCTCGATCGTCGAGGCCCACCCTCCGCGCTTGTGGACCCTGAAGACGGAGAAGGGCCGCCGCAGGATGTTTCCTCGATCCTCGCCGCAACGGATGTTCACGAACTGGCCGGGCCTGACCCGCGCCCCCACATCTGGGCTCACGATCGTGAGCGAGTGATAATGCTCGCCGTACTTCTTGTGCGTCAGCACCTCCCCCGAGGCAAGCACCAGGCTCATCGCCGCTGCTCCTGCGAGATCCGCAGGTGCTCCTGGAGAGACCGGACGTGGGGCTCGCCCGCCACGAGCTCCTCGATCGCCTGGACCGCCGCCGCCATACCCGACATCGTCGTGATGCACGGAACGCCGGCGTCCACCGCCGCCGTGCGGATGAAGTAGCCGTCGGAGCGAGCCTTGCGGCCGAACGGTGTGTTGAAGATCATGTCGATCTCGCCCGCCGCGATGCGCTCGATCACGTTCTTGGCTCCGCCGTCAGCCGCGGCGGACACCTTTGGCGCCATCTCCACGTCGACGCCGGCTCGCTTCAGCAGCTGCGCGGTCCCCCCCGTCGCCACGAGGTTGAACCCGAGGTCGTGCAGTCTCTTGGCGGGGAAGATGACGCTGCGCTTGTCCCGGTTCGCTACGGAGATGAAGACGGTGCCCTTCACCGGCAGCCGTACGTTCGCGGACCGCTCGGCCTTCGCGAAGGCGAGGCCGAAGTTCGAGTCGATCCCCATGACCTCGCCGGTCGACCGCATCTCGGGCCCCAGCGTCGTGTCGACGCCGCGGAACCGCTCGAACGGGAGCACGGCCTCCTTGACCGCCACGTGCTTGAGCCCGTCGTGACCGACCGTCCGGTCCGGCACCAGCCCCTCGTCCCGCAGTTGCGCCAGGGTCGCGCCGGTCATCACCCGCGACGCCACCTTGGCCAGCGGCACCCCCGTAGCTTTGGAGGTGAAAGGAACGGTCCGTGAAGCGCGCGGGTTCGCCTCCAGGACGTAGACCTCCTCGTCCTTCACCGCGAACTGGATGTTGATCAGCCCCTTCACGCCCAGGGCATGCGCAAGCAAGCGCGTGTGCCGGATGACCTCGTCTATCTGGTCGTCCGTCAGCGTGAAAGGTGGCAGGGCGCAGGCCGAGTCGCCGGAGTGGATCCCGGCCTCCTCGATGTGCTCCAGCACGCCGCCGATGTAGAGGTCGCTGCCGTCGTACACGGCGTCGCAGTCGACCTCGACCGCGCCCTCGAGGAACTTGTCGACCAGAACGGGGTGAGAGGGCGACACCTGAGCGGCGGTACGCATGTAGCCCTCCAGCGACGACTCCTCGTAGACGATCTCCATGGCCCGGCCCCCGAGCACGTAGCTGGGACGAACCAGGACCGGGTACCCGATAGATGCGGCAACAGCGCGGGCTTCCGCAAGAGAGCGCGCCATCCCGTTCGGCGGATGCGGGAGCGCGAGGTCCGCCAACAGTGCGCCGAAGCGCTCCCGGTCCTCGGCGCGATCGATAGCGTCCGGAGAGGTCCCGAAGATGGGTACGCCGGCCTCGTGCAAGGGCGTGGCGAGCTTGAGGGGCGTCTGGCCGCCGAGCTGCACGATCACGCCTGCCGGCTGCTCACGCTCGACCACGTTCATCACGTCTTCGAAGGTGAGCGGCTCGAAATAGAGGCGGTCGGCCGTGTCGTAGTCGGTCGAAACGGTCTCGGGATTGCAGTTGAGCATGATGGTCTCGTAGCCGGCGTCGCCGAGAGCGAAAGCGGCGTGCACGCAGCAGTAGTCGAACTCGATGCCCTGGCCGATCCGGTTCGGCCCCGACCCCAAGATCAGCACCTTCGGCTTCGTCGAGAAGCGGACCTCGTCTTCCTCCTCGTACGTCGAGTAGTGATACGGGGTCTCGGCTTCGAACTCGGCGGCGCAGGTATCGACGGTCTTGTAGGTGGGCCGCACGTCGAGCTGGAGCCGTCGCGCGCGGACCTCCGCCTCGGTGGAGCCCACGAGCCGCGCCAGCTGCACATCCGAGAATCCCAGGCGTTTCGCGGCCAGCAGCGTGTCCCGGTCGAACGCGTCCAGCGTCCCGAGCGCAGAGAGCTCCCGCCTCGCCTCGGCGAGGCGCGCGATCTGGTCGATGAACCACGGGTCGATCGAGGTCACCCGAGCCGCCTCCTGCGTCGACAGCCCCTGGTAGAGCGCCTCCTCGAGGAGCAGCAGGCGGTGCTCCACCGGCTGCCTCAGCTGTTCGATCAGCTCGGGAAGCGGCACCTCCGGGGCGTTGCCAGTGGCAAGGCCCGGCAGATCCTGCTCGAGCGAGCGGAACCCCTTCTGCAGCGCCTCGACGAAGGTGCGACCGATCGCCATGACCTCGCCGACCGACTTCATCTTCGTCCCGAGGGTCCTGTCCGCGTTCGGGAACTTCTCGAACGTCCAGCGCGGGATCTTCACAACGACGTAGTCGATGGTCGGCTCGAACGACGCGGGGGTCTTGCGGGTGATGTCGTTGGGGATCTCGTCCAGCGTGTAGCCGACGGCGAGCTTCGCCGCGATCTTCGCGATCGGGAATCCCGTTGCCTTGGAGGCCAGGGCGCTCGAGCGAGACACGCGCGGGTTCATCTCGATCACCACCCGCCGGCCGGTCGCCGGATGCACCGCGAACTGGACGTTCGACCCGCCGGTCTCGACGCCGATGGCGCGCATCACGCGCACCGCGTCGTCGCGCATCCCCTGGTATTCGACGTCGGTCAGCGTCATCGCGGGAGCGACCGTGATCGAGTCACCGGTGTGGACCCCCATCGGGTCGAGGTTCTCGATCGGACACACGATCACGACGTTGTCGTTGCGGTCGCGCATGACCTCGAGCTCGAACTCCTTCCACCCTGAGATCGCCTCTTCGACCAGCACCTCGCCGATCGTCGAGAGCCGGATCCCCTCGGCAGCCACATGCGCGAGCTCCTCCGGGCTATGCACAACGCCGGATCCGCCGCCGCCGAGCACGTAGGAGGCGCGGATAACGACCGGAAAGCCGATCCCTGCAGCCGCTGCCTGCGCCTCGTCGACCGAGTAAGCGAAGGTCGATCGAGGAAGATCGATGCCGGCCTCCCCCATCACCTGCTTGAAGAGGCGCCGGTCCTCGGCGCGCCGGATCGACACTGCATCGGCGCCGATCATCTCGACGTCGAAGGCCTCGAGAACTCCCGAGGCGGCCAGGTCCATCGCGACGTTGAGGCCGGTCTGCCCCCCCAACGTCGGCAGCACCGCGTCCGGGCGCTCCTTCTCGATGATCTTGGCGACGTACTCGGGCGTGATGGGCTCGACGTAGGTGGCGTCGGCGAACTCAGGGTCCGTCATGATGGTTGCCGGATTGGAGTTCACCAGCACGACCTCGTAGCCCTCGTCGCGCAAGACCTTGCATGCCTGGACGCCGGAGTAGTCGAACTCGGACGCTTGGCCGATCACGATCGGCCCGGACCCGATGACGAGGATCTTGTGGAGGTCGTCTCGCCGCGGCACTAGAGGTTCACCTAACCCGACTCCTCGCTCACGATGTGCGCGGTCGGCTCCTCCAAGAAGCCGATCTCGATCCTGTTGCCGGCCGGGTCGCGGGTGTAGCAGCGACGCCTGCCCGGGAGGGTCGCCGCCTGCTCCAGATGACATCCCGCGCCGCGCAGTCGCTCGACCACCGCGTCGAAGTCGTCGACGAGGATCCCAACGTGGGCCGTGTGGTGCGGGTTGTGCTCGTCGATCGAGACGTGAAGCTCTTGAGGGCCGAGCTCGAACCAGGCGCCGCGCGGGCGCGTCCCGGCGGGCTTGTTGACCCGCGTCAGCCCGAGACAGTTCTGATACCAGTCCACGACCTCGTTCTCCAGCTCCTCTGGAGCGGTCACGTCCACGTGATCGAGGCCGAGCACGCTGAAATGTGCGCTCATTACCTGCGGGTCGCTCCCTTGGCCTCGGCCTTGCGGCGCTCTCGCTCTCTCTTCTTCTTCTGGCGATCCTTCGACCAGCGCGTGCGCTTGCGGTCGCCTCGTCCCATCTATGCGTTCACCTCCAGCTCCAGCTCGATTGGTTCGAACGTCTCGATCAGGCCCCTGAACCTCGAGAAGAGGTACCGGGAATCGTGGGGGCCGGGGCCCGATTCGGGGTGGTACTGAACACTGTAGGCGACGCCCGGCACCTCGAGCCCTTCAACGGTCTCGTCGTTAAGGTTCACGTGCGTCAACCGCGCGGTCGTGTTGCCGATGCTGTTCAGTTCGACCGCGAAGCCGTGGTTCTGGCACGTGATCTCGATCGTCCCTTCGTCGAGACGCTTCACGGGGTGGTTCGCACCGCGGTGACCGAAGGGGAGCTTGTAGGTCTCCGCGCCGAGGGCAAGCCCGAGGATCTGGTGACCGAGGCAGATGCCGAAGATGGGCATCTTCCCGAGGAGGCCGCGCACGGCCTCGATCCCGTAGGTGACGGGCTCGGGGTCGCCCGGGCCGTTGGACAGGAACACGCCGTCGAAGCCGCCCTGCAAGATCGTCTCGGCCGGCGTTTCTGCGGGAACGACCGTGACCTCTGTTCCGCTCGAGACCAACAGGTCCAGGATGTTCTGCTTCATCCCGAAGTCGTAGGCCGCGACCCGCAGAACGTCTCCCCGCTGCCGGTCGAGCAGCTCGGCGGTCGCAGGCGCGCTCTCGGCCCCCGCCGCGAATCCGTCGCTTCGCCTGCCAGCAACGTCTTCGGCCGTCCAGGTGTAGGAGCTGGCCGTCGTGACCTCGCGAGCGAGGTCGAGCCCCACCATGCTCGGCGCGGAGCGCGCGATATCCACGAGCTCGTCGGCGTTGGTCACCTCGTTCGAGAGCGCGCCGCGCATGGCACCGCGGTCGCGTAGGTGCCGCGTGAGACGGCGAGTGTCGATGTCTGCCAGCCCGGGGACGTCATGTCGCGCGAGGTACGCGTCCAGCGATCCCTGCGCACGCCACGATGAGGTCAGGCGCGAGAGGTCCCGCACGATGAACCCCGCGACCCACGGACGCCGCGATTGATCGTCGTCGTCGTTGACGCCGGTGTTGCCGATCTGAGGGCTCGTCATCGAGACGATCTGCCGGTGATAACTCGGGTCGGTGAGGACCTCCTGGTAGCCGGTCATCCCGGTGTTGAAGCAGATCTCGCCGGTCGCGGTACCGGGGGCGCCGAAAGAGCTTCCGGCGAAGACGGAGCCGTCTTCCAGCGCCAGCAGAGCGCGCTCGCGGCGGCTCATACCAGCGCCTCGGTGCGGAGCCGTCCTTCGACGACCGTCCGCTGGCCGTTGAAGAACGTGTGCAGTACCCGCCCGCTGACCTCGTGGCCCCCGAAGGGCGTGTTGCGGCTCTTGGAATGGAACCGCATCGGGTCTACCGTCCAGGTCGCGTCGGGGTCGAGGACGACCACGTTCCCGGCAGCGCCGACGCGGAGCGCGCCGTGGCGCTCGAGGCCGAGGATGGCGGCCGGTCTCGTGGACAGGCGTTCGATCGCTTGAGTCAATGTGAGGTGCCCCGGCCGGACAAGCTCGGTGAGCGTCAAGGGCAGGGCCGTCTCGAGGCCCAGCAGACCCGGTGGTGCGTACGAGAGCTCCTGGTCCTTCTCCTCCTGGGCGTGCGGAGCGTGGTCGGTGGCGATCGCGTCGATCGTGCCGTCCTGCAGGCCGGCGATCACAGCCTCTCTGTCCGTGTCGGTCCGCAGCGGCGGGTTCACCTTCGCCATCGGGTCGTAGTCGTCGAGCGCCGCGTCCGTGAGCGTGAAGTGGTGCGGCGTCGCCTCCGCCGTGACCCTGAGCCCGTCCGCCTTCGCCCGCCGAACCAGCTCTACCGTCCCCGCCGTCGAGATGTGAAGGAGATGCAGGCGGCACCCCGTCATCTTCGCCAGCGCGATGTCGCGGGCCGCCATCAGCTCCTCGGCCTCCGCCGGGATCCCGCGCAAGCCGAGCTTGTGCGAGCGGACACCCTCGTGCATCTGTCCTCCGGCCGCGAGCGCCTCGACCTCGCAGTGCTCGGCGTACACAGCGTCGAACGCCACCAGGTACTCCATCACCCGCCGGGCGAACAACGCGTCCTGCACGCCGTGACCGTCGTCGGTGAACAGCCGGACCTGCGCGTAGGACTGGGCCATCTCACCCAGATCGGCCATCTTCTCGCCCTTCAACCCCTTGCTCAGAGCGCCGGACGGGACGACGTCCACGAGCCCCGCCTCGCGCCCGAGCGCCCACACCTTCTCCACCACTGCGGCTGTGTCTTGCACTGGGTCGGTGTTCGGCATCGCGCACACGGCTGTGTATCCACCGGCAGCGGCCGCCGCCGAAGCGGTCGCGATCGTCTCTTCGTCCTCACGGCCGGGCTCGCGCAGGTGAGTGTGCATGTCCACTAACCCCGGAGCGACCACCGCGCCACGGGCCTCGACGACCTCTGCCCCGTCTGCCGCGAGGTCCGGCCCGATCGCAGTCACTGCTCCGTCCGTGATCAGAACATCGGCGACGGTGTCTGTAGAGGAGGCCGGATCGACGACGCGGCCGCCTCTGATCAGGAACGAGCTCATTCCTCGCCTCCTTCGCCGCCGCCGAGCATCAGATAGAGCAGGCTCATCCGCACGGCGAGGCCGTTGGCTACCTGATCGAGGATGATCGAGCGGGGGGATTCCGAGACGTCCGCGGCGATCTCGACGCCGCGGTTCATGGGGCCGGGGTGCATCACCAGCGCGTCGCGCTTCATCTTCGCCATGCGCCGTGAGTCGAGACCCCAGAGCTTTGCGTACTCGCGCAGGCTCGGGAAGAGCTGCTCGTTCTGGCGCTCCTTCTGGACGCGCAGCAGATAGCAGACGTCGAGGTCGCCGAGGAGCGGGTCCAGCTCGTGCGAGATGGTCGCGCCCCACGAGGTCGCCTCCCGCGGGATCAGCGTCGGAGGTCCCACCAGGATCACCTCGGCCCCCATCGTGACGAGGCCCTTCACGTTCGAGCGCGCCACGCGCGAGTGGATGATGTCGCCGACGATGGCGACGTTCAGTCCCTCGAGGTCTTTGAAGCGCTCCCGGATCGAGAAGAGGTCCAACAGCGCCTGGGTCGGGTGCTCGTGCGCGCCGTCGCCGGCGTTCAGGACATGCGCGTTCACCCACTTCGCCAGTTGGTGAGGCGCTCCTGAAGAGCCGTGACGGACGATGATCGCGTCGACGCCCATCGCCTCGAGCGTCCATGCAGTGTCCTTGAAGCTCTCGCCCTTCGCCACGCTCGACTTGGAGTCCGCGGAGAAGTTGATGACGTCTGCCGACAGCCTCTTCGCGGCCAGCTCGAAAGAGATGCGGGTGCGGGTGGAGGCTTCGTAGAAGAGGTTGCAGACGGTGCGGCCGCGCAGCGTCGGGAGCTTCTTTATGGGCCGATCGGTCACCTGGCGCAGTGACTCGGCGGTGTCGAGGATCTGGGTGATGTCGTCTGCGTTCAGCTGATCCATGCTCAACAGGTGTTTCCCGATCATCGGAGCTCCCCTATCAGGACGGCGTCCTCACCATCTATCTCTTCCACAAGCACCTTCACGACCTCATCCGCGCTCGTCGGGAGGTTCTTCCCGACGTGGTCGGCGCGGATCGGGAACTCCCGGTGGCCCCGGTCGACCAGGACCGCCAGCCGGATCGCCTTGGGACGGCCCATGTCCAAGACCGCGTCGAAGGCGGCGCGGATCGTGCGGCCGGTGTAGAGGACGTCGTCCACCAGGACGACGACGCGCCCGTCGATGTCGCCGGGGACGGTGGTCGCCTCGAGGCTGCGGGGGCCGCGCAGGGCCACGTCGTCCCGGTAGAGGGTGACGTCCAGCGCGCCGCTCCGAAGGTCGACGCCTTCGAAACCGGCTATGGCGGAGGCGATGCGGTCCGCGAGGGGCGCTCCCCGGGTGCGGATGCCCACGATCACGAGGTCGTCGGTACCCTTGTTGCGCTCAACGATCTCGTGCGACACGCGGGTGAGGGCTCGGCGGACGTCGTCGGGGCCCATCACCTGGGCCTTCAGCGAGAACTGTCGTTCGGGTGCTCGCGCCACTAAAAAACGCCTCCCCACCAGGGGGAAGCGCTCGTGTTCGGGTATGGCAAAACCGTTCTCCTTCCCGGACTCACGGGCCCGGCTTTAAAGGACGTTCTCGAAACCTTATCTCGCGCGCGCGACGGATGCAACGAGCGCTCCCGTTTGTCTGGTAGCCAGGGCGCGGCGGGGTGATAATCGGTCGGTGTCCAGGACCCCGGCCGACGTCGACCCGGCCAGCGGCGTCGACACCCCCCAAACGCCCCCAGTTGCGCAGGTCGCGATGCGGTGGACGCTCCTCGCGCTGATCGTAGCGATACCCGTGACGGTGATGCCGGGCTTCACCTACGACGTCTTTAACGTCCCGAAGCTCGGGCTGCTTGTCATAGGTGTCTCTATCGCCTTCGCGCTGTACGTCTTCACGCTCGCTATCGGATCAGCACCGCGGATCCCCCGCGCCGCGTGGGTCGTGCCCGGCGCGATATTCACGCCGCTGCTGGTGTCTTGGTTGTTCTCGCCCTACCGGGAATGGGCACTGTTCGGCCAGTACTCGCGCTTTCAGGGCCTGCTCCCCTACGGCCTGTTCGGGATCTTCTCCGTCTTGACGGCGATGAGCTTCCGCGGCAGGGAGCGCCAACTCGCGTGGGCACTTGCGGCTGCCGGAGGCTTGGCGGGAGCAGCGCTGCTCCTCGGGATGATGGGGATCTCCGCGGCCGGAGGCGCAAACCAGGCCGGGACCCTCGGTAACAGCAACTACGTCGGCGGGTTCCTGGCGATCACTCTGCCCTTGGCACTGCACCTATGGCTCACCGCAACGGGCCGGAGCTACCCCGCGATGACAATCACTGCCGTCACCGCGGCTGCATTGATCCTTTCGTACAGTCAGGGCGGTCAGGTCGCCGCCGTGGCCGGTAGTGGCCTGGTGATCGGATCCCATAGGGGAACGGGGCGGGCGCGGCGGCTCTCCTTGTTCGTCGCCACCGGTCTGGCCGCCGCCGTGATAGGCGTCGTCGCGCTGAGCTCGGTGCGGCCGTGGGGGGGATACACGGCGGCGACACGCAGCACCATGTGGAGGACCGCTCTGGCGATGGGGAACGACTCTCCGCTCATCGGATCCGGCCCCAACGCCTTCGCCATCGAGGGACCACGCCACCGCTCCCTCGAGGATTCTCTCAACCTCGGGGGGTACGTAGGCGGGTTCGTCCCGGTTGGGATCGAGTACCAGACCTCTGACGACCCCCACTCGGTCCCGCTCAGCTTCTACGCCAACGCAGGCCTCCTCGGCCTGCTCGGCATCTTGCTGGCGTGGGGCTGGACGATAGCGCGCGGCTTGAGCCATCCGACCGCCGCCGCGACCGCGTTCTTGGCAGCCACCGTCGCCTACTTCGTGCAGGCACTGATCAGCATCGACGAGATCACGCTGCGGTTGGGCTTCTGGGCCGCGCTGGCTGGGCTCGTCGCGGCGACCCTGCCGCCGCGTGACCTCGAAACGCACGTACCGCGCCGCAGCTCGCTGGCGCGGGTGCTGACCGGGAGCGGCTTGGCGCTACTGCTCGCGCTCGGCGGGAGCTGGTACGGGCTCAGGTTCATCGACGCGGATCATCAAGTCAGGCGCGGAACGGTGCTGTTCGAGGATCACTATCAAGCTGGTGCGGCCGCGATGACATCTGCCTTGGCCTTTAGAGACGAGGCGCTCTACCGCGAAGTGCTCGCGGGAAATCTCGGTCTGGCGGCTCTAGAGACGGGCGAGGGTGGTGCGCCTCTCATCGAGGAGATGAAGGACGTAAACACATATCTGGCGGGGCTTCCCGACGTTGGCGCGATCCACGCCTACGCCCGGATCATGAGCTACTGGGGTCATTACGACGCGTCCGGCTACGGGCTCGCTCTCGACCTTTATCGCTGGGCCCAGCGACTCGATCCCGTCAACCCACTGATCAAAGCGGAGACAGCCCAGGTACTGATCGATCTCGGTCGAGCCCAGGATGCGGTTTCCCTACTCGAGCCGCTTGCGGACCGCTTGGATGGACGGGTGCCGGAGTACTGGGCAGCCCTCGCCACGAGTCGATGGGAAGCCGGCGATGTCGAGGGAGCTCGGGAGGCTCTAGCGGAAGGGACGGCAATCGACCCGGGAGACTGTCGAGTGGGGTTTGCCCAAACCCTCTTCCGAGCGGGCGACGAAACTGCAGCGGAAGAGGCCGCCAGGAATGTCCTGAACCTGAGGCTCAACTGCGATCCCGGCCTTTACGACATGTTCTTGCGCCGCCTGCCTCCAGAGGCGAGATCCCGCTACACCTAACTAGTCCTAGGAAGGCTCCTCTGGTGCAGGAGCATTCTGCTCCGCAAGGCGCCCGAGGACGCCGTTGATGAAGCGGCCCGATTCCTCGGTCGAGAGCGACTTCGCGAGTTCGATGGCCTCGTTGATGACGACCGCGGTGGGAACACCCGGCGCCCACAGAAGCTCGAACACCGCGACCCGCAAGAGGTTGCGGTCCACCACCGGCATCCGTTCGAGCGCCCACCTCTCCGCGTACCTGTCGATGAGCCGGTCAATCTCGGCCGAGTGCTCCTGCACCCCTTCCACGAGCTCGCTCGCATACGACACGGCCTCTTCGGTCGGAGGTTCCTGGGGTCCCTGATCGGCATCGCCCAGAGTGACGCTCCAGCCCTCACGCCGCTGGAGAGACAGGGCTTCCGCCGGCAACTGGTCGCGGATCTCGGCCTGGTACAAGACGTCCAGCGCCAGCTGACGTGCGAGCCGGCGGTCCTTTATCAGAGAGACCAACTCAGCAGGCTCAAGCCCTCGAGATGTACTCGCCGGAACGGGTGTCGACCTTGATCTTCTCGCCCTTCTCGATGAAGAGCGGCACCTGGACCACCGCGCCGGTCTCGAGCGTGGCCGGCTTCAGTGCGCCGGAGACGCGATCTCCCTTCAACCCTGGCTCCGTCTCCGTGATCTCGAGCACCATCGTCACCGGCAGGTCGACCCCCACCGGATTGCCCTCGTGCACCGGCACCATGCAGACGGTGCCGTCCTTGAGGAACTTCCTCGCATCGCCAAACAGGTCGGTTGGAACGTGCAGCTGCTCGTAGCTCTCGTTGTCCATGAAGACGAGACCCGCGTCGTCTTCGTAGAGGAACTGCATCTCGCGCTTGTCGAGCACGGCGAGGTTCACCTTCTCGTCGGCGCGGAACGTCTTCTCGGTGACCGCGCCGTTCTTGAGGTTCTTGAGCTTGGTCTTGACGAAGGCCTGGCCCTTGCCCGGCTTCACGTGCTGGTAGTTCACGATCGTGAAGAGGTTGTTGTCGATCTCGAGCGTCTGGCCCGGCCTCATGTCGTTCGTCGAGATCATGCTCGTCCTTTCACAGCTCGATCAACTCGTCCTTGGGGGCGGTTCCGAGAACCTCCGGACCGTCGGGCGTCACGTGGACGCAGTCCTCGATGCGGATGCCGCCGGCGCCTTGAACGTACACGCCCGGTTCGACGGTGACCACGTCTCCCGCTCGCAGCGTGTCCTCGGAGATCTTGCTGAGGCGCGGGGCTTCGTGGACCTCGAGGCCAACGCCGTGACCGAGCCCGTGGGCGAAGAGCGCGCCCGAACCCGCATCTTCGACGACGCCGCGGGCCTGCGCGTCGACGGCCTGGCCGTGAGCGCCCGCTCGCACACCATCTATCCCGGCGCGCTGTGCGCGCAGAACGAGGTCGTACATGTCTCTCTGTTCATCCGTCGCAGGACCCAGCACGACCGTCCGGGTCAGGTCGGAGCAGTAACCCGCCCACCTGCAGCCGAAATCCAGCAGCACGAGGTCGCCCTTCTGCAGCTCGCGGTCGCCCGCGGTGTGGTGGATGTGGGCTGACAGCGGCCCGGAACCCACGATCGGCGGGAACGACACTTCCTCGGCACCCCATCCCCGCATCGTCATCTCGATCTCCAGGGCAACCTCGCGCTCGGTGACTCCGGGAACCAGCCGCTCGAGCAGTTGTTGAAAGGCGCGGTCACCCAGCGCTACCGCTTCCTTGATGAGATCCACCTCTGCGGGCTCCTTCGCGCGGCGCATCTCCTCCACCAACCCGGCCGTCGCGACGAGGTCCATGCCCGCCAGCCGCTTCTGTAGGTCGTCGCGCTCGTCGATGGTGATCGTCTTCCCCTCGACCCCAAGCATCTTCACGGGCGAGGTCTGGCCGACCATCGGAAAGAGCGCGTCGGTGAGACGTGCCGGGTAGATCACGACCTCGGCGTCCTGCACGAGCGCGGCGGCGCGCGCCTCGTAGCGCGGGTCGGTGAGGAAGATCCTGCGTTCCGGAGTCACCAATAGCTGTGCGTTGGTCCCGGAGAAGCCGGTGAGGTAGCGGACGTTCGTGAGGTTCGTCACCAGGAGCGCGTCGACCTGATGCTCCCCCAGCCTCGACTGCAGCCTCTGCAACCGTCCGTCGAAGTCCATCAACCCTCCAGCACCGCCTTCAAGGCGTGGAGACCGAGGACGTAAGAGTGCGCTCCGAAACCGGACACGATCCCTGCCGCGGCTTCGGCCGTCACCGATCGCCGTCGCCACGCCTCGCGCGCATGGATGTTCGAGAGATGCACCTCGACCACCGGAAAGCTCACGGCCCGGATCGCATCCGCGATGGCGCGGCTGGTATGGCCGTAAGCGGCGGGGTTGAGCAGCGCGCCGTCGACCGAACCGATCCCGGAATGGAGGAGCTCGACGATCTCGCCCTCGCGGGCGGTCTGGTGGATCGCGACCTCCCAGCCGAGGTCGCTCGCCTGCTTGCTGATGAGGTCGTTCACCTCGGCGAGCGTGCGGGAGCCGTAGACCTCGGGCTCGCGCGTGCCCAGCAGGTTCAGGCTTGGGCCGTGGATCACCAGCGCTCTCATCCAGACATCCTCTCTAGGGCCGCACGGATCGCATCACGCGGTGCCTCGATCCCCGCCTCGGGATCTCCGATCGCATTCAGAAGCACGAACCGCGTCCCTCCGTGATGCTTCTTATCGTGCTGCCAAGCCTCCTCCATGTCCTCTAGCACCAGATCGGCAGTGACCGCGAGCCCCACCTCCTCCAGCACACGCCGATGCAGCGCGACGCCGGAGTCGTCCAGCCGCCCCAGCTCGTGCGAGAGGTGGGCCGCCGCCATCATCCCGAGCGCAACGGCCTCACCATGCCGGATGCCCCTGAACCCACCGAGCTTCTCGACCGCGTGGGCGAAGGTGTGACCGTAGTTGAGGAACGCACGTTTGCCCTCGTCGCGCTCGTCGGCGGCGACGAAAGAGGCCTTGATCGCTGCGCAGCGGGCGACCAGGTCGACCAAGGTGCTGCTGTCTCCGTCGTGACCCCGTCGAACCCTCTCCCCCAACCCCTGCAGCAGATCCGGTTCCGCGATGAGCCCGTATTTGACGACCTCGGCCATCCCGCTGCGGAGTTCCTCCCGAGGGAGGCTCGTCAGGAGATCCACATCGCAGACCACCGCGCGCGGTTGATAGATGGCGCCGATCAAGTTCTTTCCCTCGGGGATGTTCACGCCGCATTTCCCTCCGATGGCGGCGTCGACCTGCGCGAGAAGGGTCGTCGGGACGTGGATGAGCGGCAAGCCCCGCACATAAGTGGCGGCGACGAATCCCGCCACGTCGGAGATCACCCCGCCGCCGACGCCGACGATCGGATCCCTCTTGTGGACCTTGCGTGTAGCCAGCTCGTGCCACAGCGCCTCGACGGTGGACAACGACTTGGAGGACTCGCCTTCCTCGACCATCACGTGCTCGATCTCCAAACCTGCGCCCGCGAGAGCGTCCCCCACCTCCTTCGCGAACCGCTCGACGGACGCGTGCGTTACGACGACCGCTTTCTCGGCACCGGCCAGTGGAGGCAGGAGCGTGGGGAGTTTGCGCAGCAGGTCCGAACCGACCACGACCTCGTAGGCGCGCTCACCGAGCGGAACGACCACGCGACGAGGTGCGTCGGTTTCCGGCCGCTGCCCCGCAACGTCCGTCACCTGCGCCGCGACCTGCTCGGGAGAGCGACCGTCCGTCGACACCGTCACCGTCGCCACGCTCTCGTAGATCTGCCTGCGACCCTCGAACAGCGCCTGCGGGTCTTCGGTCTGTAGCAGTGGGCGGTCCAGATCGCTCCCGACCCGGCGGCGGACCTCGTCCCACGACACGTCGAGATGGACCACGACTTTTCCCCGCAACGCGTCGGCCACGACGGGGTCCGCGGGCGCGCCCCCTCCCAGCGACACCACCGCTTCCGGCCCCGACAACACCTCCAGGACCACCTGGCGCTCCAGCTCCCGGAAGGCGGCTTCACCCCTGGTGCGGAATATCTGCGCGATAGACGCGTCCGCTCGGTCTGAGACGACGGTGTCCGTGTCGATGAACGGGAGCCCGGTTCTAGCCGCGACCAGCCTGCCGACGGTGCTCTTCCCGGCTCCCATGAAGCCGATCAGCACGATCATCGGGGGCGCCTCTCCTCCACCCGCTCGAGGTAGCGGCCGTGAGCTGCCTTCAGGTCGTCCACGGTGTCGCCGCCGAACATCTCGAGCACGGCGTCCGCCAGGACCAGCGCGAGGACCGCCTCGCACACCACTCCCGCGGCCGGCACCGCGCAGGCATCCGTCCGCTCCTGGAACGCCTCGGCCGGCTCGCCGCTGGCGAGATCCACGGTTCGCAATCTCTTCTTCAAGGTCGACAGCGGCTTCATCGCGGCCCGCACCCGCAGCACCCCACCTATCGTCATCCCACCTTCGGTCCCGCCGGCGCGGAGGGTGGAACGGGAGAGATCGCTCTCGATCTCGTCGTGCGACCGCGAGCCCGGCTGGCCCGCGATCGCAAACGCGTCGCCGAACTCCACGCCCTTGATCGCAGGGACCGCCATCAAGGCACCCGCGATATGCCCGTCGATCTTCCGGTCCCAGTGAACGTGCGAGCCCAAGCCCGGGGGCAACCCGAACGCCAGCACCTCCACGACACCTCCGAGGGAATCACCCTGCGCCTGCGCCTCGTCGATGGCGCGCACCATCGCTTCGCTGGCAGCGGGGTCGAGACAGCGCACGGGTGAGGCATCGATCGCATCGGCGTCGTGCGGCCGCGGGAGGTCGACGCTCTCTGCGGTGGCCGCGCCGATCTGGACCACGTGGGACAGGACCTCGACGCCGATCTCGCGCAGCAGAGCTTTGGCCAGAGCGCCGATAGCCACGCGGGCCGCGGTCTCGCGAGCGCTGGCGCGCTCCAGGACGTTGCGGGCGTCCTGGAAGTCGTACTTCAGCATCCCTACGAGATCCGCGTGCCCTGGTCTCGGCCGGGTGAGCTCGTTGCCCGCGGGCCGGTCCTCAACCGGCATCACGTGGCGCCACTTCTCCCACTCGGTGTTGTTGATGACGATCGCGACCGGGCTCCCGAGGCTCGCTCCGCCTCGAACACCTGACACGATCTCCAGAGCGTCTTTCTCGATCTTCATGCGGGGGCCGCGCCCGTAGCCGTGACGACGGCGAACCAGCTCGTCTTCGATCGCCTTCACCGACACGGGAAGCCCCGCAGGGAGGCCTTCCAGGATCGCAACGAGGGCGCGTCCATGCGACTCTCCCGCCGTCAGGTACCGCAGCCTTCCCATCGCCCTATCCTCGCACCGCCGGGCGACGGCGCGGAGGGTCTACGGGCAGCTGTTGGGCGTGGGCTGCGGGCTGCCGACCTCGCTCCGATACGTCGCGTCGTACCAGGCGTTGCTGCTGGCGAGGCCAGCGTGCCGAGCCTCTATGCAATAGCTGCTCGCGTTCGACTTGACCGCGAGCTTCCCCGGCGACGTCGCCCACGAGGGCCACGGGAACCCCTGGGCCGCTAGCTTCGTCTGCAGGTGGGGGTCTGCATTGAGTCCCTCATAGCTTCCGTGGTCCAGGTAGTAGCTCTCGATCGCCGTAGCAGCGTTCTTGAGCGCTGCCTGGACCTGGGCCTCCCGGCCCTTGTCCCGCTGGTTCAGGAAGACGGGAATCGCTATGGCCGCAAGTATCGCGATGATCAGGATGACGACGAGCAACTCGATCAGCGTGAAGCCGTCTTCCCGACGCATTAACCACTCCCTTTGGGCTAGTTCTCCCGTTGTCCATCGGCCGCTAAGCCCGAAAACCTGAGGGTAGGGAGACGCGGGTGCCTGAAGAAGGAGGAGCTACTTGAGGATCTCTTCGCCCTCGCAGAGGGTGAACTCGTCGTCGCCGAAGAGCATCGTTGCGCACTGCGCTGAAGTCGACAACAGTTCGAAGTTGTTCGCGAAACGCTCGCCCTCATCGACAGTGTAGACGGTGCCGTCGACCTGCACCTGCGCTCTGCGGCCGTTGCGAGAAGCAAACACGTCGATCACGCGCACCCGGCGCCCCCCCACAGCCTGACCACCGCCACCACCGCCACCCGCCGCGGTTCCGGTTCCTGTGGTGGTGGTGGTAGTGGTCGCACCGTTGGCCCCCGTCGTCGTGGTGGTGCCTTGGCCGGTGACGCCGCCGGGTCCGGCAGCCGCCCCACCACCGGTTGCTCCGCCGGCAGTCGCAGGTGAGATCAGAGGATCGAACGGGTCCTTGGGGGCGAAGACCTCGAAGGTCTCTACAGGATCGTTCTTCTTCGCCGGACTCACCGTCTGCTGCGGTTCTGGAGCGGCGGCCGCGGGTGCCGGCGCCGGAGCGGTCGCCTCGACGTCGACCTCGTCAGCCCGGAGGAACACGAACCAGACCAGGAAGAGAAAGAGCATCACGCCGGCGGCGATGAGAAGGGCGCGCACGGGAGTGATCCTCCTGTCGGTCCCTACAGCATCTGGTGAGGTGGCCATCTCGTCTCCTATTCCGCAGGAACCGGCGCCGGCGTAGCAGCGGGCTGGCCTGTAGCGGGAGCCGCCGCGCCGGTAGCCCCGCCGCCGGGCGCTTCGAAGAAGATCCGGGCGGCCGCCGCCAGGGTGATCTCTACCGTTCCCGTCTCGGCATCTTCCGCTCCGGTCAACGTTAGGTTGTCGATCCGGACCGCCCGATCGAGTGCGTGCAGACGCCGAACGAAGTCTTGGACCGCGAAATAGCCTCCTCCGGCTCCGATCTGGGAGCGTATCTCCGCCAGAGCGGCGCCCTCGGGTGGTGGCTTCGGGAGCTCCGGGGTGATCGAGACGAAGTCAACGCCGGCAGCGTTCGCGGCATCCTGGACCAAGAAGAGGAAGTTCGGGACCTGATCGTCCTTGGGGACGAACCCTCTGATCGTGGCCAGCTCCGCCTCCAGCTCCGGGGCATTAGCTTGCAGGTCCTGTAGCCGCGCCAGCTCGGTCTGCAGCTGCTGCGTTCGAGCTTGCTCCGTCACGATGGTCTCCTCCACCTGAGCCAGCCTCTGCTGGCGCGGACGGATGAACAAGAAGAAGAACGCCAGCAAGACGGCCAAGACCGCCACCACCGAGAGGATCATGCGGACGCGGGGGTTCATCGGATCCGTCCCTGGAAGCGACCGCTCGCGGCCTTGTTCCCCAACTCCAGGGTGCTGTCGAAGTTCACCACGTCCACGCCAGTGGCGTCGTCCGCCTTCGTGGCCGAGTTGAGGTAGACCGCGAAGAACTCCCGAACTGTCTCGAGACGCAGCATCCATTTTGCGACTCCCGGCATCGAGAGGGACCGGCCGGTAAACGCGATGCGGCCAAAGGGCTCACGTGAGTCGATCCTCACGGGAGCCGTCTCCGTGCCAACTGGGGACGCGCCTTCGGTCTGCCCCGCCGACGCCGTGACGTTCGTCAACCACACTTCGCCAGGAATCACCATCGCAATCTCAGTCATCAGCGCGGGCCAGTCCACGTCTCCGGCGAAAACCGTCTGCAGGGCGGTCCGCTTCGCCTCTACCTCGGCCGCGAGCTGCGCGAACCTCTGCAATTTCGCGATCTGATCCTGGAGCGCCGCATTCTCGGTCCGAACCTGTGCAAGTTCGTCTTCCGCATCGTTGACCTGCATACCGAGGAAGAACCACCACCCGAGGAGCAGCAATAGGGCGAGCAGTCCGGCTATCAATACCGAAGTGACGTTCCGGCGTTGTCTCCGCCGTTGCTCGTAGACGGAGGGGAGTAGGTCGATCCGGCGCATCATCTCCGCGACGCTCCCAAAGCGAGTCCGACCGCGGCCGCAGCGACCGGTTGCACCTGGGCGACCTGCTCGGGGGTGAGGCCCGACTTGGATGCGTTCACCTGCGACAAGGGAGCACCGAGCTGGACCTGCGTCCTCAACGCCTGCTCGAGTCTCGGTGCGAGACCGGCGGTGAGGGAGCCGCCTCCCGTCAGGATGACTGAAGAAACCGGCTCGCTGTCCTCCTGCGAAAGGTAGTAATCCAAAGAACCTCTCACTTCATCCACCAGCGTCGCCACCTGCCGCTCCATCAACCTGCGGGCGTCGACCGGACCGACGCCACGGCCGAGATCAAGCTTCATCGCCTCTGCCTCTTCGAACGAGATGCCCAGCTCTTGAGACAAGGCACTGGTCGCGTCGTCGCCGCCGACGAGCAAGATCCGGACGAAGCGCGGCTCGCCGTTGTGGTGGATGAGGATGTTCGTGGTCGCGGCGCCGACGTCGATCACTGCTTCTGAACCGGCCACACCTATCTCTCCCCTTGCCGACGGGCTCACGGCGCGAGCGATCGCGAAGGGTGTGAGATCCACCCCCGCCGCCTCGACCCCCCCTGAGGACGCCGCCGCCACGAACGCGTCCACCATGTCGGTGGCGGCAGCGATCAGCAGGACGCGCATCATATGGTCCTGCGCGTCCGTCATGTAGTCCTCGATGACGATGAAGTCCAGCTGCGCATCTTCGACCGACATAGGGATGTGATCGGCGGCCTGGAACCTCAGCGACGAACGGAACTCCTTGTCTTCGAGGTACGGAAGATCGACCTGCCGGACGACGACACGCTGGTTCGCGACCCCAAGGACCGCCGACTTCGCCCGCACCTTGGCGCGCTTGAAGACCTGTGCTATGGCTTCCGCGACCGGGCCGGCATCGCGTATCTCGCCGTCTGTGACCGCGCCGTGCGGCAGTGGCGCCGAGGCGAAGCTGAGCAGCGATGCGCCCCCGCGGCCCGCGCCAACCTGAGCGACCCGCACCGCGCTCGCGCCGATGTCGAGGCCGATAGCGGCCGAAGAGCCGAATGCCATCAGGGGGTTACCTGTACGTTGACGGAGCGTTCGGTCAGGTAGCGCTCCACGTCACTTCGCCGCATGCGGTAGTTCTTGCCGACGCGGATAGCGGCGAGCTGCCCGGACTTGATCAGCCGGTAGACCGTCATGTTGGAGACGCGCATCATGTTTGCAACCTCGCCCACCGTCAGGAGGGGCTCTCCGAAGTCACGCTGCAAGTGCTCCGCCTTTCGGTCGCTCGTGAGGATGCCGATGGCAACAACAGTGCACAATAACGTCACTACTCAACCGGATTCATCGTCCCGCGTACAGGGACCCTTTAGAACTACAACCCTGTACTTAGAGCCGCTGCGCCGAGCATCGTGGAGACGGGTCAGCGGTCGAGCTCCCGCCAGAGTGCGGGGCTGACCTTCAGGAACGGACCCGGCATGTTCCCGATCCAGCAGTCGGTCATCGAGAAGGTCGCGCTCCCGAGGTTCCTGAACTCCCTGGCGATGATCGTGCCGTTGAAGAGCAGCTTTCCCTGGACGTCGAATGCCCCCTCGGGGATGAAGGCCGCCCCGTTGACCTGTGTGTCGCCTTCCATCTGGAGACTGCCGTTGCGGACAACGATCACAGCGGACTTGTTTTCGCTGGCGGTCGTACTGCAGGGCCACACATTGGCGCCGTTCCAATGGATGAGGTTGGAGGTGAAAGCGCCTGTAGGACTCTCGTACTCGAAATAGGCCACAAAGTTCCGCGGGAGCCCGGTGAGGTCGGTCGCCCCAACGGTGCCGCCGAACGTCCACGTCTGCCCCTTCGCCGTGCAGGTCTTCGTGCCGCTGCTCGCGATGAAGCAGTAGAGGCCGGTCTGCTTCGCGGAGTCGCGCAGCGTCATGTAGTCCTGGTCGGACAGCGCCGGTTGCGGCGAAACCCGCGTAAGGTCCGCAGCGGTGAAGTCCGATGTCGGCGGGGGTCCCGCAGGGGTGCCGGCCCAGATCCCGCTACAGTTGCTCGGACTTAGCCCTCCGGGGATCGCGCCGCCGGGGCCGCTCTGGTCCCACTGCGACTGTCCCTCTGCGCCACCGATGCCGTTGGCGGTGCAGTTGAGGTGCTGGCTGTTCGCTACGTGCTCCTGCGCTGCGAGACCGCCGGTCTTCTTCAGGTAGATCGTGCCAACAGCGTGTGCTGCGGCGGGAACATTCGTTGCAGAGTCCTGACCGGGCCAGAAGTCGTTCAGTGTGTGGTACGGGTCCGTGTTCTTGAAGGCGATCTTCTCCCGCCCGGTCACGTCGCCAGGCGTCAGTAGGCTGACTCCGTCCATGGTGACGTTTCCGTTGGCGTTGATGGTGTCGGCGTAGATGCCGATGGGCAACCCGAGGAGGCCGATCTGGAGACCCTGTAGCACCGCCCGCTTCGCCGTAGGGTGGCTCCCCACCGCGGTTACCGCAAACCACTGGTTCGAGCGGGGGCTGGTGGGCCGGTTGGTTCCATTGGCTTGCGTGCAGGGCCTCTGCGCGTCGTTCGTCTCCTTCACCCAGGGCGACGGGGGGAGCTGCTGGGCGAGCGGCGCGCTCGGGTCGAACACCGTGAGCTGAACGGAATAACTGCCGTTCCCCACGTTGCCGTCGGTGAGCGTGAGCGGCGCTGTAGCGCAGCCGGCTTCGCGGATGTCGCCCCAGGTGAGCTTCCCCGTACGCAGCTCGAGGATCAACCTGTCGATCCCGGCCTCGGCGTAAGCGAGCGCCTCGCTGGCCTTCCGATCGTCCCTGCCGGCACGCAGCTCCTCGATCGTCGTGAAAGCGGCCACCGAGGCAAGCACGCTGAGGGCCGAGCCGACGAAGAGGACGGTGACCATCGCCACTCCCGCTTCGCTGCGCAGTCGTTGCAGGACTCTCTTCCTCATCGGGTGTTCCTTAGCTGTGCCTGGCTGTAGAAGACCGTCGTCCTGCCTCCTGACGCCACGTTGAAGGCGTAGTCGATGTTCGACAGATGACGTAGCTCCAGGTCCCCGTCGAGGACGCCGTCCTTGTCGCCGATACCTGTGAGACCAGTCGCATCAAGCTCTTGCCACGTCGTCATCCCGTCGCTGTTGGCGTCGTACTCGAGGCGGTTGCTCGTGTAGGTGAAGATGTCCTTTCCGCTGATGGGCGTCACGCCGGCTACCAGGACCTCGCCGTTCAGCGCGATCACTCCGCGGGTCGAGTCGTAGGCGAAGGTCAGCTTCTCGTAGTCCCCCTGTGGGTTCGGGTTCTCGAACTTACCGTCCGAGTTGAAGTCGATGCGCACGCTGTAAGAGGTCCGCGTTGGACACGCGGTAGTCGATGCGCCATCATACGTTTCGCACCACAGGGTCCCCTCCCGGGTGTCGCGGATCATGCGATTAAGGCCCAAGCGAGCCTCCTCGGAGATCTTCACGACGGCGCGGCTCGTATCGGATCCGCGGGCGTTCGAGAACAGGACCTGGTAGAAGCCAACCGCCAGAACCGAAAAGAGCGACGCCGTCACCAACAGCTCGATCAGCGTGAACCCGGCCTCATCGCGACTCCGTCTCGGGGTCATCGGCGGTCCACCGCCTCGCAGGACAGCTTCGCGATCGAGATGTTCAACCCAGTCTGCGGGATGGTCGGGTTGCTGGGCCGAGTATTGATCCGGATCGCGCCGTCGATGCGAGCACGCGAGACACGCCCTGCATCCTCGGAAGTGAAAGTCGTCGGGATGTTCTGCCAGTCGGTTAAGTAGCCGGCGTGCTTATGCGTCACGGTGCCGAGGACGGGGTCGCTGTGCTCGTGAGGCACTGGGAAGAGGTAGACATCCAGCTCGCTGCCATACGAGAGCGCGCTGACTGGGTCCTCGTACACCATCGGGTTCCCGACGCCCGGCAAGTTGTCCGTCGTGCCGCTCAGCGTCACCGGCTGATAAGACCCTTCCTGGATCCCGTCGTTCTCGTTGGTCTCCTTCCAGTACCTGAGCGACGCGGAGTAGCTCGCGTCCTGCGTTGCGCCCGTCGCGCTCGCGCTACAGCTCACCGACGACGTGACGTTGTCCACCACGATCACCGACTTCTCGCCCGTCAGGATGAACGTCACCGGGAAGAGCCTGATCTGCCCCAGCTCCGCCGACGCCGCGGCATCGACCTTCTTGGTTGCCCCCCCTACCGTAGTCGCCGACGTCCCGCCGCTGAGGACCTTCGTAGCGAGGTCTTCTTCCGCGGCGGTACGCGGACGCACGGAGAAGACCGGGCTCGTGGGATCGAGGCGAAGGAGAGCGCCCATGGTGGTATCCGCCTGGTTGTTGACCCACAGGTCGTAGGTGTCGAGGCTGGCGAGATCGTTGAGGTTGAACGTCCCGGACGCTAGGGGAAGGTCGTTCGCGGTCTTCACCCTCAGCGGCCCGCCCGTCCCAGATGTCGAGAGATAGGCGATCTGAGGCTTGAGGTCCAACTCGGGGTGGTTCAGCGTCTGCGCGACACGCGTGGATCCCGCGGCGGGATCCTGATCGGGAGCGGCGTGGATGAACGAGTTCGCGCCCAGCAGCGACAGGTTCAGACCGGTATCCGTGGCGGAGCCGGCGTCCGGTGGCCGGGCCAGACGCAGCGCCGCAGATCGCACCGTTTGGTCCGCCTCGGAGAGCGTGCGCGTCTGGACGCGTGACTCGGCGCTGCCGGCGTTGACGACGAGGTCACTCACCCTTCCCGCGGGATCGTTGTCGACGTAGGACGTCAGCACCTCGACCGCGTAGTCGACCCGACCGACACCGCGGATCTTCTCCTCCGCGAGATTGCGCTCGCCGAAGAAGCTCGTCAAGGCATAACGGCGCGCTGCACCCGTCGCGTCCCAGGTGGTTTCGACCTTGATCCGGACCAGACGTGTGGGCGGGATGTCCGCCGGCGAGGACGTTCGGGTGTAAGTGGACGGCGGAACGACGTTGACGAAAGTCTCCTTACCGGCAGCGTCGAGTGGACCGGGAGCGATGAACTCAGCCGCGTACGTGACGGTGTAGCCCGCGCCGATGTTGTCCGGGCAGGCCGGATTGTCGGTGGTCGCCGACGTGCAAGTCGTCGTGAAGACGCCGGTCACGGCACCCGTTGCGTTCGGGTAGTAGAAGTCGAGGACGTCCACCAGCTTCGGTTGGTTTGCGTACGAGACGAAGTACGGGAGGCCGCGCACGCGCTCCATCGCCTGGAGCGACAGGTTCTTGCCGACGGTGAACGAGCGCGAGAGGGTCGCGCCGCGTGTCGCGGACAGGAGCAGCGGCACGACTCCGAGCGTCACGAGTGTGAAGACAAGGAGAGACGCCAGCGTCTCGACGAGTGTGAACCCGCGGTGGGTGCGGTCCACCTGTCGAGCTCGCCGGATCATCTCGTCACCCGGCCTGTGATCGCCGTCACCGTCACCGTCTGCGTCCGTCCCAACGCCGGCTGGCTGAGCACGAGCGATCCGGCCGTCGCCGTGCCGCGGGGGTAGAACAGCGCGACCTCGTCGGAGGTCTGCGATCGGCATTTATCGGTCACCCCCGTCACGTCGGAGAAATCTACGCTAGCGACAATGACACCCGCGTCGAAGGTCCTGGGGGAGCCGAGCTCCGTGCACACATCATCGGTAGAGTCCGTAGGGATCTTGGGGTCGAACTTCACCAGCGTCCATTCTGACGAGCCCGCGCGGAAGCGCGCGCCGAAGATCAGGGGGTGGCTCTCGGCCGCCGACTGCGCCTGCATCCGGCGTAGCTGGCTGACCGCCGCATCGGCGCCCGCGTCGAGGGACCGCACCAGCCAGAACTGGCGCGCCGCGCCCGCTCCCAGCGTGGCCAACACCGCCAGCAAAGCGGTGGCGACGAGCAACTCTATGAGGGTGAAGCCTTCTTCTTTACGTATCACGACCGTTCCGCTTCGTATGTGGATGTTCATTCCATCGGCCGCCACGCCAGGGCCCTTGAGGGGCGGACGAGCAGCTTCCTCCGGCGACACGCGCCGGACCACCAAACCCGGCGCCGATCTGGCCTCATCTTTGGGCTGGACAGTAGAAGAGGCGGAGGTTTCCCTCCGCCTCTTCTACTGTCGGGGCGGGACGCCGTCGCGGCCCTTGCCGAGCTGGTTCTTAAGCAGTCGTTTCTTAAGTCGTAGGACCAGGACAGGTGGTGGAGGCGCGAGGCCTACCGACCTGGCTGTTGTAGACGTAGTCGACGCCCGCGCCATTGATCTGGCTGTGGTCGGCGGTCAGACAGTAGCCAGCCGAGCTGCTGCTCGCGATCGCGATCGTGACGTTCGGAACGGCACGGAATCCCTCTGAGACCAGAAGCGTGTAACCGGCTGCGTCCGCAGTGGGGTAGTTCCCGTTGTTCGAGGTCGCGTACGACTCCATGTTGGTCGCTGCGTTCTTCAGGGCGGACTCGGCCTGAGAAACGTAACCCTTGTTGCGCTGGTTCAGGAACACCGGGATCGCGATCGCCGCCAGGATGGCGATGATCAGGATGACAACCAGGAGCTCGATGAGGGTGAAGCCCTCTTCGCGCTCCTTCAACTTCTCGTGGAACTTCCGGAACATATAGTTCCCCTTTCCTTTCCGCCCCTACAAGCCGTTTAGGGACTACCGACGAAGACGAATACCTAAACCCCACCTCGCCTGCATCGGAACGGTCATACCGACCGTCCCCTGCAGGTAACCCGGCTGGCCTCGGGGGCCCCGTGGTTTTGCGTCCCCGCCTCGCGGCGGGTTTGCCTTTAGCTGCGTTGCTCTCTTTCGGCTTGCATCTCCTTCTTCGACCGGTGACTAGACCGTCTTGAGTACCTGATGCGAACTATTTGATGAGGTCGAAGATCTTGAACATCGGCATGTAGAGGGCGATGATCATCGAGCCCACGATGCCGCCCAGCACGGCGATCATGATCGGCTCGATCAACGACGTCAGCGCCTCGGTAGTCGACTCGACCTCTTGGTCGTAAAAGTCCGAGACCTTGTCGAGCATCTCGTCGATCTGTCCGGTGTCCTCACCTACGGCGATCATCTGCACGACCATCGGCGGGAAGACCGGGTGACGGGCGAGAGGTCCGGCCATCGACTCCCCGCTGCGGACGCTGTCCTTGACGTCGCTGGTCGCTCTGGTCAGCACCTCGTTGCCGGTGGTGTCCGCCACGATGTCGAGCGCCTGAAGGATCGGCACGCCCGCCCGCAGGAGCAATCCGAGGGTGCGGGTAAACCGCGAGATCGCGACCTTCAGGAAGAGGTCGCCGAAGATCGGGATCTTCAGCTTGATGCGGTCCGCCCGCAGCCGGAAGTCTGCGCTCGCCTTGCGGGCCCTCTTGTAGGCGACGTAGCCGACGATGCTCAGAACGACCATAAGAGGAACGAGCCACTTCGCGGCCTGGCTCAGCTTCAAGAGGATGAGGGTGGGAAGCGGCAGCGTGCCGCCGAGGCCCTCGAACATCGCGGCGAAGGTGGGCACGACGAACAGCAGCATGACCGTCACGAGCAGAACCGCGATGCCGGCCACCACGATCGGATAGGTCATCGCGGACTTCACCTTCTGTCGCAACTTGTAATCCGCTTCGAGGTTGTCCGCGGTACGCGTGAGGACCACGTCCAGCTGGCCCCCGGTCTCCCCCGCACGCACCATTGCGACGTACAGCTTGTTGAAGACCTTCTCGTGCTTGGACATCGCGGCGGACAGGCTCGAGCCTCGTTCGACGTCGTCGCGCAGCTGCGTGATCGTCTTCGCCAACGTCTTGTTCTCGGTCTGCTGGCCCAGGATGTTCAGCGTCCGCAGGAGCGATAGCCCCGAGTTGATCATGGTCGCAAACTGCCGCGAGAAGACCGCCAGGTCCTTTAGCTTGACCTTCTCGGGCAGAATCGTGATGTCTTTCTTGAGACCCTCGCCCGCCTCTTTCGTTATCTGTACCGGGACGAGGCCCTGCGCCCGAAGGCGCGACGCAACCGCCGCCTCTCCGTCGGCATCCATCTTTCCTGCGATCACCCGGCCCTCTTTGGTGCGGACCCGGTACGCATAGGAATCCGCCATCTGCTACCCCCTCCCCGTCAAACGGTTGTATTCCTCGACGTGATGGGCGCGCTCGAGGCCCATCTCGTAACTGACCTTGCCCTTCTTCACCAGCTCCGCCAGGTGCTGGTCCATCACCTGCATGCCGAACTTCCCGCCGGCCTGCATGGACGTGTAGATCTGGTGCGTCTTGCCCTCACGGATCAGGTTGCGCACTGCGGGAGTCGCGACCAGCACCTCTGCGGCGACGGCTCGTCCCTTGCCGTCGGACGTGGGGATCAGTTGCTGTGACACGATCCCTGCCAGGGTGCCGGCGAGCTGGACCCGGATCTGCTCCTGCTGGTGCGGTGGGAACACGTCGATCACGCGGTCGACGGACTGCGGCGCGTCCTGCGTGTGGAGCGTGGCGAACACCAGGTGACCGGTTTCCGCTGCCGTCAGCGCCATCGAGATCGTCTCGAGGTCGCGGAGCTCTCCGACCAGGATCACGTCGGGGTCCTGACGCAGGACGTGCTTCAGAGCGTTGGCGAACCCATAGGTGTCCGTCCCGACCTCGCGCTGGTTGATGATCGCGGTCTTGTGGCGGTGCAGGAACTCGATCGGGTCCTCGACGGTCATGATGTGCTCCGGCCGCGACGAGTTGATGATGTCGATCAGTCCCGCCAGGGTCGTCGACTTACCGGAGCCGGTGACCCCCGTGACGAGCACGAGGCCACGGCGCATCCTGGCGAACTCGTGCACCGACTGCGGAAGCCCCAGTGTCTCAAGGGTCTTGATCTCGAACGGGATGAGTCGCATGACGGAGCCCAGCGCGTCGCGCTGCTGGAAAACGTTCACGCGGAACCGCGCCTTGCCCGGCAGCGAATAAGAGACGTCCAGCTCGAGGTCGGTCTCGAACCGCTCCCGCTGGCGCTGCGTGAGGATCGAATAGATCATCGTCTGCAGGTCTTGCGGGAAGAGCTTCCGGTAGCCCTTGATGGGGCGGAGGTCACCATGCACGCGCACCATCGGCGGAAGCCCCGACGTCAGGTGGAGGTCGGAGCCGCCGAGATCGATCACGGACTCGAGGAATGCGGCGAGGTTCGGCTCCCGCTCCTCTTCCTCCACAACCTCGACGGCGGCCGTTGCGACGGGGGCGGCCTCCCTCATCGGGAAGTCGTCGGGCCCGAACGAGGCTGTCCCGGGCTGAGGCGGTGGAGACGTGGCGTGGCCGACAGGAGGTGGCGCCCCGTAGCCCGGAGGCGCCTGAGGCGCCTGCGGAGCTTGCGCGGCCTGCGGCACCTGAGGAGCCTGTGGCACCGAGGTCGCGAACGGGGACTGCTCGGTTCCAGAACCTTCACCTGTGTAAGTCATCTTCAGCTCCTTTAGACGATCACTCGCATGATCTCTTCGATAGAGGTCAATCCCTGACGAACCTTCTCCATGCCGTCGTCGCGCAGGAACGCCATCCCTTGCGACGTCGCTATCTTGCTGATCTCATCGGCCGAAGCCCTCTCCACCGTGGCGCGCTCGATCTCCTCGGTCACGCTCATGACCTCGTGCACCGCCATACGGCCCTTGTAGCCGGTCTTGCCACACGAGGTGCAGCCGACGGGGCGGTACAGCTTCGGAAGCTCTTCGGTGTCGGGGTCGAACGGGAACTTCGCCCTCAACAGCTCTTCCTCGGTCGGCACGTAGGGCTCCTTGCACCTTTCGCACAACTTGCGCGCCAGTCGCTGTGCCAGCACCGAGTCCAACGCGGACGACACGAGGAAAGGCTCGATTCCCATCTCCGTGAGGCGGGTCATGGCCGACGCGGAGTCGTTCGTGTGCAACGTCGACAGCACGAGGTGACCGGTCAGCGCCGCTTCGACCGCGATCTGCGCAGTCTCGCGGTCGCGGATCTCGCCGATCAGCACGATGTCCGGGTCCGAACGCAGGATCGAGCGCAGCGCCGAGGCGAAGGTGAGGCCCGCCTTCGGGTTCACCTGCACCTGGTTGATCCCCGGAAGCCTGTACTCGACCGGGTCTTCGACCGTGATGACGTTCACGTGCGACTGGTTCAGGATGTTCAACGTCGCGTACAAGGTGGTCGACTTACCGGAACCGGTCGGGCCGGTGACCAGGATCATCCCGTAGGGCTTCTTGTACGACTCCTGATAACGCTGGAAATTCTCGGGCTGGAAGCCGAGGTCCTGCAGTTCCAACAGCACGCTCGACTTGTCCAGCAGACGCATGACGATCTTCTCGCCGTAGACGGTTGGGAGCGTCGCCACGCGGATGTCGATCGCCTTGTTCGAGACCTTGAGGCCGATGCGGCCGTCCTGGGGTATGCGACGCTCGGCGATGTTGATGTCGGCCATGATCTTCAAACGGCTGGTGATGCCGTTCTGGACCGACTTCGGCGGGCTCATCACCTCGTGCAGAACGCCGTCGATGCGGTAACGGACCCTGAGGTTGCGCTCCCCCGGCTCGATGTGGATGTCCGAGGCGCGGTCGTTCACCGCCTGGGTGATCAAGAGGTTGACGAGCTTGATGATCGGGGCGTCGTCGGCGCTCTCGCCCGCCATCTCCTCCAACGTCTGCTGCTCGGGACCGGCCGCCTCCGCGGCCTCCTCCGCGAGCGATTCCGCAGCGCTGTCGAGGCGGTAGTGGCGGTTGATGGCGGCGACGACGTCGGCCTTTGTGGCTACGACCGTACGAACGTCGCGCTTGGTCATCGCACGGATGTCGTCGAGCGCCACTACGTTCGCCGGATCCGCCATCGCGAGAACCAACCGGTTGCCGTCCTCGAACCGCAGCGGGATGCAGTTGTGCCTGCGCGCCGTCATCTCCGGAACGAGAGCGATGGCAGAGCCGTCCACGTGGACCTCGGTTAGATCCACGAAGTCGAGGCCCAGCTGCTCGGCCAGGATCGACACCAGGCCGGCTTCGGCGACGAAGCCCATCTCGATGACGGTCCGGCCCAGCGAGCTGCCCCGCTGCGACGCCTGGTGGCGAGCCATGTCGAGCTGCTCTTCGGTGATCAGCCCGCGTCCGAGCAATAGCTCTCCGAGCTGTCCCCCCGGGCGTGCTGTGGTCACTGTCGAGCCTCCCACCTCAGGGGAGCCGGTCATGGTTCGCCCCATAGCTAGGTTTATCGACCTGGGAAAGCGAGACTAAAGGCGCGACCCGGTCAATCTCACATGTTGACAGAAGTCACGAGGACGGGTCGCTCGGAGGTCGCACGATGTTGTCCACGATGTACTCCAGTCGGTCTTCCAGATCCTGGTCGAGAGCGGGGATCGTGTGGGTTCCGTCGTCGAAGCCGAGCTGTATGCGAGCAGTCCTCGTGGTGCTGTCGGTCGAACCCGCCGGCGGTGCCTCGAGAGAGGGCACCGGCACAGTCAATGGCTTCCTCGCCAGCGGGCTCGCCGCGGGTGCGGGTACGGGAGGCGGAGGTGGGGGTGGCGGCGGAGGTGGCGGCGGTGGCGGTGGCATTAGGCGCGGGCGCGCCGAAGAGCTTCGTCCCGCCGTAGTCGCAACAGGACGAGATCTCGCGCCTAATAGCCGGTTGAGCAGACGACCCAGCAGCGACCGGCCTCCTGGCCGGGTGGCGCCGTAACCGGGGCGGCGACCCAGGGACCTAGGCCTCGGCCGCAGCGGGCGTCTTCTCGAGCCGGTTCAGTACGCCCATGAGGATGTGCAGCATCAATGTCTTGACGTCCTCGCGCTGCCGCGGGTCGACTCCGATCACCTCGACCGTCTCGGGCACCTCCAGGACCTCACGCACCTTGCTGAACACGACCTCGTGGTCCGCGCTTTGCTCGTCGAGGTGCGACACACCCACGACGTAGGGCACGTCCGCGTACGCGCGGAACTGGTCGAGGATGTGAGACGCCTCCTCCACAGAGCGATCGTCCGCCGCATTGACCAGGCAGATGAACCCGATCATCCCCTCCGACAGGATCTCCCACATGACCTCGAAGCGGCGCTGCCCGGGCGTCCCGAAGAGGAACAGGGAGAGGTCCTCGCCGAAGCTGAGCCGCCCGAAGTCCATCGCGACCGTGGTCCGCGTCTTCACGGCTCGGGTCTCGTCGGTGACGTCGCGCTCGGTTCCGACGATCGCGACCTCGCTGATCGTCTTGATCAGGGTGGTCTTGCCGGCTGCGAAAGGACCGGTGATGACAATCTTCATCGGCCGGTTGACCTTGCCGTTGCCGGTCCGTTGCTTCCGGACCATGTTCGCCCGCGCTTTAGCCACGAGCTCGATCCTCTCGATCCGTCACAGCCGTTCGCATTCGCGCCCGCGGCATAGCCATATGTGTTGCCCTCCTGGGCTTAGAGACCTTTGACGCCGTCGATCAGCCGAGAGATAAGGCCTCTGGTGACCTGCTCGTCGTCTTCGACGCGCTTGCGGGTGTCGGGGGCGGCAGGTCCCTCTGCGGGGGCGGCAGCCCTCTGGCGGGATGGCCTCGCGCCCTCGTCGTCTCCTCCTTCGCTGAACAGACCCGCGAGCTCCCGGACCGCCGAGATCCGATCGACGCTTGGTGACTCGCCTGCAGGCTCGGAGCTAACCGGGATCTGAGGAGCTTCTGGCTGTGCCGGTACGGGCGCGGGCGCAGGCGGAGCGACAGGCTCGTCTGCGGGGGCCGCCGGAGCCGGCTGTGAGGCAAGGAGGTCGTCGAAACCGTAGGAGCCGGGCCCCTCGGCAAGGAGGTCGCCTGGTCCGGGTGCGTCGAACGCCTCGACCGGCATCTCTGGCTCATCGAAAGCAGGAGCGTCCGGGACGGGATCGAGGATCGGCTCGTGCGCGACCGGCGCCTCCGGAGCCGCGGCCACCGCGTCGTCTGGGACGGGGTCGGACAGGAACAGGTCTTCGCCGAAGATGCCGTTGTCTGGCGTCGCCGGCTCCACCGGCAGGTCCGCTACCGGAGCTTGCGCGGCGAACTGCCCGTGCACGGGGTCGGGGCTGAAGAAGTCCTCGGCCTCTTGCGCGGGGTCCACCCCGAACGGCTCCGGCTGCAGCTGCGGTTCGACCACCGGCTGGGCCTCCGCCACCGGCTCCATCGCCGGCTGGGACTCGGGCTGTGCGACCGGCTGGGCCTCCGCGACCGGCTGGGCCTCCGCGACCGGCTGGGCCTCCGCGACCGGCCGGGCCTCCGCGACCGGCTGGGCCTCCGCGACCGGCTCCATCGCGGGCTCGGGCGCGGGTTGTGCGGCTGGCGAGGGCTCGACTTGCGCCACCGGCTGAGGCTCGGGCTGGGCGACAGGCTGCGGCTCCGGTTCGGCGACAGGCTGTGGCTCCGGTTCGGCGACAGGCTGCGGCTCCACCGCGGTCTCCTGCGGCGAAGCGTGGACCGGCTCCTCCTCCTCGACCGCCGGAGCGGCGGAGCGGTCGACGGCCGATTCCGCGGCACCGGAACCATGATGCCCCGGCACCTCGATCAGACCCGCGGACACCAACCCGTAGAGCGTGCGCATAGCGGAGAAGTCGTCGAACCCCACCATCTCGCCGATCTCTCTGACGCTCCGGGTCCCGTTGACGAGGACGAGGATCCGCCACTCCTCCGGCGTGATGTTGATCTCGACCGCGCCCTCCGGAGGCGTCGCCGCCATGGCGAGGACCGTGTCCGCCGACGGGATCTTTCGCTGGATGACCTCGAGCTCGTCGAGCCTGCGCGACGCCTCCATGATGAGGTTTTCGACGGTGACGTAGATGGCCACGTCGGGAGACGCCTGGACGCCCGGCTCCCACAGGAATTCGCCGAGCTCCCAGCGGAGAAGGTCGAAGGCCGCGTCTTCGATCTGTTGACGGACGACCATCATGATCTGGTCTTCATCTACGACGCCCGAGTCCAAAAGCACCTCGCCGAGGCGTTTACCGGAGCCGGCGTGCTGGTCGAGAGCTTTCCGCAGCTGCCCCTCGGTAAGCGCCTTCGCCCTGACAAGCTTCTGCCCCAGCGGCTCCTTGGACAGGCTCGACTCGGCGTAGTAGACCTCGCCATCGCGGAAGTAGACCCTTCCTTCACCCGCCGACCGCTGCACGGCCAAGCTCCCCGTCTTCTTCGACAGGGACATCAGCCTGAATATGTCGGGCAGCGTGAAGTCGTCGAGCGTCCCCCTCAGCATGACTGGCCTCCTCTAGGACCCGGAGCCGTTACTGCCAGCTCGGGATGTGTGACTCGGTCTCCGCTGCGGGCTCCGGTTCCGGCATGCGCACGGGAGCGACGGGAGCGGCGGCTCCAGCACCCATGACATCGTGGCCCACCACGGGGCTCGTCTCCGCCGGCCGGTGCGCCGGCTCGTCCATAACTCTGCCGATCGTCGTCGCGGCCTTGCGCATCTCGAAGAGAACCAGACCTACCTTGGTGTTCTTCGAGGTCACGGTGACCAACACGGCGTCCAGCCCTGCCTGCATCAATACGACGTAACCGTTCTTGCCCTCCACGAAGACCTGTGCGAGGTCGCCCTTGCCGAGGCCGTCGGCGGCGCGCTCGCCCAGCGTGAGCAGAGCTGCACTCATGGCGGCGAGGCGATCCTCCTCGACGTCCGGAGGAAGGGCCGACGCCATAGGAAGGCCGTCGGCGCTGACGATCGCGGCAGCCTCGACGTCAGGAGATGTGGCAAGAAACTCGTCGAGCGCAGCTGCGAGCTGGTCGGCCTTCGTCATGTGCGTCCTCCTATGGGTCACAGGCGAGGTGCTGCCTCACCTTCGTACGGCTTTTTCGGCAATCCCGGAGGCCCGGTTGAGCCGCTTGTCCGAATTTATTCACCGAGACCCCGACCCCGCGAGCCTACCTGTGTTAATGGCGCGACATCGCGTGCATGGCCGCGACCGACATGGCCTCGAGCGGCGGCTCCTGTCCGGACCAGATCCGAAGAGACGCAGCCGCCTGGTGCACGAGCATCCCGAGGCCGCCCCACCCTGCCGCGCCCCGGGCACGTGCCCTCTCCACGAGCCGCGTGACCGGCGGGTTGTAGACGAGGTCGACCACCGCCTGTCCCTCCACGAGCTCTGCCTCCGCGACGAGATCGCCGTCGGTCCCAAGTGGCGTCGCATTCACGATGAGATCGAACTCGGCGGCCCGCCGCCAGCCGTCATCCCACCCGAGAGCGACGACCCGTGGGGTCGTCGAGCCCCGCCCCAGCCACTGGGCCTGCTCCGGTCGACGCGCGGCGACGGTCACCTGGGCCGCTCCCAATAGATCGAGGGCGGCCACGACGGCGCGGGCCGCGCCCCCCGCGCCTGCGACCAGACATCTCGCGCCCTCCAGGTCGAGCCCCGCGTCGTCGCGTATGAAAGAGGCGAAACCATCCACGTCGGTGTTATGACCGATCAGCTGATCGCCGATCCTCTGGATCGTGTTCACGGCCCCGATGGCGCGCGCGTCGCCCGAAAGATCATCGAGGTGCTCGATCACGGCTTCTTTGTGAGGCATCGTGACGTTCGCTCCGACGGCACCCAGCGCACGCAGCCCAGCTACGGCATCACGGAGGTGCTCGGGCGCCACCGGGAACGGGAGGTAGACCCAGTCAAGGTCCAGCCTGCGGAACGCGCTGTTATGGATCGCCGGCGACAGCGTGTGCTCGAGCGGCCAGCCGAGTACCCCGAGGAGCGACCTCAACAGTCGAGCGCTTGGTAGGCCCGCTTGTCGTTGAGGAAGTCGTTGTAGTCGACGCTGAACGCATGGTGGCCTTCGCAATCGGACAACACGTAGTAGAGCCACTCGCCGTCCGCTGGGTTCACCGCCGCATGCAGCGACTCTTCGCCGGGCGCGCCGATCGGCGTCGGCGGTAGACCTTGCACGAGGCGCGTGTTGTAAGGGGAGTCGATCTCTAGATCCGACTCGAACAGCTCGGTCCGGTGCTCGCCGAGCGCGTAGATGATGGTCGCGTCGATCCCGAGTGCGATGCCCTGATCCAGGCGGTTGTAGATCACGCGGGCGATCTTGTCGCGGTCGCCGCCCACGCTGGCCTCGCCCTCGATCATGGAAGCGACGATCAGCCCCTCGTACGGCGTCAGCCCGAGTGCCTCCGCTTTGGTCGCGAAGTCGAGCTTTTCCATCTGCTTCTCCATCTGTTCCACCAACCGAGTCGCGATGCTGATCTCCGTGTCCTTCTCGACCACCTGGTAGGTCGAGGGGAACAACAGGCCCTCAAGGGTGTCGATGTCCTCCGGCTTGTACTGCGACGGGACCTTGCCGTTCTCCACGATCGAGAGGAACCTCTGCTCCGACAGGTGCGTCTTGTCCCCCAGCGTGTTGGCGAAATCCGTGAGCCACGACCCCTCGGGGAAAGTGACGGTGACGAACTCGGCCCCCAGAGGGCCGCTCTCGATCAGGGCGTTGAGCGCGTCGCGCGGCGTGAGACCGGTCGGGATCTCGTACCGGCCAGACTGAATGTCCTCGATGCCGTCTTCGAAGTACGTCGCGAGCCGGAACCCGAATGCCGACGCGATCACGCCGTTCTCCTCGAGCAGCCGGCCGATCGTCTCGGTCCCCGCGCCGCGCGGGATCTTGAAGGTCACGGGCGGCCCGGGCTCGCTCTCGCCGAAGAAACCGACCGAGCGCAGATAGAGGTAGCCCCCCATCGCCGGTGCCGCGAACAGCACGAACAACACGAACAGGATCACGAGCGCGCGGCCGCGTCTCCGCTCGCTCATCGCGTCGAATCCAGGTAGCCCTGCAGCATGACCTGCGCGGCGATCGCGTCGCGCAGTCGCTTCCTGTCGGTGGGACGGACGCCGGACGCGCGGAGCGCCCGGTTGGCGAGGACGGTCGTCAGCCGCTCGTCGAACTCCTCCACCGCAACTCCCAGCGCGGCACGAAGCCGCGTCACGAAGTCCGCCTGCACCTTCACCGCCGGCCCCTCTGCCCCCGAGAGCCCGATCGGCTTCCCCACGACGACGATAGACGCTCCCATCTCCGTCACCAACTGCGCGATCCTCTCGATCGGATCCTGGCGCTCGACATCGATCACCTCGACCGGACGAGCGAAGCGCGTCTCTTCGTCGGCAGCCGCAACGCCGACACGGCGACTGCCCACGTCGATGCCAAGCATCACGAGGTCAGTGCCTCCTTCACGGTCCGCGCCACCGCGTCGATCGCATCGTCCAATCGCTCTGAATTGGGCCCCCCCGAGATGGCTAGGTCCGGCTTCCCGCCTCCCCCGCCACCGAGCACCGATGCGCCCGCTCCCAGCAGGTCGCGCGCCGAGACGCCCTTCTCGGTCAGGTCTTTCGTGACGGCCGCCACGAGATTCGCCTTGCCTCCCGCCGACGTGCCGAGGACGACGACGCCCGAGCCGATCCTGCCCTTCAACGACTGCGCGAGAGCGCGCAACGAATCGACCGCGACATCGCGACGCGCCACGATCAGCCTGGAGCCGTTGACGTCGACCGCGGCATCGGCAAGAGCGGCGGCGTCCGATTCAGCGGATTGTCGCTCGATCTCGGAGACTTTGCGCTCCATCTCCTTGTGCGTCGCCAGCAGCCGCTCGATCCGCTCTGCCACCTCGTCGGGCGTCGACCGCAGCGCCGCCGCGGCGCGGTCGAGTACGGCGACCCGCTGGGCGAGGAAGTCGAGCCCGTCGCGACCTACCAGCGCCTCGACGCGGCGCAGGTTCGCGCCGACAGAACCTTCACCGGTCACGACGGCGACGCCGATCGTGCTGGTGTGAGGTATGTGGGTTCCGCCGCACAGCTCCTTCGAGTAGTCACCGACCTCGACCACACGGACGAAGTCGCCGTACTTCTCTCCGAAGATCGCCATGGCGCCGATCGAGCGCGCGAAGTCGTAACTGGTCTCGAAGGCGCGCACGGAGTCGTCGAACAGGACACGTTCCTGCAGCTCGGTGGAGATGTCTCGCAGCTGGTCCTGCGAGAGCGCCTCGAAGTGACTGAAGTCGAACCGCAGCCGGCCGGGCTCGACGAGGGAGCCGGCCTGGCGCGCGTGGTCGCCCAACCGGTCCCGCAGGATCCAGTGCAGAACGTGGGTCGCGGTGTGCGCGCGCTCGGTGCTGCGCCGCCGGTCCGAATCGACCCGCGCCTCCACCTCGTCTCCGACGTGCAGCTCGCCCGCAACGACCTTCACCCGATGCACGATCAGGCCGGGCACGAGACGCTGCGTGTCGAGGACCACCGCGCGGCCCCCGGCGGAGACGATCTCGCCGCGATCGCCCACCTGGCCCCCGCCCTCGGCGTAGAACACGGTCCGGTCGAGCACGACCTCGCCCTCCTGGCCCTCTGTCAACAGAGCCGAGGGCGCGGCACCGTCGAGGACGGCGACGATCCGTCCGTCGCAGGTGAGGTGCTCGTATCCCAAGAAGTCGACGGGCCCCTTCTCTTCCGCGACCGCCAGCGCGGCGTCGAGGGACACGCCGGCCTGGTCGGACCTGCGCGCCGCGCGGGCTCTTTCCCGCTGCTCTTCCATCAACCGGGCGAAGGCGTCGCGATCTACGTCCAGCTCGGCCTCGGCCGCGATCTCCACCGTCATGTCGATCGGGAACCCGAAGGTGTCGTGCAGCTTGAACGCGACCTCGCCCGGAACGGCGGTCGCGGCCGATCGCTTCACGTTCGAGATCTCGTTCTCCAGCAGAGTCAGGCCCTGCTTGAGGGTCGCCTCGAACCGCTCCTCCTCGCGCGCTCCGACCTCCAGTGCCAGCTGTCGCCGGTCGCGGAGCTCGGGATAGGCATCTCCCATCAGCTCGATCGTCCCCTCGATGAGATCGGGAAGGACGGCTCGGCTCTGCCCGAGAAGACGCGCCTGGCGTATAGCGCGCCGCATGATCAAACGCAGGACGTACCCGCGTTCCTCGTTGGAGGGAAGGATGCCGTCGGTGATCATGAAGGTGACGGACCGGCCGTGGTCCGCCAGCACGCGCAGCGCCACGTCAGCCCGGTCGTCGCGCCCATAGGTCGTCCCCACGACGGCCTCGGCTCGGGCGAGCATCGCTCGCAGCAGATCCGTCTCGAAGACGTTCCTCACGCCCTGCAGCGCCATCGCCACGCGCTCGAGCCCGAAGCCGGTGTCTATGTTCTTCTTCGGCAGCTCCGCGATCGGCTCGATGGCGGCGTTGCAGTCGTTCTGCATGAAAACGAGGTTCCACAGCTCGACGTAGCGGTCCTCGTTCCCTCCCGGTCCCCGATCGGACGGCGGCCCGAACGCGTCTCCCATGTCCAGCGAGATCTCGGAGCAAGGTCCGCACGGCCCCGCGACGCCCATCGACCAGAAGTTGTCCTTTTTTCCCAAGCGGATGATCCGGTGCGCGGGAACGCCGACCTCGTCCCGCCAGATGTCGGCCGCCTCGTCGTCGGTCTCGAAGACGGTGACCCATAGTCGCTCCGGGTCGAGCCCATATCCCTCCGTCACCAGCTCCCAGCCCCACGCGCAGGCCTCGCTCTTGTAGTAGTCGCCGAACGAGAAGTTGCCGAGCATCTCGAAGAAGGTGAGATGCCGCGCCGTTCGCCCGACCTGGTCGATGTCGTTGTGTTTGCCACCCGCGCGCATGCACTTCTGCGCCGTCACCGCGCGCTTGAACGGCGGGCTTTGCTCGCCGAGGAAATAGGGCTTGAACTGGACCATGCCCGCGTTCGTCAAGAGCAGCGTCTGGTCATTCGGGACCAGCGACGACGATGCGACGCGCTGGTGGTCGCGCTCTTCGAAGAACGCGAGGAAGCGGTGTCGGATCGTGTTCGTGTCCATCGTCCGGAGGCTTGGAGAAGCTCCGGCCTAGCTGGGCCCGGAGCGTTCCTTCTCGAGACGGCGGTTGGCCCGGTCCAGCGCGGAATCGGTCAGGGCGCGCGGGCTCACGCGTTGCTTCAGCTCGCTCACCCACCGCTCGCCCTGGAGGGCACCTATGGCTCCCAGTGCGACAAGGAAGATCGCTTTGATCATGAACCGAACCCTACCGTGACGGGTCCGCGGGCCCGGCGGAGGAGCCGCGGGCGCGTCTCCGCTCCAGCTCTTTCTGTAGCTCCAGCTCCCGGCCCGCGATCGGCTCGAAGAAGCTGTGGTCGGCGATGTCATCGGGCAGGTAGCGCTGATCGACGTAGCCGCCGTGCGCGTGCGGGTACTCGTACCCCGCACCTGCGCCGAAGGCGCGCGAGGCGGCCGCGTGAGAGTCCCGTAGGTGGGCCGGGACCGGCAGTGGTCCCTGGCTGTTCACCACGTCCTCGGCGCTCCAGATCGCGACTGCGCTCGCGTTCGACTTCGGAGCGATAGCGAGATAAGTAGCTGCCTGCGACAGGTTCAGCTTCGCCTCCGGGAGCCCGACGAACTCGAGGGCGTGGTGCGCGGCGATCGCTACCTGGAGTGCCACGGGATCCGCGTTGCCGATGTCCTCGCTCGCGAAGATCACCATCCGGCGGGCGATGAAACGAGGATCCTCACCCGCATCCAGCATCCGCGCCATCCAGTACACCGCCGCATCTGCGTCCGATCCCCTCATCGACTTGATGAAGGCCGAGATCGTGTCGTAGTGCCAGTCCCCCGCTTTGTCGTATGGGAGCGCCCGGCGCTGGAGCGCCTCCTCGGCGGTGGTGACATCGATCGTTCCACTGCCCGTCGATATCGACGCGGCCGCCTCCAACGCATTCAGCGCGGCGCGGGCATCCCCACCTGTACCGCGCGCGATGTGCGCGAGCGCCGCATCGTCGGCCTGAAGCTCCAACTTGCCCAGCCCCCGCTCCTCGACCAGCGCGCGCCTCAAGATCGCCACCGAGTCTTCCTCGGACAGCGGCTCCAGCCGGAACAAGAGGCTCCGCGACATCAACGGAGAGTTGACCTCGAACGACGGGTTCTCGGTGGTCGCACCCACGAGCACGACCCATCCGTTCTCCACCGCCGGGAGCAGCGCATCCTGCTGGGCCTTGTTGAAGCGGTGTATCTCGTCGAGGAAGAGGACGGTCCGCTGACCCTGCTGCGCCAGGCGATCCTTCGCCGCCGCGATCGCCTTCCGCACGTCGGCGACACCGGCCGCGACCGCAGACATCGGCTCGAAGTAGGCCTTCGTGGCGCGCGAGATGACGTGGGCGAGGGTCGTCTTGCCGGCTCCCGCCGGCCCCCACAGGACTATGGAGGAGAGGTCGCCGGACTCGATCAGCGCCCGGAGGGCGCGGCGCGGGCCGAGAACGTGCTGCTGCCCCACCACCTCGTTGAGAGACCGGGGTCGCATCCGCGCCGCCAGGGGCGCGTACTGATCGAACCGCTCCTCCAGCGCGTTCTCGAACAGGTCCACCGGCCCATCGTAGGCCCGGTTCCGCTACGGCCGCCCTCTAAAGACGGCAGCGGTGGTGTCAGGGCCGCGGGGCGGTCGAGCGCAGATGCACCACCTTCAGCTGCGCGTCGTCCACCTCCGACGGCGCCCCCGTCAACGGGTCGAACGCGGTCTGCGTCTTCGGGAACGCGATCACCTCTCTGATGTTCGTCTCCCCCGCCGCCAGCGCCACGATGCGATCGATGCCCGGGGCGATGCCGCCGTGCGGCGGCGGACCGAACTTGAACGCGTCCAACAGGAAGGAGAACTTCTCCTGGGCCTCCTCGTCCGATATCCCGAGCGCGCGGAAGACCCGCTGTTGCATCTCGCGGTCGTGGATCCGGATGCTCCCGCTCGCGAGCTCCCACCCGTTGAGCGTGATGTCGTACGCCTGCGAGATCACCTTGCCGGGGTCGCTCTCGAGGTGCTTCGCGGTGTCGCCCACGATCCCGGTGAACGGGTGGTGGATGAAGTCCCACCGCTGGTCTTCGTCATTCCACTCGAACCAGGGGAAGTCGACGATCCACGCGAAGCGCCACGCGTCCGGGTCCGATCGTTCGAGCTCGGGGACCAGGCCGAAACGCTCTGCCAGCCTCGTCCGCAGCGCCGCGAGCACCTTGTTCACCACCGATACCCGCTTGTCCGCCACGATGAGGATGAGGTCACCCTCCGCCGCGTCGGCTGCCTTCCGCAACGCCACCCGCTCGTCGTCGGTGAAGAACTTGTCCAGCGGCGAACGCAAGCCCTCGGCTTCAACGGCGACCCAGACGAGACCACCCGCGCCCAACGCTTTGGCTTGGTCGACGAAGGCGTCCAGGTCCCTGCGGCCGAGGCTGCCCTGGCCCGGAACCGTGATCGCCTTGATGGCGCCGCCGGCGTCGAGCACGCCCCGGAACACCTTCACTTCCGTTCCCGCGAACGCGTCTCGCAGGTCCGCGAGCTCCATCCCGAAGCGGAGATCCGGCTTGTCGGTGCCGAACCGCTGCAGAGACTCCTCGTAGGTCAGCCGCGCGAAGTCATGGAGCTCTACGCCCAGCGCTTCCCGCCATACGAACTTGAACATCCGCTCCGTCACGTCCAGCACGTCTTCGACGTCGACAAAGCTCATCTCCAGATCGAGTTGCGTGAACTCCGGCTGCCGGTCCGCGCGCAGGTCTTCGTCGCGGAAGCACTTCACGATCTGGTAGTAGCGATCGAGGCCCGACACCATGAAGAGCTGCTTGAAGAGCTGCGGCGACTGCGGCAGCGCGTAGAAGGTCCCGGGGTGCAGCCGCGAGGGGACCAGGTAGTCGCGGGCGCCCTCTGGCGTCGATCGCGTCAACATCGGGGTTTCGATCTCGAGGAACCCCTCGGCGTCGAAGAAGCGGCGGATGGCCGATACGATCGCGTGCCGGAGCTTGAGGTTCTCCTGCATCTCCTCGCGTCGCAGGTCGAGGTAGCGGTACCGGAGCCTGAGCATCTCGTCGACCTCTTGATGTGCATCGATCTGGAAAGGGGGCGTCTCCGAGCGCGAGAGGATCTCGACCTCGTGAGCGGCAACCTCGATCTCGCCCGTGGCGAGGTTCGGGTTGACGGTTCCCTCTCGACGAGCGCGCACCTCGCCGGACACGCGGATGCAGAACTCGCCCCTGAGCTCCTGCGCGAGATCGTGCGAGCTCCGCGACGCTTCGGGAGTGAAGACGACCTGCACCAGCCCTGTCGTGTCCCGTAGATCGATAAAGGTGACGCCCCCGTGATCGCGCCTCGTATGGACCCACCCGCAGAGCTCCACCCGCTCGCCGGTCTGGTCCGCGCCGAGCCGCCCGCACAGGTGCGATCGCATCATGGCCGCACCCGCGCTTCCAACTGATCCATAGGCATCGTCTCTTGCTCCCCGCTCTCTAGGTCCTTCAGCGTCACGCGACCGGAATCGATCTCGTCGTCGCCGAGGATCGCCGCCCAGCGCGCTCCGGACCTAGACGCGTCCTTCATCTGTCCCTTCATGCTGCGATCCATCAGGTCGAGGTCGGCGCCGATGCCGGCCGCACGCAGGCGGCAGGCGAGCTTGAACGATTCCGACTTCGCGCGATCCCCGAGCGCCACGATGTAAACGTTGATCGCACCGTAGCCCGCGCCGTCGTCCGCGCGCGCCAGCATGATGCGGTCAAGGCCCGGCGCGATGCCGATCCCCGGAAGCGGCGGGCCTCCCAGGGATTCCGACAGCCCGTCGTAGCGGCCGCCCCCTCCGACCGCGTCCTGGGAGCCGAGACCCGCCGCCACCCACTCGAACGCGGTGCGCGTGTAGTAGTCAAGACCTCTCACGAGGCGCGGTTGCAGCTCGAAGCTGACGCCGACGTCGCCGAGCAACCCTTTGACGCTGTCGAAGTGCTCGGCGCAGGACGCGCACAGGTAGTCGCTGATAACCGGCGCCTCCGCCATCACCGCCCTCGTCTTTTCTTCCTTGGAGTCGAAGGTGCGAAGAGGATTCGTCGCGACCCGCTCCCGATCCTCGGACGCGAGCGACGACTCGTGTGCCTGCAGGTACTCCACCAGCAGCTTCATGTAGCCCTGACGACACGACGGATCCACGTGTCCGATCGAGTTCAGCATGAGCTTGGTCTCGAGACCCGCGGCCCTATAGAACCGGGTCCCTAACTCGACGACCTCGGCATCGACCCGAGGGTCGTCGGAACCGATCGCTTCGATACCGACCTGGAAGAACTGCCGGTACCGCCCCTTCTGGGGACGCTCCTGCCGGAACATCGCGCTGGCATACGACAGCTTGACCGGGAGCGCTCCTCGGTGCAGGTTGTGCTCTAGGACGGCGCGCATCACCGGCGCCGTCCCCTCGGGACGGAGCGTCAGCGAGCGGCCCCCGCGGTCGAGGAAGGTGTACATCTGCTTCCCGACCACCTCGCTAGTCGCGCCGACGCCCCGCTCGAAGACCTCGGTGTGCTCGAACGCCGGCGTCTCGATCGGCGCGTATCCGGCTCCGGCGAACGTGGTTAGCGCGAGCGAGATGAGCTCCTGCCACCGCCACGACTCCGGCGGCAGGAGGTCTCGGGTTCCCCTGGGCGCGCTGAGAGCGCTGGTGTCCTCGGCCATCGACTCATCCTAAGAGTCGGTTCCGGCGGGGTCCCGTGGGGGCTGTGGTTGGATGGGCGCATCGCGATCTTCACCTTCCAGGAGGCTCGATGCCGGGGACGCACAAAGAGGACAAAGACGGGCTCGCCACGCGCGCGCGCCGTATCCGCAGGCACATCGTCGAGGCCACGACGGCCGCGGGATCGGGGCATCCGTCCAGCTCGCTGTCGTTGGTAGAGCTCGTCACCGTCCTCTATTTCGGCGGCTACCTCCGCTACGACCCGTCGAGACCGGACGACCCGGATCGCGACCGCTTCATCCTCTCCAAGGGCCATGCAGCACCCGGCTTGTACGCGGTGCTCGCCGAGGCGGGGTACTTCCCCCTCGAGCAGCTGAAGGACCTGCGCAAGCTGGGGTCACCATTAGAAGGCCACCCCAACATGTGCAGGCTGCCCGGCGTCGAGGCATCGACGGGTTCCTTGGGACAGGGGCTCTCGATCGGCATCGGCCATGCCCTGGCACTCCGTCTCGACGGCCGCGACGCGCGCGTGTACGTGTTGGTCGGAGACGGCGAGAGCGAGGAGGGCCAGATCTGGGAGGCCGCTATGTACGCGGGCAACCATGGCCTCGACAACCTCACGGTCATCGTGGACCGCAACGGCTACCAGCAGACCGATGCGGTCGACCGCATCCAGCCACTTGACCCGCTCGACGACAAGTTCCGCGCTTTCGGCTTCGAGACCCGCGTCATCGACGGGCACTCGCTGGACGAGGTAGACGACGCGTTCGCGTGGGCGCGATCGGCGAAGGGAAAGCCGCAGGCGATCGTCGCCAACACGATCAAGGGGAAGGGAGTCGCACTCCTGGAGGCCAAGCAGGGCGGTTGGCACGGGAAGCCGATCCCCCCCGATGAGGAGACGAAGGCGCTAGAGGAGATAGGAGCGGGCGCGTGAGCTTCGGACTTAGCAACCTCGACTTCGAGATGGGACCGGCGACCAGAGAAGCTTTCGGCGAGGCGCTCGCCGAGGCAGGAGCCGACGAGCGCATAGTCGTGGTGGACGGAGACGTCAACAACTCCACCTTCACGAACGGGTTCATGGAGAGGTTCCCGGAACGTTTCTTCAACGCCGGGATCGCGGAGTCCAACATGGTCGGCATGGCGGCGGGACTCGCGGCCGCCGGAAAGATCCCGGTCGCGGCTTCCTTCTCCACCTTCTTGATGTCGAACGCCTTCGACCAGATCCGTATGTCGGTGGCGTTCCCAAACCTCAACGTGAAGCTCGTCGGCAGTCACGCCGGCATCTCGATCGGAGAAGACGGCCCCTCGCAGATGGCGATCGAGGACATCGCCCTCGCGTGCGCTCTTCCAGGCTTCACCGTCGTCGTTCCGGCGGACGGCGCCAGCGCCCGCGCCGCTACGTTCGCGATGCTCGAGCGTGAGGGGCCCATGTTCCTGCGCTGCGGCCGCCCAAAGGTGCCGGTCATCTATCGCGATCAGGACCATCTGCAACTCGGCAAGGCGAACCAACTACGGGAGGGCGAGGACATCACGCTCATCGCCAACGGGATCATGGTGGCGATGGCGCTGGACGCCGCCGAGGCTCTGAGCCGAGAAGGCGTGGACGCTCGCGTACTCGACATGCACACGGTGAAGCCCATCGACGTCGCGGCGATCGAGAGCGCGGCCAACGAGACGAAAGGGATCGTGGTCGCCGAAGAGCACCTCGCGTACGGGGGCCTGGGAGCGACGGTCGCCATGGTGACCGCGGAGAGGCGGGCGACACGCATGGCCTTCGTCAACGTCGGCGACACCTACGCGACCTCGGGCAAGCCGGACGAGCTGCTGGCGCAATACGGCCTCACCCCCGGCGCGATCACGGATGCCGCGCGGCGGGTCTTGAAGGATGCGCACCCGGAGTCGCGTACAGGGCGCGTTTGACGCAGGGGGTTCCGAGAGGTCCGACGTACGTTCTGCGCGAGGCGTCGGCTAGAAGGTCTTCGCGCTGTCGAGGAGGATCGTGACGGGGCCATCGTTCACCAGGGAGACCTTCATCATCGCCCCGAAGCGCCCCGACTCACACGGCACGCCCAGCTTCTGGAGCTCCGCGATGCACCTCTCGTATAACGCTTCTGCGTCTGGCCCCTGAGCGGCCCTGATGAAGCTGGGACGCCGCCCCTTGCGGGCGTCCCCGTACAGCGTGAACTGCGACACGACCAGCGCACTGCCCTCGATGTCCAGCAGCGACCGGTTCATCTTGCCCTCTTCATCGTTGTAGATCCGCAGGTTGGCGACCTTGTCTGCGAACCAGCGCACCTCCGCGTCACCGTCATCCGGGGCGACCCCTAGCAGGATCATGGCGCCCGCGTCGATGCTCCCCACGGTCTCGTCGCCGATGGAGACACTGGCCTCCGTGACGCGCTGCACAACGGCTCTCATCTGACCAGCGGCAGGATCGCCGACAAGATCCTCCCCGCCAGCGGCGCCGCGACCTCGCCTCCCACTCCGCCCAGCTCCGAGACCACCGCCACCGCCACCTTCGGAGCGGAAGAGGGCGCGAACGAGATGAACCAGGCGTGGTTCTTCCTCTCGCCGTCGACGTCGACCTCGGCGGTGCCCGTCTTGCCCGCCACCTGCAGGCCGGGCACGGCGGCGCGAACGCCCGTTCCTTCCTCGACCACACCTTCCATGAGCCGGGTCATCGTCCGCGCTGAAGCTCGCGAGATCACGCGCGTGCCCGCTTGCGCGTCGCGCAGGAGGATGCGGGGCTCCATCCGGCGACCGTCGTTGGCGACCGTCGCGGCAACGGTAGCCATCTGGAGCGGAGTCGCTAGAACCTGCGCTTGGCCGATCGCTCCCCACATCAGGTCGTAGTCGTCCTCGGGGAACGGGAACGACGACGTGGCAGCCCCTAGCGGCATCTCGGGGGCGCGGTTGAAGCCGAACGCGTCGGCGTAGGCGGCGAGGTGTTTCGGCCCCAGGTCCTGCGCGACCTGAGCGAAGGCGGTGTTGACGCTTTGCTTCACCGCGGTGGCGAAGTCGAGTGAGCCGAACGCTCCCGACTCGAAGTTCCGCACGCCCTGATACTCCGCAGGGCCGGACAGGGTCGTGTTCGCGGTCACCACGTCCTCCTCGAGCGCCGCCGACGCCGTCACGACCTTCATCGAGGAACCCGGTGGATAGAGACCCGACAGTGCCCGGTTGAACGGCTGAACGCCGGCGACGCCGACGTAGTCGCCGGGGTCGAAGGGCGATGACGAGACCACGGCCAGGAGATCGCCCGTTGCCGGATCCATCACGATGGCTCCGCCGGTCGTCGCGCCGTACGCCTCTTGCGCGGCACCCTGGACCGCTATGTCCAGCGTGGTCTTGACGTCGGTCCCGCGTTCCCCCGCCCTCTGCCCCACCGTCTCGAGCGGATCTCCCCTGCGATCGACCACCACCAGCTCGGACGCAGGTCTCCCCGCGAGCTGCTCGTCCAGGGCCAGCTCCAGACCGGACGCCCCCACCGGGTCGCCCGCAACGGGGCCCGGTGCCGCGTCCTCCGACTCGCCCCCGGCGGGCGTTGTCGCCGGTTCGACGTCGTCCTCAGCGTCGGACGCGAAAGGCTCTATATGGCCGATCGTGGAGCCCGCGAGGGTCCCGTACGGATACCTGCGCGACTCCGGGCGGCCCGCCGCCAGCTTTCGGCCCCTGCGGTCAAGGATCGCCCCCCTAGCGAGCCACTCGTTCACGACCGTGAAACCTGCTGCCTGCGAGACGCCGGGCCACAGCAGCTGCTTGCTCCATGCGACCTGCCACGCGTCCGCTTCCGCGTTCGCCAGCGACAGCTGGAGCTCGCCGTCGAACAGAACCGGATCACTCGCGGCGCTGGACGAGTACACGATCCGGTACGGCGCGTTCGCGAGGATCGGACCTTCCTGGTTCTGCACCGCCTCTGGGTCCGGCTCCGCGACCGGACCCCGCAGCCCGACCGCGATGTCGTCGATCGCGCCCTCAGCGGCAACCCGGTCGAACAAGCGCTCCAGACGCCGCCCCGACCACGTCTCCGCCGCGATCGCGGCACCCATAGCGGCGAAGTCCTCTTCCATCCAGGAGTCGAGGAACGATGTCGCTGCTTCCTCGGCGCTTGGGAGCGCCGGTTCTTGCCGAAGGAGCTGACATCCCGTCCCCGCAGTCAACGCGACGAGGCCCAGCGCCGCCGCCAGAACCCTCAAGTGGGTGCTCAGTTGCGGGCGCTGGAGGGCACCACGCGATACGCGTCGTACACCGAATCGATGCGGCGGATGCTTTGGATGACGTGATCCAGGTGTGACATGTCGGCCAGCTCGAAGCTGAAACTAAGGGTGGCGATGCCGTCCTTCCCCGACCGGGTCGAAGACGACACGATCGAAAGCCCTTGGTCGGAGATCACCGTCGAGACGTCGCGCAGCAACTTCGTGCGGTCGAGCGCCTCGATCTGGATCGTCGCCACGTACGTTCCTTGCTGGCGATCGTCCCACCACACATCGATCATCCGGCCGCCCTCTTCCTGGGCCTGGAGCGCCTTCGAGTTGGGGCAGTCGCGGCGATGCACCGACACACCCCGGCCCCTCGTCAGGAAGCCGACGATCGGGTCGCCGGGAACCGGAGTACAGCAAAGAGCGAGTCGAACGAGCAGGTCATCCAGACCTTCGGCGATGACCCCCTTGCCCCGCCGGTTGCTGGGTCGCCGCCGGGCCGGCTCCGCGACGACCTCCGGCTCCTCCGGCTGCTCCGGCTCGAACAGGCGGATCACCCGCGTCGCAACCGACTGCGGCGACAGGTGGCCCTCGCCGATCGCGACGTACATCGAGTCCACGTCCGTGTACTTGAGCTGGTCTGCCACCTGTGCCAGGAGGTCGCTCTTCGAGATCTTGTCGACTGGAAGCCCCTGCTTGCGCATCGACGACACCAACGCCTCGCGCCCTTGAGCGAGAGCGTCCTCCCGTCGCTCCCGCGCGAACCACTGCCGCACCTTGTTCCGCGCCCGCGGCGTCTTCACCACCTGCAGCCAGTCCCTGGACGGCGCGGCCGGCCCCTTCGACGTGATGATCTCGACGGAGTCGCCGGAGATCAGCTCGTGGCCCAGCGTTACCAAACGTCCGTTGACCCTCGCGCCGACGGTCCGATGACCGACCTCGGTGTGGATCGAGTAGGCGAAGTCCAGCGGCGTAGCGCCTCGTGGCAGCGACAGCACGTCGCCCTTGGGCGTGAAGACGAAGACCTCGTCCGAGTACAGATCGATCTTCAGGGACTCCATGAAGTCCTTCGGGTCGATCGACTCGCGCTGCCAGTCCATCATCCGCTGGAGCCACGCGATGTCCTCGCCGCCCGCCTTGCCCTTCCGCTGCTCCTTGTAGAGCCAGTGCGCCGCGATCCCGGTCTCGGCCGCCTGGTGCATGGCCTCGGTGCGGATCTGGATCTCCATCGGGCGGCCGCCCGGCCCCATCACCGTCGTGTGCAGGGACTGGTACATGTTGAACTTTGGCATCGCGATGTAGTCCTTGAAGCGACCTGGCACCGGGGTGAACAACGTGTGGATCGCGCCGAGGGACGCGTAGCAGTCCTTCACCGACTCCACCACCACCCGCATCCCCACGAGGTCGAAGATGTCTTCGAAGTCCTTGCCGCCGAGCACGATCTTTTCGTAGATCGAATAGAGGTGCTTCGGGCGCCCGGAGACCTCGGACTTGATCTTCACGTCGCGGAGCTTGTTCTGGATCTGGTTCACGACGTCTTCCAGCACGCGTTCCCGCTCGGGCTGGCGCTGTTGGACCAGAGCCTCGATCTCCTCGAACCGTTTCGGATGCAACGTCGCGAACGCGAGGTCTTCGAGCTCCCACTTGATCGCGTACATGCCGAGGCGGTGCGCGAGCGGCGCGTAGATCTCGAGCGTTTCGCGCGCGATCATTTCCCGCTTCTCGGGACGCAACGGCGCGATCGTTCGCATGTTGTGCAATCGATCTGCGATCTTGATCAACAGGACCCTGATGTCCTTCGCCGTCGCGATGATCATCTTGCGCAGGTTCTCGGCGCGCGTTTGCTCCGCCGACCGGAAGCGGATCTTGTCCAGCTTGGTGACGCCGTCGATGAGAGCGGCGACATCGAAGCCCAGCGAGGCTTCGACCTGAGTCAAGCTGACCTCGGTGTCCTCGACCGCGTCGTGCAAGAGCGCGGCCGCGACCGTCGTCTCGTCCAGCCCCAGCTGCGCGACGATGCCGGCGACCCCTAACGGGTGGATGATGAACGGGTCCCCCGACTTCCGCATCTGTCCTTCGTGGGCGGCCTCGGCCATCTGATAGGCGCGCTCGATGAACTTGAGGTCGGCTTTCGGACGCTGGCGTCGCACCTCGCGCAACAGGTTCTCGAGAGCCGAGACGGTCTGCGGGCGAGCGGGCCGAACCTTCTTCAGCACCGCCTTGACGCGCCGTCGAGAAGGATCAGGTGGAGTGGTGTCGACCCGTACCGCGGGCTCCGGTGGAGAGGCCATACCTCATCTTACGAGTGCTAGGGGTCAAACCTTGACCCGGACGAACTCCACCTCGCGCTAGTGGGCTTAGTAGCGGATCAGGCTGAGGAAGTCGTAGTTCGCGAGGCGCTCGCGGCCCTCCAGGAACGAGAGCTCCATGATCGTGGCGATACCCGCCACCTTCCCCCCGCATCGCTCCGTCAGCTTGGCCGTGGCCAAGGCCGTCCCTCCCGTCGCCAGTACGTCATCCACGATCAGGATCCGCTCGCCGGGTTCGATCGCGTCCCTGTGCATCTCGAGATCGTCGGTCCCGTACTCGAGCTCGTACGTCTCGGTCTCCACCTGCCAGGGAAGCTTTCCCTTCTTGCGGACGGGGATCAGCCCCGCCGTGAACCGGTAGGCAAGCGGCGCCGCGACCATGAAACCGCGCGCCTCGATCCCAAGCACCTTGTCGATCTCGTCGCGGTCGTAGTGATGAGCCAGGGCGTCGATGGTGTACGTGAAGGCTTTCTTGTCGGCCAGCAACGGCGTGATGTCCTTGAACACGATGCCGGGCTTCGGGAAATCCTCGATGTCTCTGATGTGCTCCTTGAGCCACTCGTGATCCGGGTTGAACGGCATCGACTACCTCTTCTTCCGGCGCTTGGCCTTCTTGGCGCCCGCACGCGGACGCGACGCCGGCGAACCCGTGACGGCGGACGCGGTCACCGGAGTCCGTTCGGGGATCTCGCCGCCCGCGAGGGCAGGCTCTCCCTCCGCACGGGCGCGCGCCTGGCGCAGCACCTTCTCGCGCACGTTGCGGTACTTGGGCTCCCGCTCCTTCCACACCGAAAGCAGCGGAGTTGCCACGAAGATCGAGGAGTAGGTGCCGACGAGCGTTCCGACGAGGAGGGCGAGCGCGAGGTCCTTCAGCGTCTCGGCCCCGAGGAAGCCGGCGCCGATGAACAGCAGCGCCGAGATCGGCAGCAGCGTCGAGAGCGACGTGTTCAAGGACCGCATGAACACCTGGTTCAGCGCGACGTTCGCCGAGTCCTGGTAGGTCATGCGGCCGCTCGACGCGAGCGCCACCGTGGTCTCCTCGACCTTGTCGAAGACGACGACGGTGTCGTAGAGGGAGTAACCGAGGATCGTGAGGATCGCAATCACGCTCGACGGCGTGACCTCGAAGCCGACGAGCGAATAGACACCCGCGGTGATCAACAGGTCGTGGATCAGCGCGACGATCGATGCGATCGCCATCTTCCACTCGAACCGCCACGAGATGAAGGCGAAGACCACCAACAGGAAGATCACGAGGGCCCGGAGGGCCTTGCGCGTGATCTCCGCGCCCCACTTGCTGCCGATGCGCGAGCTGTCGGTCTCCTCCACCGACGCTCCCACCGTCTCTCCCACCGCGGCGACGACCAGGGCCTGCTGCTCCGGGTCCGCCACCTCTTTCGTCTGCACGACCGCCGTTCGCCTGTCCTCCGTGCTCGCGATCTGGATCTGAGCCCCTTCGGCGCCGAACTCGCCGAGCGCCTCGCGCAGCTCGGCCGTCACCTCGAGATCGGTCGCGCCGGCAAGAGGTCCGTCCTCCGCGATAGGCGCTTGGATCGAGACGCCGCCGGCGAACTCGATGCCGTAGTTCAGTCCCTTCGTGAGGAGCGATCCCAGGCAGAGCGCGACGACGACCGCCGAGATCGCGAACCAGATCCTGCGCTTGCCGATGAAGTCGACATGCGTCTCGCCGCGATAGATGCGCGATAGGCCGCCGCTCACGAGCTCACCCCCAGGGCCTGTTTCATCCCGATGAACCTGCCCGAGGACATCAACTTCGTCTGACCGAGAAGGTTCACCGCCGAGCGAGTGAAGAAGTACGCGATCAGGACGTCGATCAGCGTCGCGATGCCGAGCGTGAGGGCGAAGCCGCGCACGGGGCCGACCGCCAGGAAGAACAGGATCACAGCGGCGGAACCCGAGACGAAGTCGGCGACGAGGATCGTGTTGAAGGCGCGCGCCATACCTCGATCGACCGCGGCTCGCATCGACTTGCCGGTACGGATCTCGTCCTTCAGACGCTCGAAGGCCACGATGTAGGAGTCGGTCGTGATGCCGACGGAAACGATGATCCCGGCGATGCCGGCGAGGCTCAGCGACAGACCCGCCGTCTCACCGAGAAGGGACATCACGGTGTAGAGGGTCGCGGTGAACACCGCCAAGCCCGCCCATACGATGAACCCCAAAGCGCGGTAGTACAGCACGACGTAGATCATCACCAGCGCCAGTCCGAGCACACCCGCGGTGATGCCGGCCTGGAGTGAGTCGCGGCCGAGCGTGGGCGAGATCTTCTGCACCTCGGACTGCTCGAGCGTGATGGGGAGTGCACCGGTCTCGAGAACCAGCGCGAGCTCGCGGGCTTCGGCCTGGCTGCCGGCGTCGATCTGCGTGTCACCGCCGCTGATGCCGACATCGCACTCGACGCCGCCGGTGGGCGAGGTCCTGGGATCCTCCATGCCCGCGGCGGATTCGACCCTGCCGTCGAGGACGATCGCGACCTGGCTCTTGATCCGCTCGCCCTGGTCGCGCAGACAGGCGAGCTCGCTGGTGAACTTCTCCCACGTCTCCGAACCCTCTTCGTTCATGTCGATCGTGACGAACCAGGCGCCGCTTTGAGGGTCCGGCACGGCTTCCGCGCGTTCGACGATGTCACCCGTCAGCTCCGCGGGCTCGAGCCGGTAGAGGATCTCGGGGTTCTCGGCGTCCGGGTACACGACCTCCTCGTCGTTCACCTCGGATCCCACCTCTTCCGTTACCTCCGGCACCTCCTTGTTCTTGCCCGCGGGAGCGTTGGCGGGGATCTGCTCTATGACCTGGCGGAAGGTCAGCTGCGCGGTGGTGCCGATAAGCTTCAGCGCCTCCTCGTCGTCCTCGACGCCCGGGAGCTGGATCAGGATGTTCTCGTCGCCGGCGACGCTCACCTCGGGCTCGGCGACGCCGAGCGCGTCGATCCTCTGGCGGATGATCTCGACCGTCTTCTGGAGGACGTCTTGCTCGACCTGCTCGCCCTGCGCCGTCAGGATGACGCTGAGCCCACCCTCGAGGTCGAGCCCGAGCCGCGGAGCGGTGTTCGTTGCCAGCACCGCGCCGAGGCCGCCGAACGCGACCAGGATCGAAAGGGCTAGATACAGCTTGTAACGCTTCTTCTTCATCTCGCTCCTTACAGCTTCACAGCAGCTTCGCCCCGTTGATGTCGATCTTGAACCGGCACTCGAGGAACTCCGCTGCGCGCCGGCACATCGCCATCCGGGACAGGAATATCTCGAAGTACTCCATCACACCCGCGAGCTCAGTATCGATCGTGAGCTCGAGGGTCAGGGTACGCGCTTCCGAGTCTACGCGGAGGAACGAGTGCTCCACGGCGTGGTTCACCCGATCGTGGATGTCGAACAGGGTCGGGTCCTTGACGCGGACCCTGCTCCGGTGGACGTCGGACTTGTCGGCGACGATCAGCGCAGCCGAGGCCGGGTTGACCGGGTTCCCGAATTCCTCCTCGTGGTTCCCCACCGCGGCGAGGACGATGCCGATGTCGCCGTAGCTCATCCCGATCTCGCGCAGGATGTCGTACGTGATAGCGGCCCCAGTCTGCGAATGCATCGTCCGGGAAACGAAGTTCCCCATGTCGTGCAGGTACCCAGAGATCGCCGCCAGCTCCGCCATGCGGTCGTCGAACCCGAGGCGGTGGAGGACGTTGTAGGCGATCTTCGCGACGAGCCCCGCATGCCTGAACCCGTGCTCGGTGTACCCGAGCTCTCCCAGGTAGCGGTCCGCCAGCGCGATGAAGGTCTGAACCCCCTCGTGCGCCTGCACGTCGGCGAGCGTGACGCCGGAAGAAGGATCGACGGGCTCGGGGCCAGGCGCCGAAGACACCGGAGCAGCCTGCTTCGCGCTGCGGCCGAGTGCATCTACGCCCTCGTTGCCCGCCTGGACGCCCGGCCCCGATGAGGGGTGAGCCGCCCCAGGAACAGGGGTCACGTTCCCGGGTCCCCCGCGGGCGCGACCTCGTCGTCCTCTTCTTCCAGGGTTTCCGGCTCGAGCCTCCTGGCCACGGCCGATTTCGCCATCCTGATAGTGGTTCCCGGCGCGATCTCGACGTGGAAGTGCTCGTCGTCGATCGTTCGAACGCTCCCGAACAGGCCCCCGATCGTGACGATCTCGTCGCCCTCCTCGATGCTCTCGATCAGCCGGCGGTGCTGATCGATCCTCCTCTTGTTGGGCCGGTAGAGCATGAAGTAGAAAACCGCTCCGACCAGAACGAGAAAGACCAAGCTGCTATCGAGTCCTTGCACTTGACGTCACTTCCTCAGCTATCAATGGGGGCTTCGCCGCGACCCGTGAGGCCCTCGCGCGAACAGAGCCGCGCCTGCGGCCCTGTCGTCCATCCTAGCGTCTGACGGAGATCTGACGGCAGGTCAGGAGCCGAACAAGCGGACGGCTGCGGCCCCCTGAGGTGCAGCCACGCCGACGTGCCGGAACGCCTCTTGCGTGGCGACCCGGCCCCTCGGTGTGCGCCTGATGAAGCCGAGCTGCATCAAGAACGGCTCGTAGACGTCTTCGATCGTGTCTGGCTCTTCGCCTACGGCGACGGCAAGCGTCGACAGGCCGACGGGGCCTCCGGAGAAGCGATTCACGAGAGCGTCGAGGATCGCGCCGTCGGTGCGGTCGAGCCCCCGCTCGTCCACCTTGAACAGCTCGAGCGCGCGGCGGGCGACCGCGCCGTCGACGCTCCCCTGCTCGCGCACCTGAGCGAAGTCGCGCACGCGTCTGAGCAGGCGATTGGCGATCCGAGGTGTCCCGCGGGACCGGCGTGCGATCTCCTCGGCCCCGTCGGCGTCGAGCTTCACGTCCAGGATGCGAGCCGAACGCGCGACGATCTGCGCCAGGTCCGCCGGCGGGTAGTACTCCAGCCGCTCGGCAAGCTCGAAGCGGCTCCGGAGGGGGCCGGTGATCAGCCCGGCTCTGGTCGTCGCACCGACCAGGGTGAAGCGCGGCAGGTCGAGGCGGATCGTGTGCGCGCTGGGGCCCTTCCCGATGACGAGGTCGAGCTGGAAGTCCTCCATCGCCGGGTACAGCACCTCCTCGACCGTCCGAGGCAGGCGGTGGATCTCGTCGATGAACAGGATGTCCGAGTCCTCGAGGTTCGTGAGGATCGCGGCGAGGTCACCGGCGCGCTCCAGAGCGGGACCCGAAGTCGGGCGCAGGTTCGCGCCCATCTCGTTTGCGACCACGTGCGCGAGGCTGGTCTTGCCGAGACCCGGCGGCCCCGACAACAGCAGGTGGCCTGCGGGCTCGGAGCGTTCCCGCGCCGCCTGCAACACGATCCCGAGATGCTCTTTGAGCTCGGCCTGCCCCACGAACTCGACGATCGTGCGCGGTCGAAGCGAGCCCTCCGCCTCGCGCTCGACCGGATCCGCGACGACGGAGAGGACCTCTGCGGCGTGCTCCTCGCCCGGGCTCATCCGGCAAGCACCCGGAGAGCGGACTTGATGACGTCGGCGACGTCCGCGCCGTCGTCGGGAGAGAGAGCCGCCAGCGCAGCCCGCACCTCCGATTGCGAGTAGCCGAGGTTCTGGAGGGCCGAGCGGGCTTCGGCAAGCGCGTCGCGCCCCTTTCCGACAACCTCGAGATCCGGAAGCTGCAGCTTCTCTTTCACGTCGAGCACGATGCGGCCAGCGGTCTTCTTGCCGATCCCCGGAACCGACGAGATCGCATCGGTGTCCTCGCTGACGAGCACGCGCCGGAACGCTTCGGGCGAGAACGCCGAGCAGACCTGCAGCGCGACCTTCGGCCCCACTCCCGCAACGCCGAGCAGAGCCTCGAACATCGCTCGCTCTCCTTCGGAGACGAAGCCGAACAGCGCGAGCGAGTCTTCCCGCACGTAGGTGTGGGCCCACAGACGGACCCGCTGGCCGACCGGCGGCAGGGCGCCGAGGGTCGTCGCGCTGCACGAGAGCCTGTAGCCGACGCCGTTGACATCCAGGTAGCAGCCGTCGGGCGACAGGCCCGCCACCTCGCCGTGCAGGAACCCGATCATCGTGTGCTCGCGGTCCGTAGAGCGCGGGCCAGGCCGCTGCGGTTCAGATGGCAGATCGCGAGCGCGCACGCGTCCGCCGCATCGGCAGGCTTCGGCGGCGCCGCCAGCGACAGCAGCGAGGCGACCATCGCCTGGACCTGGTGCTTCGAGGCGCTGCCGACGCCGACCACCGACTGCTTGACCTCGGTCGGCGTGTACTCGTGGACGGCGAGACCTGCGCCGGCGGCCGTAGCCATGACCACTCCCGCGGCCTGACCCACGCCCATCGCCGTACGTACGTTCGCGTTGAAGAAAACACGCTCGAGGGCGACGACGTCGGGGTGGTGTCTCTCGACCAGCCCGAGGAGGGCGTGGCGGAGCTCCAACAGCCGCTCGGCCTGGGCGAGCGACGGGGTCGTCTTCAACGCACCGAGCGCCACCCCCCGCAGTCGGCCGCCCGACCGCTCGACCACGCCGTAGCCGGTCGTGGCGAAGCCGGGGTCGATCCCCAGGACGCGCAGGTGAGCCTCCTTGGCAGAGTCGAACGCTTGTTCGCCCGCCAGCGTAGCGGAGACCCCCGTCGAAACGACGTCTTTAGGCGCAACCGACCTTCCGTGGAAGCCCGGAGCCGGGTCGGCGCTTAGAGCGGCGTGACCGGGATCCCGCCTGCGTCCCTCCGCGCCTTCTCGGGAGCGGACTCGAGCTCGTCGATCGTCCTGTAGAGGACGGTGTCGGGATCGAGCGCCACCGCCGCGGCGTCGGCATCGGTCAGATGCTCGATCAGGCTCTTGGAGCCGAGGATGGCGCCGTCCGATGCCGACTCCTGGATCCGCGCGCACTCGTTGACGGCATCGCCCAGCGCGGTCACCTCGAGGCGACCGCCGGTCACCAGCTGCCCCATGTAGAGGCGGCCCCCCCAGTGAACCCCCACGTTGATCCTGCAGAGCTCGCTCTCGATCAGGCCGATCTCCTCCGCCAGCTCTCCGGCAACCTCTTTGGCGAGGCCAGAGATCTCTCTCGCCGTCGCGATCGCGGCGCGGGCCGCGGCCGACGCGCTGCCGAGGTCCTCCGCCAGGAAGAACGCGGTCACGCCGTCGCCCGCGTGCTTGCCGACGATGCCGTGTTGCCGTCCCACGACCTCGTCGATCGCGGTCGTCAGTCCTCGGATCAGCCTGAAGTAGGCCGCGCTCGGCAGACGGCGAGACAGAGCCGACGATGCCTGCAGGTCCGCGAACAGCACCGCCGCCTGCTTGCGCCCCGGCTCCACCAGGCGAGCCATCCGCTGGAACATCCCCTCGTCGCCGCGCGACACCAGCGCCAGAACCCGGGCGGGCAACCCCGGGTCGTAGAAGATCACCGTGCCCAGGAAGCTGCCGTCGTCGTCGTGCAGCCGGACGAACACCTCGTTGATCGGCGTCGGCGGCAGGTCGCCCTGGATGTAGCCGAACGTGCTGGACCACACCCGGGGAGGCGGCTGTTCCTCGAGGCTGGCGAGCGGCTCCAGGAGCTGCTCCAGCGCCTCTTGTGAGATCTCGGCCGGATCCGTCCACCACTGCGCCGACGGGTGGCAGTTCTCGAGCCCGCGCTTCAAGATCTCGAGCAGCCCGGCGCGTCCGCCGGGCGTGTCGTGCATCAACCGCGGCCACACCTCGTACAGATCGTGCACCTGGCTCTCGATCGTGATCATCGAAGGCCACGGACCGGTGAGCCACGCCTCGACCACGTGCTTCCCGACGCCGATCGCGGCCGCGTCCTGCTCCCCGATCAGCGCCTGGAGCTCCTCGGAGATCCACACGAGCGTCCACTCACCGTCGCACAACATCGCGGCACCGCGCGTCTTCTCGAGCTCCCGCGCTACCTCCGCGAGCCGCGGATCGTCAGGAAGCGACTGCGGCGAGGACATGGTCGGGGATGTCGAAGTTCGCGTAGACGTCTTGCACGTCGTCAAGGTCCTCCAGCGCGTCGACCAGGTTCAAGACCTTCTTCGCATCGCTCTCGTCCAGCTCGACGGTCGTCTTCGGTAGCTGCGTCACCTCGCTGGACTCGACCTCGATCCCCGCACCCTCGAGAGCCTCTCGGACGGCCTTGATCGCCTCCGGCGGCGTCACCACCTCGAACGAACCATCGCTCGCCCGTACGTCCTCGGCCCCCGCGTCGGCCGCCACGAGAAACACGTCGTCCTCGCTGGCGCTGTCGCTCGGGACGATCACCACGCCCTTGGGCTCGAACATCCACGCGACCGCCCCCGGCTCCGCTAGCTTCCCGCCGGCGCCGTTGAAGGCGGCGCGCACGTCCTGGGAGGAGCGGTTCCGATTGTTCGTCAGGCAGTGAACCAGCAGCGCGACGCCGGCGGGACCGTAGCCCTCGTAGGAGGTCTCTTCGTATGACTCCCCCTGTAGCTCACCCGTCCCGCGCTTGATCGCGCGCTGGATGTTGTCGTTCGGCACCGATGCCTGCTTCGCCTTCTGCACCGCCGTGGCCAGCGTGGGATTGTTCTCGATGATCCCGCCGCCCTCGCGTGCTGCGACCTCGACGAACCGCAAGAGCTTGCTCCACACCTTGGCGCGCTGCGCGTCGACGGCGCCCTTCTTGCGCTTGATCGTGGACCATTTGGAGTGGCCGGACACCTACCGCTCCGTCGCTATCTCGTTCACGAACATGTCGTGAACCCTAGCGTCCGGCGTCATCTCCGGATGGAAGGTGGAGGCGAGCAAACGTCCCTGTCGCACGAGCACCGGATGCCCGTCCACCTCCGCCAGCACCTCGACGCCGTCGCCACACGACTCGACTATCGGCGCTCGGATGAAGACCGCGCGGAAGGCGCCGTCGAGACCGTCGATGTCGAGGTCTGCCTCGAAGGAGTCGAGCTGGCGCCCGTAGCCGTTGCGGCGCACGCATATGTCGAGCACGGCCAGTCGATGGGGCGCGTCATGGGCGCCGGCGATGTCGGCGGCCATCAGGATCGCGCCGGCACAGGTCCCATACAGCGGCATCCCCCGGGCGACCCGCTCCCGCAGCGGCGCGATCAGCTCGTAGCGGTCGAGGAGCTTGCCGATCGTCGTCGATTCGCCTCCAGGCAACACCAACGCGTCGACCTCCGCCAGCTGGTCCGTCCGCTTCACCACCGATGGCGTCGCGCCGACCGCGTCGAGCGCCCTCACGTGCTCGCGCACATCTCCTTGGAGACCGAGGACGCCTACCTTCATGACGTCGGTGCTACCAACCGCGCGTGGCGAGCCGGCTCTCTTGTGGGATGTCGGCGATGTTGATGCCCACCATCGCCTCGCCGAGCCCCCGCGAGACCTTGGCGACGAGGTCCGGATCCTCGAAGTGCGTGGTCGCCTCGACGATGGCGCGTGCTCGCGCCGCGGGGTCTCCAGACTTGAATATCCCGGAGCCGACGAACACCCCATCGGCGCCAAGCTGCATCATCAGAGCGGCGTCCGCAGGCGTGGCGATCCCGCCGGCGGTGAAGAGCACGACGGGGAACCTGCCGGTCTCGGCGATCTCTCGTACGAGCTCGTACGGAGCTCGCAGCTCCTTCGCCTCGCTCATCAGCTCCTCGGCCCCCAGAACAGACAGCTTCTTGATCGACGATGTGATCGAACGCATGTGACGAACGGCCTCCACGACGTTGCCGGTTCCGGCCTCCCCCTTCGAGCGGATCATCGCGGCCCCCTCGCCCAGCCGCCGCAACGCCTCGCCCAGGTTGGTCGCGCCGCACACGAAGGGAACGTCGAAGTTCCACTTGTTCACGTGGTTCGCCTCGTCAGCCGGCGTCAGCACCTCGGACTCGTCGATGTAGTCAACGCCGAGTGACTGCAGCACCTGGGCCTCGACGAAGTGACCGATGCGACACTTCGCCATGACAGGGATCGAGACCGACTCGACGATCTCGGCCACCTTCTCGGGGTCGGCCATGCGGACGACGCCGCCCTCGGCCCTGATGTCGGCCGGCACCCGCTCCAGCGCCATCACCGCAACGGCGCCGGCGTCCTCCGCGATACGCGCCTGCTCCGCGGTCGTGACGTCCATGATGACGCCGCCCTTGAGCATCTCTGCGAGCCCGCGCTTCACGCGCACGCCGCCGGTTTCTCTCTGGATATCGGCCATGGGAGTACTCCTCTGCAAGACGATCGGGCGGAGCCCCGATTCTACCGGGGGCGGGGCCAAGCTCCGGAGGATCAAAGGCCTGCTAAATAGAGTGGCGGCATGGGAGAACGTCTGGTCACCGCCGTGATCGGAGCCGGCCCAGCGGGATTGCTGTTCTGCAGCGCCGCAAGCATCATGTTCGAGGGTCGAGGTGGTCATCGTGGAACCTGGCCGATCCTGCTCTTCGACAAACGCATGACCTACGAGCGCACCCACCGCCTTCGCATGGCGGCCGCCCCGCTACTCGATCTACAACGCGACCTAGCGGATCCGCGGTTCGACGACCTCATCGACTTCTTGAAGAGCTGCGATTTCTCGCCTGCAGTCAACCAGCTCGAGCGACACCTATCCGCACTGGTGCTGGATCTGGGTGTCACGAAAGAGCAACTGCACATTGGTCGCGGGAGCGACGAGGTTCCGCTTCTTGGATTACGCCGTCATCTAGAAAGAGAGCGAGGCATACCCGAGCAGTGTCGACTGACGATCGTAGGCGCCGACTCAGTCCACAGCACAGTACGAGAGACCGTGCGAGGAGGTCACGCGATCGTTGAGCACACGCACGAGACCGTTGCCCGTCTCAGAGTGCTGGGACCGGATCTGCCGACCCGGTTAGGACGCGTTGATCAGTACCGGATATCGAAGGTGCTCGGCTCCATCGTCGACTACCGGCTGAACCCAAACGGCTTCGCCGAAGTCGACGTCTTCCTGCCCGCACTCCACCATCAGCGGTTGGAGGCACTCCGCGCCACCCCAAAGCGTCCTGTTGCCCTGCACCGCGCTCTAGTGAGAGGGCTCAACGCTCCACTTTTCGAGAGACTGGTCGAGCACTTCCGTCACGGCCTGACGCCGCATCTGACGGAAGTCGAGCTCCAGAGCACGTTCCGACTGGAGCACCGGTACATCGAGCGTGTTGTTTACGAAGACCGAGCGCAGAAGGCTCATGTATTCCTCGTCGGCGACGCGGCCATCTCCTTACCGTTCTTCCGTGGGACCGCGTGCCTTGTCAGATGCGTGCACAGCCTGGCGCGCGCGCACTTCGATCTCGTGCACACGGCGATCCCGCCGGGCCGCGATGAACCCTTAGCTTCTGTTGGGTTGCGGAGGGCTCAGCAAGATTCCACTGAACTGCTCAACCCTGCGGTTCGCTACGAGCGGGAGGTGTCGGAGATCCGCAAGTCGGAGCTTGCGACCGTGACAGCACGTTCCCGGCTTGTTCGCGGCGCTCGGGAGTTTGCTCGTATCAGCTCGCTGCTGCCGTTCCCGTTGCAAACATGGTTTCTCAGCATCCCGGATGACAACCCACAGGCGGGCCGCATGTCGGCGGGGGCAGCATTGAACATCCTCGTAGCCGTCTCGGCAGGCGCGCTCGCAATCGCCGGATCGCTGCTCGATCCGATATTCGGATGGTGGGCTGTCCTAACGCAAGCAGCCGGAGGGGTCACCTATCGCGCCGCGCAAGAATTAGAGCCTGTGCCTGACACCCTTCTCCGACGGGTTTGGCTCATACAGATCATCGCCCTCTTCTTGTTGGGGTCGACCTTGACCCTCATGTCGTCATACGAGGCCGGCCGCATCTCGAACGTAGGCCCGGCGTCGCTTTGGCTCCTCCTCGGCTACGTATTCATAGCGGGCATGTTGGTGTACGACAGCCTCGGTCGACGCTGGTTTTCTCGCGCGCGCCTCGAATCGGAAGACGTGTGATCGCCACGCTCCAGCAGATCTCGACGATCAGGGTCGCGACGCGGTCTCCCGCCGCGACTTCTAGTAAGAGAGGACGACGTCGCTCTCGAAGCTGAGCCTCACGAGCACGTCCGGCATCGCCATCTCCGCGGGCTTCCCCTCCAGGTCTTGCGCCGACACCCCGCGCGCCTTGCTGGACATGCCCGACAGATAGAAGCGCCCTCCGCCGGAAACGACCGCGTCGTAGGACTCGCGCAGAGACCCCGTCCCGACCCCGGTCAGCGAGTCGAGAACCGGGTCGCGCAGGAGTTGGACCGCATCCGCCGCGAGGAACATGGATACGTCGTGACCGTCCGCCACCGCGGCCTTCGCAACCAGGAAAGCAAGTGCCGCTCGGGTCGGGTCCTCGGGACCCTTCGTGACGTGGACGAGCATCTTTCCCACCCAGACCTCCTTTGGCGACCGTTCGACCTGCGGAACGATAGCCACCACCGTCTCAGCGGGATAGCTACTTCAGCGAGAAAGACCCTTTGATCTCTCCCTTGCGGTCGGGCACGAGCTCGACCCAGATCGTCCCGGGCGCGAACACCATCGTGTCCCCTCGGGTGGTGACGAACCGCACCGGCGCCTTCAGCCTCTTGCGGATCCAGCGGCCGTGGATCGCCTTGCCGTCGCGCAGCAGCACGGCGGAGCCCTTACCGGTCTGGTCCTTGATCTCGATCGACGGGTTGCCGCCGACGTCGACGATCGTGCGGGAGTTGTTGATCGTGTGCTGCTCGATCACGACGTTGTCAACGCCGATCTGGCCGCCGCCCTCCGCGAGGAGCGGCGAGCCGTTGTCGAAGCGTTTCCACTCGCCCTTCGACCACGTGTAGCCGACGGTGGACTCTCCTCCGAAGTTGATCGTGACGTTGCGGGTCTTCTTCGCCTTCCCTTGGAGAGGACCGAACTCGAAGTTGGTCTGTGGAGGCTCATCGAAGCGCTTCTGGCCAAGCTTCCGGATCACTCCGCTGTTCGCGTAGAGCGTGTGCTCGAGCGCGATCCCCGGACGCGGGATCCGGCGCAGCCCGGGGTTCGACTTCCGCTCGTCGAGGACGACGACCTTTGCTTTCTCCAGCTCTTTCCGCACGATGTCGTTTCCGCCCGCCGCGCCGAGGATGCGAGTGATCGGGATCATGATCCCCGGGTCGACCGCGCGGGCGCTGCGGACCGGCCCGACCTTCTTCGCGTCGGTGCAGTGGTAGATGGCCATGAACCGCGTGACCCCGCCCTCGACGAGCTCCTCGAACACGATCTCGGCGTCCTCGAGGCCCGACAGCGGGTACGCGATCGGGGCGTTCTCGACCTTGATGGCAACCGCGGGGCGCTCGACCAACGCCGGGCTCTTCGCGTCTAGACCGGTCAGCGGGCACTTCGGGTCCGGAGTTGGGCTCGGGGCGGGCACCGGCGTCTCCGGCGCGGCCTCCGGCGCCGCGTCTCCGCTGCAGGCACCGAGAGCGACGAGAGCCGTGGCGATGGCGGCCACCCCGCGCAGACCTCTAGCTCTTGGCATATGAGAACGATCCCTTGGCCTCGCCGTCCTTGCCCGGAACCAGCTCGATCCACGTTGTCCCGGGCGCGAGCACCATGTCGTCGCCGGCCGCGGTCACGAACCGGACCGGCCCCTCCACCGTCTCGCGCTCCCATGACCCCTTGATGGCGCGACCGTCGCGGAACAACACGGCGCGCCCCGTCCCGGTCACGTCTCTGATGATCGTGGAGGCCGCGCCGGTGACGTCGGTGATCTCGGAGTAGTCGATCGTGTGTTCTTCGATGATCACGTTGTCGACTTTGATCTGCTCGCCGGTCTCGCTCATCAGAGGCTGGCCCTCGTCGAAGCGCAGCCAACCGTCGCCGTCCCACTGATAGCTCGAGGACGCGGCGCCGAACTCGATCGAGATCGTCTTGGCCTTCTTCGCCTTCCCCTCCAGCTCGCCGAACCGGAAGAGCTCCTCGGGCGGCGGCTCGTCGAACTCCTTGCGGCCGAGCTTGCGGAGCCCGACGGTGTCGGCATACAGCGTGTGCTCCATGCTGATGCCCTCGCGCGGGATGCGCTGCATCGCTTCCCCCGAATCGGTCTCGTCGACCAAGACGATGCCGCTCTCGGACAACGTGCTGCGGACCGCGGCGTTGCCTCCGGCGGCGGCCAGGATGCGCGTGATCGGCGTCATGATCGCGGCGTCCACCTCGCGCGCGCTGCGGACCGGGCCGGCCTTGGCCGCGTCGGTGCAGTGGTAGAGCGCCATGAATCGGGTCTGGCCGCCCTCGACCAGCTCCTCGTAGACGATCTCGGCCTCCTCGAGCCCCGACAGCGGATATGCGACCGGGTTGTTCTCGATCTTCACGGCAACCGCGGGGCGCGCGAGCAGCGCTTCCTTATCGGGTTCGACCCCCGTCAGCGGACACACGGCGGGCTCGGGATCGACGAGGTTCGCCACCGCGCTGAGCGGTCCTCCCTCTCTGTTACCCATGAGCAGAAAGGCGACCACCGCCAGAACGACGACGCCTCCTCCTATCGCTATCCCGCGCTTGGCCGTCGTCGTCACCGGGCTGGTCCTCCTTGCTTGAGATGTCCGGTTAGCGTCCCTATGCCTGGGCCGCCGCCTCACCGGGTTCCCCTGACAGGGGCCTCACGTGGGCAAAACGACGCTAACACGCACCTCTAGTGGAAAGGCGGATGTTGCGATTGTTATCTGTAACGCACAAGAGCGCGCTAGTGTCGTATCCGTGAGGGGAAGAACAACCGGCGCCGTCGCGGTCGCGGCCGCGTTGGTGCTGGCCGCGTCGATCGCGGTGATGCCATCGCCTCCGCGCGCGAGCGCGGCAGGACGCTACCGGGTCACGGGCGAACGGGTCGCGCCCGGGCTCCGGCTCCTACGTATCCGTGACTCGAGGGGCCCGAACCGCATCCGCGTCCTCAAGCTCAACCTGGACAGCAGCCTGACGCTAGACATGGAGCTTGCCAACGACGAGATCCCGGGTCACGAGACCACGAGCTCGATGGCGGCGCGCAACGGCGCGATCGCGGCGATCAACGGCGACTACACGTTGCTGCCCAGCGATCCGCTTCAGGGCAGGCCGGTTCACATGTTCGCTCAGAACGCGGAGCTCGTGACCTCACCGCTTCTTTACGGACGGAACTTCGCTCTGTCACACGACGAACAGACCGTCTACATCGGCCACCCGAAGTACGACGCATGGCTGACGCAGCAAGAGACGGCGGAGACGTGGGAGGTGGCGGCCTGGAACGAGGTTCCCGCGGAGTTCGGCGAGTTCTCCGTCTACACGATGACGGGCGGCTGGAACCACAAGCCGCCGCTCAACGCGTGTTCGGCGCGGCTCATGCCGTCAGGCGCGCCGGCGTTACGCCTCGAGCAGACGTCGGTCGAGCAGAGCTTCAGCGTGAGCGCGGTGGTGTGCCGTTCGAGGCGGCTCGGTCGCCGCGGGGGAACCGTGATCTCCGCGCCCTGGGGCAGCGCCGAGGGAAAGCAGATAAAGGCAGGGCTCACCGTGGGTGAGCAGGTCACCTTGGGGTGGACCACGGGATGGCGGGGCGTGGACGAGACGATCGGAGGGAACCCGACGTTGTTGGAGAGCGGCGTGATGACGGCCGAGGACTGCAACGACTCGTACTTCTGCGACCGGAACCCGCGCACGGGCATCGGCATCAACGCGAACGGCAAGATCTTGTTGGTCACCGTCGACGGGCGCCAGGAGCGGTCGGTCGGGATGACCCCGGTCGAGTTCGCCCGGCTGTTCCAGTACCTCGGCGCCACGTCGGCCCTGAACCTCGACGGCGGCGGCTCGACCACCATGTGGGCGCGCGGACGCGTGGTGAACCGGTACTCGGGAGAAACCGAGCGCCCCGTCGGTTCCGCGATCCTGGTCGTCGGCGAGGTCCCGGAGCCTGCACCCGCGCCGACCATCTCGCCCGCGCCGGAGCCGACCGAGCTCGGTACCTCGTCGGCGGATCCCGTAGCGTCGCGGTGCGACCAGCTACGGGACCCGGCCTCGACAGGCGGTCTCTTGGACTACCTCGCGAAGAAGAACGGCACGAACACGCTCTTCACCGGCCAGCTGCGGCGCGCTCTCGAGGTCTACCGAGGCGAGACCGGATGCGAGTCGGTTCGCACCGGCAACTGAGGTCGCACGACCCGATCCTCGTCACGGGATCGCACCGCTCCGGCACGACGTGGGTAGGCCGGATGCTGTGTGCATCGGGAGAGGCCGCGTACATCCACGAACCCTTCTGCCCCAACCGCTCGCCGGGGTGGATCACCGAGCCGCTCCCCTATTGGTACATGTACATCTCGCCCGAGAACGAGAGTCCGTACCTGCCCGGCGTCCGGCGCGTCCTCCAACTGCGCTACCCCGTCGCGCGCTCGCTCGTCGCGTCGCGCAGCGCGAGAGACGTAGCGCGCCAGCTGCCCGAGATCCCGCGCGGCCTGAGCTATCGCGTCCGTGGTTTGCGACCGCTCCTGAAGGACCCCTTCGCCCTGTTCTCCTCGGAGTGGTTGGCGGATCGCTTCCGCGTACGGCCCGTGATCATGATCCGGAAGCCGGTCGCGTTCGTCAGCAGCATCAAGCGCCTTAACTGGGGCTTCGACTACGAACAGAATTGGCTCGCGCAGCCCGCGCTGATGCGAGACCACCTCGGTGGCCACGAGGGTTCGTTCCGGGGCTACCAGGGCGAGGTGGACCTCGTCAAAGAGGGGATCGTCATGTGGAACGCTATCTACGACTTCGTCCGCGCCCTGGAGGCGCGACGCCCGGAGTTCCTCTACGTGAAGTACGAGGAGCTCGCTGCAGAGCCGGTCGCAGGGTTCGAGAAGCTCTATGCCGGGCTCGGGCTGACATGGGACGAGGACGCGCGGGCGCGGGTCGCCGACTTCAGCGACAGCACGAACCCAAAAGACGTCTCGACGCGCGACCGCCGAGCCATCAAGCGCGACAGCAGGGCGGCCGCCGAGACGTGGAGGCAGAGGCTGTCGCCCGAGGAGATCGAACGGGTGGAGCGAGAAACCGCGGCGGTCGCCGCACACTTCTACGACGATTGAAGCTGCGCGTCCGCGCGCCGGCGCCGAACCAGCAGGTCCTTGACGAAGTTCAGCTCCTCGACCCGCAACGCGCTCGCGAAGAAGAGGTAGGCGAGGGCTCCGACGAGCGCGCCCGCGACGAGTGTGACGGAGGATCCGACCGTCCCCTCGGAGCCGACCGTAGCCGCCACGATCTCCCGCGTCACCGTAACCAGCACCGCCATAGCGGCCGTCGCGGCAGCCGTTCGAAGGAAGGAGTCCAGCAGCTTGCGGAGGCCGAGGTCGCCTACCCGGCGCGACAGCGACCGCACTAGCAGGAAGACCCCGACGCTGTATGCAGCCGCGTGTCCGGCCGCCAGGCCGGGGACCCCGAGCCACCGATACATGGGCAGGTTGATCGCGATGTTCAGGCCGATCACGGCCGCGTTGATCCAGAACGGCGTGCGCCCGTCTTGCATCGAATAGAAGGCGCGCGTCAGGAGCTGGAAGAGAGAGAACTGGACCAGCCCCAACGCGAGGAACGTCAGCACGTCCACGATCAGCCGCGTAGAGCCGCCGGTGACGATGCCGTGCTCTAGGAACGCTTCGACCAGAGGTTGCGCCAGGACGAGGAAGCCCGCGGTCGCGGGCAGCATCAGGAACAACGTCGCGCGCAGCCCGATAGAGAGGTCTTCCTTGAACTCCGCCCAGCTCTGCGACAGCGCGCTGGCGCTCATCGATGGCGCGAGCGCGGTGGTCAGGGACCACACGAACAACCCGATCGGAAGCAAGAAGAACGTGAACGCGGCGATGTAAGCGGTGAAGCCGCCCTGGCGGCCGTTCGCCAGCCACTGAACCACGACGAAACCGACCTGGTTGGCCGCCACGGTCCCCCCGATATAGAGCGACAACCGCACCAGCTTGCGGACCATCGCGCGCTCTACGTGCAGAGTGAACCGGTAGCCACCCAGCCGCGCCACCGCCGGCAGGAGCATCAACCCCATCGGCGCCACGCTGGCAGTCGTCCCAAGCCCCAACAGAAGTAGCTGAGGAGTCGTAACCGAGGCCAGGTCGACGGGTCCGTAGCGGGCGTTGAACACGATCAGTACCCCGATCAGCACGATGTTGTTGAGGATCGGCGTGAACATCGGCAGAGCGAAGCGCCGGTGCGCGTTCAGAAGCGCGGCCCCCATGAAGTAGATGCCGTAGAGCACCACCTGTGGGATGAACAAGCGCAACAAGAACGTGATCACCCGTTGCTGGTGCACGGCCTCCTGCCCCTCCAGGCGGCTGGCGTAGACCTCCGCGATCCAGGGGGCCGCGAGCACCCCCACGACCGCCAGCACCGCCAGCGCGAGCAACGACCAGTTGACGATGCCGCTGACGTTGCGCCACGCGAGGTCGCGATCCGCGCCCTGGAGCAACTCCACGAACACCGGAACGAACACCGCCGTGATCAGGCCTCCGAGCACGAGCTCGTAAAGGATGTTGGGGGCCGAGTTCGCGAGGTTGTAGCTGTCGGCGAGCCGCGTCTCCGCCACGCCCAACGTCGCCACCACCACCGCCAGCCTCACGACACCGGTCGCGCGGGAGATGACGGTACCGAGCGTCATCGCGGCGGTGGAACGGCCCAGGCCCCGCCGTTGCTCTACCCGATCGGGTGTCTCGGCCGAAGCCACCTACGCGTCGGGTCCGGCCGCGTCCCCGCGCGCCACGACGTCTCGAAGTGATCTCAGCTCCTCCTCGAGCTGTTCGATCCTCCGAACGAGCGACGATGCCTCGCGGCCGGCAGTCACGACCTCGCCGTCGGCGACGTCTTTGGCCACCACCGCGTTGGCGCCGATGAAGCACCCCTTGCCGACTCGGATGGGTCCGAGGAGCTTCGCACCCGCACCGATCTTGGTGTCGTCGCCCACCTCGGGGAACCCGTCCGTGAAGCCCTCGTCGAAGAAGCCGCGCGAGGAGCCGCCCAGAGTCACCTCGTGTAGCAACGTGACGTTGCTCCCGACCCTGGCGCCGCTTCCGATCACGAGTCCGCTCGTATGTGTCAGGCGAAGACCGCCGCCGATCTCGGCGCCCGGGTGGATGTCCGCTCCGGTGAGGAACAGGTTCAGCCTCCACACGATCTCGGCGGGCGTTCGCAGCCCGCTCACCCACAGACGGTGCGACAACCGGTACAGCACGATCGCCAGCGGGCCCGGGCGCGTGATCGCGCGCTGGAGCGCAAGCCACAGCGACGGCCGACCCCCGTGCGTGCCTCGTGCGGAGAAGAGCCTCGCGACGTCGCCGCGCAACCCACGCGGCGGCGTGCCCGGCATCCGTGTCGGCTCTCCCATCACAGTCTCACAATTCCGAGATCGCGGCGACGCGGACGTCGATGGGGTCGTGCGAAGGTGCATCCGCCACGAACCACAGCGGCGCGTACCTCTTGATCCGGGGATCGCTCTTCTGAAGAGCGGCGACCAGCGCCGGTGGATAGCGCGTCAAGGCCGCGGCCCGGACGTCGTCTGAGGTGCCCACCCGTGGCGCGAGCCCTGCCCCCAGATCCGTCCATCGGGCCGCGAGGTTGGAGTAGACGAAGTAGGCGGAGTGCAGGCGGGCGAGGCAGTGCGCGATGACCGCCTCCAGCTCGGTGCGGGTGAAGTGCTCGAGCAGCGAAGAGGTCACGGCTATGACGCCTCCTCGCCCGCCCTTCCGCACGAGCGCGTTGGCTCCGCCGTCGGGGATCAGGTAGAGATGGGGCGGAGGGACCCCGAGGTCGCCCGCCAGCCCGCGAGCGACGTTCTGCAGACGAGGTGCCTCGCCCGGGTCGATCCGACGGGCCCTCAACATCCGCAACATCAGGGGGTCCCGCGCGAACGCATCGCCGCACGTCTTCAGGACCCACGCGCCGGCGAGAAGGGCGGCGAGCCAGGCGAGCCCCGTAAGGACACCGATCACGAGCGCCACGAGGAGCGCCGGCAGAGTCACGAGCGCCAGCAGCGCCGTGCGGTTGCGGCGGGGGTACACGGGGTCCGGCGCGCCCCAATCAGGCAACCGACGGCGCGCCGCAGGCGCCACCGACGTGGTGCTCATCAGGACGCGGGGCTCATCAGGACGCCGGGCTCATCAGAACCCGGGGCCGGAGGTCAGCTGATTCGAGAACTCGGTGATGTAGCGGCCGAACGCGCTGTTCAGCTCGATCTTGCCCTTGGCCTTCACCACCGCTCTGGAAGCGGGATCCAGCCAGATCACCGACAGCCCCGTGCCCTCGAACTCACCCGAAAATTCAGTGACGGTCTGCAGCTTGACCGCGTTCACGCTGGCACCTCCGACCGAGACCGGCTCGGTCCCGAAGACGCGCACCTCGTACGTACCCGAGGTGCTGTCGCGCCACCTCCCGGACCACGACCGCCCGTCTTCCAGCGGGAACCGCAATGCCTCGACCGGAGGCTCCGGCTGGTAGGTGTTCTCGAACGTGAAGCCTTCGTAGTCGAAGCGCGCGTAGACGTTCGTCACGAGAGATCTCGCGCGAGTGAAGGTCGCGGTCGTACGCACCATCCGGTTGTCGGACGGGGTCACCTCGCTCACCACCAGCGCGCGTCCCCCCGCCTTCTCCTTCAGCCTGACCTCGACCGGTTGCTCCCGCGGCAGGTCCTGCCGCTCGCAGGTCGCGGCCTGACAGAAGCTCTCGTAGCCGGTTTGGTCATAGAGGTAGCGGCCGGCCGCGGGGTGAAGCGCCGACGAATGGTCGTCCTCGCTCCCGCCATCGTTGAAGACGCCGTCGTCGTCGTCCCCGCCGCCATCGCCGCCCGGAGCCGCAGCGTCGGCGGCCTCCTCTTCGCCATCCTCATCCGACGCCTGATCGTCGGCGTCCGCGCGGTCCGACGCCGCGGGATCGCCGCTCTCGTCGGCTTCGGGGGACGACTCCGAGGCAGAGCCGCGGTCCGTCGTTGGACTCCCTGCAGCCTCCGGAGCGGGCGCCTCGCTGCACGAGACGAGCAACAGCATCATCAGCAACACCATCGTTGGCTTTCTCATGCGGCACAGCCTTTCATCATTCGTAGCGAAGAGACTCGATTATCGGAGTGCGAACCGCGATGCGGCTCGGAACCACCCCGGCAGCGGCGGCCAGTGCGACCGAGCCGATGAGCGCGACCAGGATCAAGACGACCGGCACCTGGAAGGCGATGACCCAGGAGAACTCTGCCTCCATCGCCTGAGTCATGAAGAAGGCCGTGATCGTGCCGAGCAGGACGCCGCCGACGCCGCCGATCAGCCCGATGGAGCCCGCCTCCAGGAGAACGGTTCCTCCGAGCTGCGACGATCCCATGCCGATCGCCCTCTCGAGGCCCATCTCCCAGCGGCGCTCGAGGACTGCGGTGAACATCGTGTTGGCGATCGTCACGGCGGCAACCACGAGCGCCGCGAGCTGCACACCCTTCGCCAGCTGGAAGGTCCCCCCGACGACCTCGAGGATCCGCCCCACGAGCTCGTCCTTCTCGAACACGCTGGCCGGAGCGCCGGCATCAGCCACGACCCCCTGGAGGTCTCGCTTCACCTGCGCGACCGATGCACCCGGTTCGAGCAGGACGCCGAACTCGTCGGCCTTGTCGTCCTTCCACAGACGCTGGTACGTGGCGAGGTCGAGATAGAAGGAGTTGAAGCTCAACAGGTCGTCGAAGACGGCGGCGACCTCGAAGCTCTGTTCGCCCGAGGGTGTCGGCAGCGCCAGCGTGTCCCCAGCGCCCACCCCCAAACGCTCGGCCGCCAGCCGCGAGATGGTGATGCCGCCGTCGGCCAGGCCGCTCAGGAACGCCTCGGGATCTTGCGTGATGGAGCTCAGCTCGGTCGTTGCCCCCTCCCTCAGCGCCTGCTCGACCGGAAGCGCGTACACCAGGCCCTGCTCGGCCCCCAGGTCGAGCAGGGCGAATCGGATCGGGTAGACGTAGCGGACGCCGGCTGCGGAAGCGAGGTCATCCCGCAGGTCGGCGCGCAGCGGTTGGTCGGAGGTAAGGCCGGTGAAGGATTTCGAGGTCACGTAGATCGGCGCGCCGATCAGAGCGGTAGCCGTGTTCTCGATCTGTCGCTCGTAGGAGCCGAGCGCGCCGGCGACGCCCACCACCAGACCCAGCGTCAGAACGAGAGCCGCCACCGTGAAAGTGCTGCGTCGCGGATTCTTCGCCAGAGCGTCCGACGCCAACCTCCCGATCGTGCCGAAGGAGATCACGAGCAGCGGGCGCAACACGGCGATGGCGAAGGGAACGATGTGTGGGAGCAGGAAGGTCACCCCCGTAAGGCCGAACAGCAGCCCCAAGGTGACGATCCACTTCTGCTCCGGATGCTGGAGGAAGGCGACCAGCATCAGGACCGAGAAGATGATCCCGACGACGCCGGCGCCCAGGGTGACGCGAGACCCGAAGCGGGTGGAATGAGGGTCCCACTCGTACGACGCGACCGGCCTGAGTGACTCGATCGGCGCGACCGCCAGGACGCGTCGAGCCGGGATGTACGCGCCCGCAAGGGATACGGCAACGCCTCCCAGCGCCGCGGCCGCGAGTGCGGAGCCCTGCACCACGACGGGACCCGCCGCCCTGAGGGACAGGATGAGGAAGTCATCCGCGGCCCGCTCGACCAAGAAGCTGGCGAGCCAGCGCCCGCCGACCACCCCCAGCACCGACGCCGTCGTGCCCAACACCACCGCCTCCGCCAGGAACGCGCCGAACACGTGACGCCGGTGCGCGCCGAGTGCGATCGTCATCGAGATCTCACGTCTGCGCTCCGCGAGAGACATCGACATCGTGTTGTAGACGACGAAGAGCGCAACGAACAATGCGACGGTTCCGCCCATCGAGAGCAACGTCGCAAGCGAGGAGAACACCCGCTCGAGGCCTTGCCCACGCTCCCCCGGAGGCCCCACCAGTCCGGCTCCGGCGAGCTCCGCCTCGATCGCGGCGTCGACCGCGGCGAGATCCGCGCCGGGAGAGACGACGACGTAGATGGAGTCGACGCGGCCTTGCCTGTCGAAGGTTTCTTGCGCCGCGGGAAGCAGCATGAGGCCGAGGTCGCCCGCGTTCAGGAACGCCACCGCGCCGCCGGATATCTCTCCGGACACCTCCACGCGCTCGACGCCCGACGGGGTCTCGACGGTCGGACGGCTGCCGGGCGCGAGCCCGATCTTGGCGGCGAGGCTGCGCGCCACGAGCAGCCCTTCGCCCTCTGCGCCGAACCCGCCCGACACCTTCACCTTCGCGAGCGGGCCTGCGTCTTGCGGGAACAAGGAGGTGAAGTCGGGCGTGATCCCGAGCACGAGTGCTCGCTCGGCACCTCGGGGGCCTCGGATCTCGGTCGTGGTTCGCACGACGGGCACGGCTCCCTCGACCCCGGGTATGCCGCTCACCCGCTCGACGAAGGTCTCCGGCAGCCCCGCGGTGTCCGTCGCCGCCACCTCCAGCTCCGCCGCCCCGGCGAGATCCCTGATGCTGGACCGGAACGACGAAAGCAATGTGGCGTTGATGACCGAGATCGAGAACATCAGCGCGACGCCCGCGGCGATGCCCGCGACCGTCAGAGCGGTGCGCAGCTTCTTGCGCGAGAGATGCCGCAGGTTGATCCGACGCAGGAGAACGGCTACGGCCGTCACGTGCCGTCCGAAGCAACGTCCATCAGCACCCCGTCGGCCAGCCGCACGACCCGATCCGCGTAGGCGGCGCTCCTCTCGTCGTGCGTGACCATCAAGATCGTCTGACCCTCGTCCGCGGTGGCCCGGAGGAGACGCAGGATCTCCTGCCCGGTAACGGAGTCGAGGTTCCCGGTCGGCTCGTCGGCCATGACCACCGCCGGGCGCGTGACGAGGGCCCGCGCCAAAGCCACCCTTTGCTGCTCTCCACCGGAGAGCTGCGCGGGCCGGTGATCGCTCCGGTGCCCGAGGCCGACCGCGTCCAGCGACCGCGCCGCTCGCTCCAGCGCGTCGGCGCGCCCGTCGAGCAGCAGGGGGAAGGCCGCGTTCTCGAGCGCGCTGAGCGTCGGCAAGAGGTTGAAGAACTGGAGGACGAACCCGATCCTGCGGCGCCGAAGCAACGCGAGGTCCTCGTCCGAGAGGGCGGCAAGGAGATGCCCTTCGATCGCGACATCACCTTCGTCCGGTCGATCCAACGCTCCGAGCACGTGAAGGAGCGTCGACTTGCCGGAGCCCGAGGCCCCTGTGATCGCGACGAACTCGCCCCTGCCCACCTCGAGCTCGACCCCGCGCAGAGCGCGGATAGCGTCGCCGCCCTGGTGGTAGGTCTTGAACACGCCGCGGGCCGACACCGTTGCCGCTGCAGGCTCGGGTCGAGAGACGGGAGCGGGCTCCGTAAGGCTCACCGGTTGATTATCGAGGAGTCGCGCGCGCGTAGATCGCCTCGACGCCGTCCACGAGCCGCCCCCAGTCGAACGCCTGCGCGATCAGCGCACTCATCTTCCTCATCTCCGCCGCCCGTCGCTCGTCCGTCAAGGCCTCTCTGATCGCATCGGCAAGCGGCCCTGCTTGTCCCGGCGGCACCAGCGTTGCCGCTCCCCCCGCGACGGCGCGGAAACCGGAAAGGTCGGAGCACACGACGGGAACACCGGCCGCCATCGCCTCTACCAGCACGATGCCGAACGACTCCCCTCCCAGACCCGGCGCGCAGTAGACGTCGGCACTGCGGTACAACCCCGGCACGTCCTCATCCGCGACGCGCCCGAGGAACCTGGCCGCGACCTGGAGTCGTTCGGCGAGGGTCTTTGCCGCCCGTTCCTCAGGTCCCGACCCCGCGACCACCAGCTCTGCGTCCAGGTCGCGCAGCCGCGTCATCGCCTGGATCAGAACCTCGAGGCCCTTGCGCCTCTCGATCCGGCCGAGGAACAGCACGGTAGGACGCGATCGCTGCAGCAGGGGCTCGGCCTCCGCGAACCGCCTCGTGTCGACGCCGTTCGGGGTCAACGCGTAGTCACCGGCGATGTACCGGGAGATCAGGTCCCGCGCCGCATCCGACACCGCCGTCTTCACCGCGAGCTTGCGGGCCGCGCGTTGCAACACCGGGGCCGCCAACCGGTAGCCGTAGCTCGCGTCGGCGGCCGCGTGGAAGGTCCCGACCAACGGAGCGTTCGCGTTCCACAAGGCGAGAAGAGAGACACTCGGGATGAGCGGCTCGTGCAGATGGATCACCTCGGGTTCGATCGTCCGCAAGGCGCGCCGCGTAGCGGCTGCGGCGAGAGGGCCGAAGGCGATCGGAGCGACCGAGCCGTTCGCCGGCACACCGATCGCCTTCGCGACCCGGACCGCCCCGTTGTCTGATTCCGGAGGACGCGACCTGTACGGCGCCAGCACCGTCACGTCGTGCGAGCGGGCGCGCAACGCCTCCGCCAACGACCGGACGTGCGACTGCACGCCTCCGTCACGGTCCCAGGCGTACGGACATACCAGCGCGACCCTCACCGCTACGCGACGCGGTCGGCGATCCAGAACGGCTGGAAGACGTGCCACTCCTCCGGACGTCTCTTGATCGCGACCGCTAGATGGTCCGCAACCTGTTGCGTCAGATGCTGCAGCGGCTCGGGCGTTGACGGGTCGGGAAGCTCGATGGGGGCCGAGATCTGTGCGGCCCACCCTCTCTTCCCCGCCTCCAGCTCGACGCCGTAGATGCCGGCGACCACGATCGGGACGCCCGTGCGCATCGCGACCGACGCGGCCCCCGCCGGGAAGGTTGCCTCCTCGCCGCAGAACGTCACCCGCGGCCCCGTCCCTTTCAGGTCCCGGTCGCCGAGGATCGCGACGACGGCACCCGACTCGACGGAGGCAACGAGCCTGTCCGTGACGCCGCGTTCCGCCGGGTAGATCGTCATGCCGAGCCGGGCGCGGTGCTCGACGAAGAAGTCGAACATCCGGCGCGGCCTCAGGACCTCCGCGACCGTGACCAGCGAGTTGCCCCGCGCCCCCACCCAGGCGCCGGCGGCATCCCAGTTGCCCAGGTGACCGATCACGATGATCGCGCCCTTGCCCCGCGCGAGGACGCCGTCGAGGTGCTCTTGCCCCTCACAACGGAACCTGTCCAGGAAGAACTCGGGCCCCTCGCGGACAAGACGGAAGGTCTCCAGCCAGTAGCGCGCGTAGGAGCGGTACGCGGCGACCACCAGCTTTTGCACCCTTGCCGAATCGGGCTCTTCACCCGTCAGCCGGGCGAGGTTCCGGGCCACGATCGCGCGCTTGCTCGATCTGCGAGCAGCAACGCTCCCGACCAACTGCGCCATGGCGTACGCAAGCCCCTCGGGGATCGCGAGGGCGATCCTCGAAAAAGCCAGATAGGCGTAATAGACGAGTTGGATCAGCCTGCCTTCATCCGCAGGCCTGCGGGATCTACGCAACCGTGGCCGACTGCTTGCGGACGTGCAGAAGGCGTTGCAAGAACGTGATCGCCGACGCCACCGCGAGCACCACGATCGCGACCGGGACGAGGTCCAACAACAGGCCCAAGATGAGGAGGATCATGCGTTCCGCGCGCTCCGCCACCCCCACGCGGCACTCGAAACCCAGACCCTCTGCCCGCGCCTTCACGTACGACACGAGGAACCCGAAGACCAGCGCTGTCATCGCAGCCCCCGCGACCCAAGGCTCGTCCCGCTCTGCGACGTCGGGTGCCACGCCGTAGAGCCACGCGAGCGGGAGGAGGTAGAGCGTCTCGGTCAGACGATCGGTCGTCGAGTCCAAGAGCGCGCCGAACTTCGATACCTTCCCTTGTGCGCGCGCGACGGCGCCGTCGAATCCGTCGAACATGGCGCCGACAAATCCGATGAGGCCCGCAGCAAACAATCTCCCCCGGACGATCTCGACCGCAACGAGGACCTGGATCGCGACGCCCAGAACCGTCACCGCGTTCGGCGTCAGACCGAGGCGGCCGAGACCCCGGCCCACCGGCGCCAGCGCTTTGTTCCAGGTGCCTCTGATCTTCTGGTCGAGCACGCGGGCATCTTAGTCACGGGCCGCGGCCGGTCCCTGGGCAGCACGACAGCCCCACCGAGTGCGGAATACGATGGCCGGCCTAACACCAGCGGGCCATACAGGGGAGGTCGCGTGAAGAGTTACCCGACCGAAAACATCCGCAACGTCGTCCTGGTCGGACACGGCGGGTCCGGGAAGACGACGCTCGCCGAGGCCTTCCTCTATCGCTCCGGCGCCACCACCCGCATGGGCAAGGTCACGGACGGGAACACGGTATGTGACTTCGAAGAGGAAGAGATCCGTAAGGGCATCTCGATCTCGACCGCGCTGGCGCCGGTCGAGTGGAACGGACACAAGATCAACGTCCTCGACACGCCGGGCTACGCCGACTTCACGAGCGAGATGCGCGCCGCGATGCGTGTGGCGGACCTCGCGATCTTCGTCGTCTCGGGCGTGGAGGGTCTGGAGGTCCAGACGGAGGCTGCCTGGAACTACGCGGACGAGCTGGAGCTCCCGCGGATGGTCTTCGTCAACAAGCTCGATCGGGAAAACTCGTCGTTCCGCAACACGCTCGAGCAGATGCGCGAGCGGTTCGGGAAAGGCGTTGCGCCACTGTCGCTCCCACTCGGGCGGGAGAGCGAGTTCCACGGCGTCATCTCGGTCATCGATGTAGCGGCCTTCGATTACAGCGGGAACGATGTCGCGCAGGTCCCGGTCCCCGACGAGCGGCAAGCGCGCGTCGACGAAGTTCGGACCGACCTCCTCGACTCCGTCGCCGAATCCGATGACGACCTCCTCGAGCGATACCTGGAAGGTGGCGAGATCTCCCGGGACGAGATCGTGCATGCGATCCACGACGGCGTGGACGAAGCCCAGATGTTCCCGGTCCTCGTCGGCTCGGCGTCGAACCTGATCGGGGTCGACAGATTGCTGGACATCATCGTTGCAGCCGGACCGTCGCCCCTCGAGCGCCCGCCGGTAGAGGGCGAGGGTGGCGAGGTGCGGGAGCCCAAGCCGGACGGGCCGCTGTCCGCGTTGGTCTTCAAGACGATGACCGACCCTTACGTCGGGCGCGTCAGCTTCTTCCGCGTCTACTCCGGCGTTCTCAAGGGAGACACCAGTCTCCACAACGCCACGCGGAAGGTCGACGAGCGCGTCGGACACGTGTTCACGATGCGAGGCAAGACGCAGGAACAGGTCGACGAAATCGTCGCGGGTGACATCGGCGCGGTGGCGAAGCTCGCGCAGACGATCACCGGCGACACGATCGCCGACAAGTCCGCTCCGGTCGTCTATGCAGGCATCGAGCCGCCGGAGCCGCTGCTGCCCAAGGCGATCGCGCCGAAGACCAAGGGCGACGAGGACAAGCTGATGATCGGGCTGCACAAGATCATCGAGGAAGACCCCGCCCTCAAGCTCGAGCGCAGCGACGAGACCCACCAGACGATCCTCTGGGGTATGGGCGACGCGCATCTCGACGTGGTGCTGGAGAAGCTGAAGCGCAAGTTCTCCGTAGAGGTCGCGGAAGTACCGTTCAAGGTGCCGTACCGGTCGACCTTGCGCGGCAAGGCCGAGGTGCTGGGGCGCCACGTGAAGCAATCCGGCGGCCACGGCCAGTACGGGATCTGCAACCTGAGGGTGGAGCCGCTCGAGCGCGGCAGCGGCTTCGTCTTCGAAGACAAGATCTTCGGCGGTGCGATCCCGAACCAGTGGATCCCGTCGGTGGAGAAGGGGGTCCGGGCGGCGATGGACTCCGGCGTCGGGACCGGGTTCACGATGATCGACCTGAAGGTCGAGCTATACGACGGGAAGTTCCACCCGGTCGACTCCTCTGACATGGCCTTCCAGCTCGCGGGATCCCAGGCCATGAAGGAGGCGGTCGACAAGGCGGGGGTCACGCTGCTGGAGCCGGTGTGGTCTCTCGACGTGATGGTGCCCGAGGAGTTCACCGGCGAGATCATGGGCGACCTGCAGAAGCGTCGCGGCATCCCCGAGGGCATCGACACCGTCGGCGGCGGCAAGCAGATCGTCAAAGCGAAGGTCCCGTTCGCGGAGGTCCACCACTACGCCACCGACCTGCGCTCGATGACCGGCGGTAAGGGGACGTTCTCGTGGAGCTTCTCGCACTACCAAGAGGTCCCACACGACGTGGCCCAGAAGGTCCTGGAGGCGGCCAAGGAGACCACCTAGAGGACTCCGCGGCAGCGGTGGTGGACGGTTCCACGGACGAGCCTCTCGACGTAGAGATCCCCCTGCTGGAATCCGCCTGGAGGAGGTGGGGACGACGTGTGTTCGGCGTGATCCTGCTTCTTACGGGTCTGGTTCCCGCGTACTTCAGCGGCGGGATGATCTACGGCGCGCTTACGTCGGATGAACCCGCCATCGTCTGGTTGGCGCTGATCCCTGGGCTCCTCGCTGTCTTGCTGATCGCGCTCGGTGTCAGGGGTATCCGGCTCGGGTTCGCCAAACCTGCACGTATAAGGCTCAGGGAGTCCGCCCTCGAGATCTTTCACCCCGACCACATGACGGCGACGGCAGCGATCCCGCGCTCCTCCGTAAAGGGCGTCCGGATCGATCCGACCCCCTGGAGCACGCCGATCTTCGGTCACACCAGACGGTTCCCTCTCCCCGGGAACAACGCCTGGATGTTCTCCTATCGGGAGGGGAGCCTCCTTCCCGTGATCGGGTCGACGTATCAGATCCCCAACCTTCTCGTTGCGCTCAACGAACCGTTCTTGTTCGAGAGCGCCCGCGAGCAGAAGGAGGGGGTCTCGGAGGCGTGGCAGAGATCGGTGATCCCGGGGATCCATCTCGCGCCGACCTGGGACGTGAGCCGGCTCAGCCCCAAAGATCCGACCTTGGGTTTCATGGCTACCGTCGCCGACCCCTATGTGGCTTCGGCACATCTCCAAACGTGGCTCGCGGCCAGCGCGAGTGCCGCCGGCCCGGGGCCGGATCGGGACTGGCTTACAAGCGTCGTGCACACCGCGCTGGACCTCCGCAGGAGGCGGCGCCGTTTTTGGATGGCCGTGGGCGCAGCCGCCGTCGTCATCGGGCTGGTGATGGAGCGCCTCGTCAACTAGCTCAGTGCGTCGAAGGCGGGCTTCAGCTTCGCGTAGGTGTCGGCCAGCATCTCGGGCAGCACCTTGGTGTTGCCGGTCACCGTCATGAAGTTGGTGTCGCCGCCCCAGCGCGGCACCACGTGCATGTGCAGATGCCCCGGGATGCCCGCTCCCCCGGCGGCGCCGAGGTTCATCCCCGTATTGAAGCCCTGAGCCCCCATCGCATCCCGGACGATGTCGACCGCGCGGCAGGTGAGCTCGAAGAGCTCTCCCCTCTCTGCGACGTCCAGATCGGAGACGTCGGCCACGTGCCGGAGCGGCGCGACCATCAGGTGGCCAGTGTTGTACGGGAACGCGTTGAGGATCGCGAAGACGTGCTCGCCTCTATAGAGGATGTTCGCGGCGGCGTCGTCTCCCTGCGTGAGGTGGTCACAGAAGATGCAGCCGCTGGGGTTGTGCTCACCCGCGGTGCTCATGTACTCCATCCGCCATGGGCTCCACAGCCGCTCCACGGCGTCGCTACGAGACCTTCCTCTCGGCGATCTCGGCGCCGATCTCCTCGAGGAAGTCCTCGACGGTGACGTCGCGTGTCTCGTCGCCGGTCCGGCGACGCACCGACAGCGTCTGCGACGTCCGCTCGTTGTCCCCCACCACGAGCATGTAGGGGATCTTCTGCATCTGGTGGTGGCGGATCTTGGCCCCCATGGTGTTGTCGGAATCGTCGACCTCGACGCGGATCCCGCGCGGTTGCAGACGCTCCAACACCTCTTGCGCGTACGACACGTGCCGGTCCGCGATCGGGATGACGACCGCTTGCACCGGCGCGAGCCAGGTGGGGAACGCGCCCGCGAAGTGCTCGACCAGCACGCCCATGAAGCGCTCGACGGAGCCGAACAGAGCCCGGTGGATCATGACCGGACGGATGCGCTCACCCCGCTCGTCAGTGTACTCGAGCCCGAAGCGCTCCGGTAGTTGGAAGTCCACCTGGATCGTGCACACCTGCCACAGACGCCCGATCGCGTCCCGCACGTGGATGTCGATCTTGGGCCCGTAGAACGTGCCCTCCCCCTCTGCGACCTTGTACTCCAGCCCCGCCGCGGCCAGCGATTTCGAGATCGCCTCCTCCGCGTGCTCCCACTGCTCGTCGGAGCCGACGGCCTTCTCGGGCTTCGTCGAGAAATGCACCTCGTCGGGGCCGAGGCCGACCGTGCCGTAGAGCGCCTTGAAGAAGTCGACGACGCCGAGCATCTCGTCGACGACCTGATCGGGCCGGCAGAAGATGTGTGAGTCGTCCTGGGTGAATCCGCGACAACGCAGCAACCCGTGCACGACGCCCGAACGTTCCCACCGGTAGACGGTTCCCAGCTCGGAGAGCCGCAATGGGAGCTCGCGGTAGGAGCGAGTCTTCGAGCGGAAGATGAGCGTGTGGAACGGGCAGTTCATCGGCTTCGCGAAGTACTCGCCCTCCTCGGCCTCCATCGCCGGATACATGTTCTCGCGGAAGAAATCGAGATGACCGCTCGTCTGCCACAACACGCCCTTGCCGATGTGGGGAGTGAAGACGGGTTTGTAACCCCGCTCGATGTGCATGTCGCGCGCGAGGTTCTCCAGCGTCATGCGAACGATCGCGCCGTTGGGATGCCATAGCGCGAGTCCCGGCCCGACCTCCTCCGGCCACGAGAACAGCTCCAGCTCGCGACCGAGCTTCCGGTGGTCGCGCTTCTCGGCCTCCTCGAGCCGGTTGAGATACCCATTCAGCGCGTCCTTGGACTCCCACGCCGTGCCGTAGATGCGCTGCAGCATCGGACGCTTCTCGTCGCCGCGCCAGTAGGCGCCGGAGCTGCGGAGCAACTTGAAGGCCTTGATGCGGCCGGTCCCGGGTACGTGCGGGCCGCGGCACAGATCCACGAAGGAGACGACGCCGTCGGACGCGACCGCGTTCTTGTAGATGGAGATGACGGTTCCCTCGGCCGCTTCCTCCTGCGTCGGATCACCCGCATCGACGCCCTCGATGATCTCGACCTTGTAAGGCTGGTCGGCGAAGAGCTCGAGCGCTTGGTCCCGCTCGACCTCCTCGCGCTCGAAGCGCTGGTTCTCCTTGACGATGTTGCGCATCTCTTCTTCGATGCGCTCCAGGTCCTCGGGGGTGAACGGCTTGTCTACGTCGAAGTCGTAGTAGAAGCCGTCTTCGATCGGCGGGCCGATGGAGTACTTTGCCTCCGGATACAACCGCAGAACCGCTTGCGCGAGCACGTGCGCGGTCGAGTGCCGCATGATCTCGCGGCCAAGCTCGGTGTCCTGAGCGACAACTTCGACCGGCGCGCCTGCCGGCGGCACGAACGCTAGGTCTCGCTGCTTCCCGTCGACGACCAGCGCAAGGGGGCCGGGCACAGAGGCTTGTTTGGCCAGCCCGAACCCGTCCGTGGCTCCGTCTGCGATAACCGGGCTGCTCATGCTCCGATGCTACTTGTCCACGCTTCTTGGAAAGCCGTGTAGCCGATGCCCGTGGTCGCGCGGAGGGCGCGGTCTATGTGGAACCGCGCGGTCCCGGCCGCGATCTCGACCCGGCCAAGCCTCCGGTAGAAGCGGTTGAACGCGGTGAGCCCGAAGCGATCGATGAAGTACCTGATCGCAGACTGTGATTTCTGATAGCTCCGGTAGATCTCGGTTCCCCCGCCGATCGTGAACTCGAAGTCCTCCGGCAGCTCCCCGTTGAACAGGCCGGCCGCGACGTCGGAGTTGAAGAACGCCAGCGCGCCGGGGGCCGCATCATGGCCGACGTAGTCGGCGAATCCTTCGTCCACAAACACCGGCACGAAGGGACCCGCGGAGTCGCGCGTTGCGACGTGCAGCAGCTCGTGCGCCAGGATCTGCAGGACCGACTCGCTCGCCCGCCCGCTGAAAGCGCGGGGGTTGGGGATGATCCGGTGACCGGTGTAGTCCACACCGTCGGTGCCGTCCACGGTCGAGTACGCGAACGCGACGAAGTTGTCTAGGTCGAACGTTGACTGGATCATCCTCTCGAGCTGTTTTCCCGAGCGTGGGACCAGCACCACGATCCGCTCGTTCCACGGTCCCTGCCAGTAGCGGCGCGCGCGGGCCAGTCCCTGTTCCGCCAGACTGAGGAAGTCATCGCCCAGTCGGTCGCAGTTCCTACAGGGGTGCGAGAACATCAAGAAGTGCTCGCTGCGCTCGGTTTCGAGCGCCCCGAAGTCCCACAGGTGCCGCGCCGAGTACAACGTGAGGTCGTCGAGGTCGGTGTCCTCCGCTATCAACCACTCGTCGTTCTGTTTCACGTACGTGTAGTAGAGGTCCTCCACCGCCTCGCGCCGGTCGAACCCCTCGATGCGATATCGCTCCTCGGTGAGCGGGATCGATACGCGTTCGGCTCCCGGGTAGCGCCGTACGTCCGAACGCCGCACCAGGTCGCCACGCCGCTCCCACGCGAGCCGGTACCGGAACGAGCTCAACGGCACGTCCTGAAGGCCGCGGAAGAGCGTCTTCTGGCGCGCCACGAAATCCTCCGACCACCCGCCGACGGTGGACATGAACGCGGCGCGATCGCCGTCGAGGATCGCCAACGCGCGCCGGTCCAGCAACGCCTGGATCGCGGCGCGGTCTCCTTCCGCTACAGGAGGTTGAGCAGATGCTGGGGCTTCGGGCAGCGTCGCGGCGAGCGACAGCGCGCAAGCAACGGCGACGGCCGCGACCACCTTCCTCAGGCTGCCTCGTTCTCCATCTCCGGGCGATAGGCGCCCGAACGAGCCGCGCCGTTCAGCTTCGCCCGGTGATACAGCGCCCTCTGACCGGCCTCGACGTTCGCGGGGTCTCCCTTCCAGGCAGCAATGGCCGGCGCCTGGAGCGCACGGCCGTACGAGAAGCTCAGCTCCCAGGGGAAGCCGCCGATCTGGTTCATGGCACTGAGGTGAGCCGTCGACTCCTCATCGCTCTGACCACCGGACAGGAAGACGACGCCGGGGATCTCGGCCGGAACCGTCGCCTTCAGGCAATCGACCGTCATGCGTGCGACCTCCTCGACGCCGGCGCGGTCACCTGCCTCCTTGCCCGACAGCACCATGTTCGTCTTGAGCAACGTTCCCTCGAGCGACACGCGATGGAGGGTCAGATGCTCGAACAGCGACGTCAGTGTCTGCTCCGTCACCTCGTAACACCGCTGGATCGAGTGCGGGCCGTCCATCATCACCTCGGGCTCCACGATCGGGACGAGCCCGGCCTCTTGCGAGAGGGCCGCGTAGCGGGACAAGGCATGGGTGTTCGCGTTGAGCGCGAAGCGTGTCGGGATGTCGTCGCCGTCGATGTTGATGACCGCCCGCCACTTCGTGAACCGGGCCCCGAGCTCGCGGTACTCCTCGAGCCGGCCACGCAGGCCGTCCAAGCCCTCCGTCACCTTCTCTCCCGGGAACAGCGCCAGGTCCTTGGCTCCCGCGTCGACCTTGATGCCCGGAATGATCCCTCTGCTCTGCAGCAGCTCGGCGAAGTTCGTTCCGTCGCTTGATGACTGGCGGATGGTCTCGTCGAAGAGGATCACGCCGCTGATGAACTCCTCGAGCCCCGGGGTAGTAAAGAGCATGTCCCGATAAGCGCGCCGGTTCTCTTCCGTCGACTCGATGGAGATCGCCTTGAAGCGCTTCTCGATGGTCGGGAAGCTCTCGTCCGCGGCGAGGATGCCCTTGTTCTCGGCCACGAGGGCCTTCGCCGTCGATGCCAGGTCGGTGGCAGCCATTGATCCTCCTTGATCCGCTGGTCGAGATCCAAACGCGTGTCGGCTTTCTCCAAGCCTACGATTGACGACGTGGACACGGTCCGGGTGGTGAAACAGTTCCTGCGAGCCCAGAACCTCGAGCAGCTGGGGCGCGTGGACGAGGCGACCGAGCTTTACGAGCAGGCGATCGGTGCGGGCTTCGACTCCACCGGCCCGTACGACCGGCTGATCGCGCTCTACTCGGACCAGGCCCTCCACGCCGACGTCGTCCGCGTCGCCGACCTCGCGCTGGAGCACGTGAAGACGCACGGGGACAAGAGGGAGTGGTACGGGCGGATGCGGCGGGAGGCGCAGAAGGCCGCGGCGAAGGTCCCGCCTGCCGCCAAGAAGAGGTCGTGACCCCGCCGCTCGAGCGATATCTCATAGAGCGCATCGAGTCGCGGGGCCCCATGCCGTTCGCCGCCTACATGCAGTTGGCGCTTTATCACCCGCAGCTCGGCTACTACGCGTCGGGTGGAACCCGGACCGGCTGGAACGGCGACTTCGTCACGTCGCCGGAGCTCGATCCCGGCTTCGGGCAACTCTGGGGTCGCGCCTTCGAAGAGGTGTGGGAGCTGTGCGGAGCCCCCGCGCGCTTCGACGTGATCGAGATAGGACCGGGAGAGGGAGGCTTCGCCGCCTCGGTGCTGGAGTCGCTGTCAGGCGCGTGCGCCGCCGCGCTCCAGCTCAGGTTGATCGAGCGCGTTCCCCAGAACGAAGAGAGGCAGCGGCGACTTCTCGACCGCTTCGCCAACGTCAGCTGGCATCGCTCGGTGGCCGAAGCCCCTGCCACCGAAGCCGGGTGCTTCTTCGCCAACGAGGTACTGGACAACCTGCCGGTGCATCTGGTCGAGGCGCGCGACGGGAGCCTGTTCGAGGTCTGTGTCACAACGGATGGGCGGGGCTTGACCACCGAGCTGCGACCGCCGTCGAACCCCGAGCTCAGCCGCTTCCTCGATCGCTGTGGCGTCGAGTTGCCGGACGGTCACCGCTTCGAGGTAGCGCTCGCCGCCGAGTCGCTGGTCGCGCACGCCGCGACGAGGTTCCAGCGCGGCGCGTGGATCTTCATCGACTACGGCGAAGAGGCGGCCGACGCGGCACGGCGTCCGAAAGGGACCCTCGTCTCCTACTCATCCGGAGGTGCCGACGACCTCTCTCTCAGCCGGCCCGGCGAGAAGGACCTGACCGCGCACGCGAACTGGACGTCGATCCGTGTGGCTATGACGAGGGCTCGTCAGATCCCGATCGGGCCGCGGCCGCAACGAGAGGTGCTGAAGAACCTCGGGCTCGACGACCTGCATACCTCCCTCCGTGAGGAGTTCGCCCGCGCATCCTCCGACGGTGAGGGCGCCGTCGCGCTGAAGGCCCTGTCACGACGGCAGGCGCTCGGTGCGCTCGCCGATCCGGCAGGCCTCGGGGGGTTCGGCGTGATGGCCGGCATCCGCGGGATCCCTGCGCCCTCTTTCATCGTCGCCGAACGCGAAGAGACCGGCCCGAAGGCCGGTCTCTCGTGACACCAGTAGCTCAGTTCTGCAGCGCCTTCTCGCTCCCGCGCTGGATCGAGATCTTCTTCGGCTGAACCTCGGCCGAGTACGGGATCGTGAGCTCGAGCACGCCGTTGTCGTAGTGCGCGCTGATCTGCTCGACGTCCAGGCCCTTGCCCAGCGCCACCTTCTGGGTGAAGTCACCGTAGAAGGTCCCGCGGCGCACGAACCGGGCACCCTCGGCGTCGTACGGGAAGTTGCGCTTGCCGTTGATCAGGAGCGTGGACTCCTGGACCGTGACCTCGACGTCGTCCGGGTTCACGCCCGGGAGGTCCATGCGGATCACGAGCTTGTCGCCGCTGTGGAAGACGTCGGTGGGGACGTTGAAGCCGCTCCACCCGGGGGTCGACCCCGCCAGGTCGGACCCGAAGAACCTCTGGAAGACGTCGTCGACGTCGCGCCCGTTGGGGATGGTACCGAGACGCATGCTGCACCTCCTAAGTCTCGCCGTTCTGTTACGCCGCCATCTTAGAACAACTTGTTGTCTTTGTCAACAGGTAATCTGAGTGCTTCCGACTCACATCAGTACCCGGCTGCGGGGTCGACAAGCCCCTCCAGCTCCTCGCCCGAGGCGAAACGCACCACGTTCCGCTCCACGAGCGCCGTGAGCTCCGGGAGCGCCATGTCCCAGGTGTTGGCGACGTGGGGCGTGACGACTGCGTTCGGCAGCGTCCAGAGCGGGTGCCCGTCGGGCAGAGGCTCGGGGTCCGTCACGTCGAGCGCGGCGCCTGCGATCTCGCCGCTGCGGAGCGCTTCGACGAGGGCATCTGTATGGACGAGCGCCCCCCTCGCGACGTTCACGAGCCACGCCGACTCCTTCATCGCCTCCAGCTCCGCCGGCCCGATGAAGCCCGCCGTCTCGGGGGTGAGCGCCGCGGCCAACACGACGAAGTCGGCCTCCGGCAACACGCTTCCGAGCGACTCGATCCTCACGGAGCGCTCGGCCCCGGCCAGCGGCCGGCCCGAGCGGTTGACGCCGATCACCCGCGCCCGCAGGGGCTGCAACATCGTGGCCAGCGCAGTGCCGATGCCCCCGGTTCCGACGATGACGACGGTGCAGTTCGCAAGCCGGCGTTCGGCGGCGCCGAAGCCCGACCCAACGCCGCGCGGGGAAGTCCACGAGGTCGCGCTCACGTGCACGTTCAACCGCCGCGCCGCCATGAGCATCAACGCAAGCGCGTGCTCGGCGGTCGAGTGCCCGTAGATCCCCTTGGCACAGGTCCACGTGCGCGAGGTGTCGATCGCACCAGCGGCGAAGAAAGACTCGATCCCGGCGAACGGCAGCTGGACCCAGCGCGCCGGACAAGCGCGCAACAGCTCCTTCAGACCGTGAGGGTCCGCCGGATCCACCCACACCAGCGCGTCGGCAACGCCCACGTCGACGACATGTCCCCCACCGCGTTCCACCGCGTCGCGCAGGTCCGGGCTCGCGGCCGGCTCTATGGCTACGCCTGCGCGCTTCACAGGAGCGGCTCGTCCGCCAGGTCCACTTCCTCGCTGCCGCAGCTACGACAACGCCGCTCGGCGTCGCTCTCGGTCGTGAAGGTGTCACCACAGGACCGGCATCGAAGCACCCACAGGTCGCCCGGCGCTGCCTCGTGCATCATCCAGGAAGGTTAGGCGGTGTGACGGGCGCCGGATCTCTGGACAGAAAGAGGAGGGGGC